>NZ_JBXEJE010000041.1:0-96485 GCF_056820935.1 Streptomyces sp. Q2 | reverse complement strand
CAGGTCACCCGCGGCGGTCAGCTCCGCCAGCCGAACCAAGGTCCGCACAGCCGTCCCCGTGCCGCCCTTCGGCGTGTACCCGAACGGCCCGCCCTCGTTGAAGGCCGGTCCGGCGATGTCCAGGTGCGCCCAGGTGATGCCCTCGCCCACGAACTCGCGCAGGAAGAGCCCGGCGACCAGCCCGCCGCCCATCCGCTCTCCCATGTTCGCGATGTCCGCCGTGGACGAGTCCATGCCCTTGCGCAGGTGCTCCGGCAGCGGCATCGGCCACGCCGGCTCGCCGACCTCCTCGGCGGCCTCGTGCAGCGCGGAGCGGAACGCGTCGTCGTTGGCCATGATCCCGAACGTCCGGTTGCCCAGCGCCAGCATCATCGCGCCGGTCAGCGTCGCCACGTCCACGATCGCGTCCGGCTTCTCCTCGGAGGCCGCCCACAGCGCGTCGGCGAGGACCAGCCGGCCCTCGGCGTCGGTGTTGAGTACCTCCACGGTCTTGCCGCTGTACATGCGCAGCACGTCACCGGGCCGGGTCGCGGAGCCCGACGGCATGTTCTCGGCGAGCGCCAGCCAGCCGGTGACGTTGACCTCCAGCCCCAGACGCGCGGCGGCGACCACGGCGGCGAAGACCGCCGCCGCACCGCTCATGTCGCACTTCATCGTCTCGTTGTGGCCGGCCGGCTTGAGCGAGATGCCGCCCGAGTCGTAGGTGATGCCCTTGCCTACGAAGGCGAGGTGCTTGTCCGCCTTCGAGGAGGTGTACGACAGCTTCACCAGGCGCGGACCGGCAGCCGACCCGGCGCCGACGCCGAGGATGCCGCCGTAGCCGCCCTTGAGGAGGGCCTTCTCGTCGAGCACCTGCACCTTGATGCCGTGCTCCTTGGCCGCGGTCTGCGCGACGGCGGCGAACGCCTCGGGGTCGAGGTCGTTGGGCGGCATGTTGATCAGGTCGCGCGCGCGGTTGAGTTCCTCGGCCACTGCGGTGGCACGCTCGATCGCCGCCTTGTAGGCGCGGTCGCGGGGCTTGCCGCCGAGCAGCGCGGCCTCGGCGAGCGGCGCCTTGCCGTTCTTGGCCTTGGCGTCGCTCCGGCCGTTCTCCTTGTACGTGTCGAAGGAGTACGCCCCGAGCAGCACGCCCTCGGCCACCACACCCGCGTCCGCGGCGTCCGCGAGCGGCAACGCGAACGCGGCCTTCTTGGAGCCGGAGAGGGTGCGGGCGGCCACGCCGGCGGCCCGGCGCAGCGCCTCGGCGTCGAAGCCGGAGTCCTTTTCGGGCTCGGCGCCCAGGCCCACCGCCACCACGAGCGGCGCCTTGAAGCCGGCCGGCGAGGGCAGCTTCGTCACCTCGCCCTCGGCACCGGAGGCACCGAGGGTTTCCAGGACGCCGGCGAGCTTGCCGTCGTACGCCTTGTCCACGGCCTCGGCGCCCGGTGCGACGACCGGGCCCTCAGCGCCCTTGGCAACACCGATCACGATCGCGTCGGCCCGCAGACCGGGCGCCGCGGCGGTGCTGAGAGTGAGAGCAGTCACGGTGGTGAAATCTCGCTTCCGTTGCAGTCTGGTGTGGCCGAACAGGGGTGGGTCGACCGGGCCCGACAATCGACCCTAGATCTCTCCTGCGGCACGGTCTTCACCTGGACAGGTGAACACCCGTCATGAGCCTACGCTCGGGGCCGCTCTCGATCATTCCCGCGGCCGTTCACCTGTTCGTGGCGTCACGGTCACTTCTTGACCCCCACCCCGGTGAGCCGAGTCACACTCACCTGGTTCCGGCGAGCGTACGCCTGGCCCGCACCCCGCACCCCGCACCCCGCACCCCGCACCCCGCACCCCGACCGGCACGGTGCCGGGGGCGGGCGATCATCGTTGGCGTACGTTGCCGCACACCCTGGAGTCCGCCGGTGAGACGCCCCCTCCTGCTCGTCGCCCTGCTTCTGCTGCCGACGGCCTGCACGACCGCTTCCGACGACGCCGGCGAGCCGGGTGGTGAGCGCTGGCGGCCGAGCCCCGGCGTGGCCTGGCAGTGGCAGCTCAGCGGCCGGCTCGACACGAGCGTCGACGTGCCCGTCTACGACATCGACGGCTTCGACCAGTCCAGGGCGACCGTCGCCGCGCTGCACCGCGAGGACCGCAAGGTGATCTGCTACCTCTCGACGGGTGCCTGGGAGGACTGGCGCCCCGACGCGAAGAAGTTCCCCCCGTCGGTGCTGGGCCGCGGCAACGGGTGGGAGGGCGAGCGCTGGCTCGACATCCGCCGCACCGACGTCCTGGAACCCCTGATGGCGGCCCGCATCGACATGTGCCGCGAGAAGGGCTTCGACGCGGTCGAGCCCGACAACATGGACGGCTACCGCAACCGCACCGGCTTCCCCCTGAAGGCATCCCACCAGCTCCGCTACAACCGGCTGATCGCCGAACTCGCCCACGACCGAGGCATGGCCGTGGGCCTGAAGAACGACCTGGACCAGATCCCGCAACTGGTGGACGACTTCGACTTCGCGGTCAACGAACAGTGCGCCCAGTACGACGAGTGCGCCGACCTGAAACCCTTCATCGCGGCGGGCAAGGCCGTCTTCCACGTCGAGTACGAGCTCCCCACCCGCCGCTTCTGCTCCGACTCCCGCGCCCTGAAGCTGAGTTCGATGCTCAAGAAGTACGACCTGGGGGCGTGGCGCCGGGCCTGCTAGCGCCCCAGGGCCAGCACCACGAGCGCCGCCGTGGCCGCCGTCTCCGCGAGCCCGCCGAACACGTCACCGGTCACCCCGCCGAACCGCCGGACGCAGTGCCGCAGAAGGACTTCGGCGACGGCGAGGGCGGCGAGGACCGCGAGGGCCGTACGGACGGCGTCGTACGGCCCGAACACGCCCCCGGCGACAGCCGACGCCAGCGTGACGGCGGCGGCGGCGATCACCGCACCCCGTACCGGCACCACCCCCGCCACCGCGGCCCCCAGCCCCTCCGGCCGGGCGGCCGGCACCCCGGTGCGGGCGGCCAGGGTGAGGGCCAGGCGGGCGGCGGTCGCCGAGACGACGGCGGCGAGGGCGCCCCGGGCCCACGAGCCGGCGTAGAGCTGCGACAGTGCGGCCACCTGGGCGAACAGGACGAAGACGAGGGTGATGACGCCGAACGGCCCGATGTCCGACTGCTTCATGATCCGCAGCGCGTCCTCGGCGGGCTTGCCGCTGCCCAGCCCGTCGGCGGTGTCCGCGAGCCCGTCCAGGTGCAGTCCCCGGGTGAGCGCGGCGGGTACGGCGGCGGAGGCGACGGCGGCGAGCAGCGGGCCCGCGCCCAGGAGCAGCAGGAACAGGCCGAGCGCGGCCGCACAGGCGCCGACCGCCAGCCCTGCCGCCGGGGCGCAGAGCATGCCGCCGCGCGCGGCCTCCCGGTCCCAGCGGGTCACCTTGACCGGGAGCGCCGTGAGGGTGCCGAAGGCGAAGCGGAGGCCGTCCGGCCAGGAGGAGGACGAGGAGGTCGTGGACACCGGCGCAGGTTACCCGGCGGTCGAGAGAGCGCCCGGGGCACCCATGGATAAAGTGCGCATATGGGACATTGGCTTGAGCGGAACATCATCGAACCGGGCAAGCTGCCGCTGCTCTGCGCCCTCACCGCGTTCGTGCTCACGTTCCTGATCACCCGTGTCGTCACCCGTATGATCCGGGCCGGTAAGGGGCCCTTCGGCAACGTCAGCGCCGGGGGAGTGCACATCCACCACGTGGTCCCCGGAATCGTCCTCACCGTCCTCGGCGGCTTCGGCGCGGTCGCCAGCAACCGGCACGGCTTCGGCTCGGCCGCCTTCGCGGTCGTCTTCGGCATCGGCGCGGGCCTGGTCCTCGACGAGTTCGCACTGATCCTGCACCTCGACGACGTCTACTGGACCGAGGCGGGACGCAAGAGCGTCGAGGTCGTGGTGCTCACGGCGGCCCTGGTCGGCCTGGTCCTGTGCGGATTCGTGCCCTTCGGGGTCAACGACCTCGACGAGGACGAGCTCCAGGACCGCGGCTCCGTCATCGTGAGCGTGGCCGTGAACTTCCTCTTCTCCCTCCTCGCCCTGGCCAAGGGCAAGGCCCGCACCGCGATCTTCGGGGTGATCGTCCCCCTCATCGCCCTCGTCGGCACCATCCGGCTGGCCCGCCCCGGCTCCCCCTGGGCCAAGCGCTTCTACCGCAGCCGCCCACGCGCCCGTGCCCGCGCCCGCCTGCGTGCCTACCGTCACGACCGCCGCTGGGCGGGTCCCCAGCGCAGGCTTCAGGACCTGATCGGCGGCAAGCCCGACCCGGCGCCGGCCCGCGCCCTCGAACGCCGGTGACGCAGCGCCGACACCCCGCACAGCACCAGCACCGCCGCGATCGCCGCCAGGTGCTCCTTGCCGGCCAGGTTCTGCTTCAGCGTCACCTCGACCACCATCGCCGCGCTCACCGCACCCGCGGTGACGTACGCCCCGTAGCGCCATCCGACGAACACGGCCAGGCCCACCACGGCCGCCGACGGGCCGGTGTCCACCACATGTGCGTCCGAACCGGGCAGACCCAGCGGGCTGCCCGGGCCCAGCGAGACACCCACGCGCGCGTACAGCGTGCCGGCGAGCGTGGCGGTGTACGCCAGGGTGAGCGTCCGCCACCGGCCCAGGCAGATCTCCGCGATCCCGAACACCAGCAGGATCTGCACCAGGGCACCCCAGACGGGCAGATCCAGGGCGGGCACGAACAGAGACAGGGGGGTACGCAGGAGGGCGAGCCAGAGCGGGTCCTGGGCGCGGACGCCGCCGGCGTTCTGCACGAACTGATAGCCCCACGACTGGTTGTGCACGACATGCAGGGCCGCCGTCAGGCAGACGGCCCCCAGCGTCATGGGGACCGCCCGCCACCCGCGCCGGAGAAGCGGCTCGCGCACGCAGACGTACAGCAGCTCGCCTTCGGCGCGTGCCCAGCGGGCGAGCGTGTTCATCGGGCGGTCCCTCATCTCCGTTCCGGCGGTCTTCATCGACCCCTCGGCGCGGTACGGCGACTCGATCTGCCGCCATCGGGAGGAGGAGCCGGGCAGCGAGCGCCACAGCCTCGGCACCGGCCCGGCGCCGAGGCGTGCACCACGTTCGAAGACCGACCGGAACATCGCGAAGTTGAGACAGGCCCGAGTGATCTCGATCTCGTGCGACCGGCGCAGCGGGTCGATGACCGCGCATCACGTCCTGCCCCGGGGAAATGCACACCGCACTGAGGAGGAGGCCGCGGTCGACCGCGGGACCACCGTCGCCTGCCGGTTCGCCGTGCCCGGACGGGCCGAGGGCTGGACACGTTCCACGGAAGTTCGGGCATATCCCGTTGACGCGGGATCACATGGGCGCCGTCGCCCGTCTCCCTTCCGCCCCTACGGCGCAGTCCGGCCGCGCCGGACCGGCGCCCCGACGCCTACTCCTTCTCGGGCTCCTCGGAACCCGCCGGCTCCTCGGACTTGGCCGGCTCCTCGTGTTCCGCCGGCTCCTGGGAAACCACCGTGTCGTCGGAAAGCGCCGTGTTCTCGGAATCCACCATGTCCTCGGAAACTTCCGGCTCCTCGGGAGCGACCGGCTTCTCCGGCAGCTCGGCGGCCAGTGCCGCCGCGGCCTGCACCAGGGGCAGCGCCAGCAGCGCCCCCGCCCCTTCCCCGACCGTGACCCCGTGGTCGAGCAGCGGCTCCAGGGCCATCCGGTCCAGCGCCTTCGCCTGGCCCGGCTCCCCGCTGTTCTGCCCGGCCAGCCACCAGTCCGGAGCCCGGAACGCGATCCGCTGCCCCACCAGCGCACAGGCGGCCACCACGACGCCGTCCAGGATCACCGGCATCTTCCGCACCGCACTCTGCAGCAGGAAGCCCGTGAGCGCGGCGAGGTCGGCCCCGCCCACCGTCGCCAGCAGCTGCAACTGGTCCCCGAGCACCGGCCGGGCCCGCCTGAGCGCGTCCCGGATCGCCGCGCACTTGCGCATCCACGCCAGGTCGTCGATCGCCTGCCCGCCCCGCCCGGTCACGACGGACGCGTCGGTCCCGCACAGCGCGGCGATCAGCGTGCCCGCCGCCGTGGTCCCGCCCACGCTCACATCGCCGAGCACGACCAGATCCGTACCGGAGTCGGCCTCCTCGTCGGCGACGGCGATCCCTGCCCGGAAGGCGGCCTCGGCCTCCTCCAGCGTGAGCGCGTCCTCGACGTCGATCCGGCCGCTGCCGCGCCGCACCCGGTGCCCGGCGACATCCCCCGGCAGCGTCTGCGGATCGCAGTCCAGCGCCATGTCGATCACCCGCACCGGCACGCCGAGCCGCCTGGCGAGCACCGACGCGGGCCGGCCGCCCTCCACGACCTCGCGGACCAACGCGGCGGCGCTGCCCGCGGGCCGCGCCGAGACGCCCAGTTCGGCGATGCCGTGGTCACCGGCGAACAGGACGACCCGCGGCCGTTCGATCGGCCGCACCGGCACGGCCGACTGCGCCGCGGCCAGCCACTCACCCAGTTCGTCCAGCCGTCCCAGCGCTCCGGGCGGCACGATCTGACGCTCCCGGCGCGCCTCGGCGTCGCGGCGCACCCCGCCGTCGGGGCGCTCGATCAGATCGGTGAAGTCGTCGAGATTAAGCGAGCTCATTCGCCGAACAGTACCGGCCCTGATCGAACACGGCGGCGCCACATCACCACGACGACCGAGCGACGTCGTTGCACTCAAGATCGGCATCCCATACGTTCCGGTTTGCAGCGGAATGTCGCACGTCTCCGGGAGCCGCCATGTCAGCACCCCCCGCACCCTCCGTACGGCGCCTGCGGTCCACCGCCCGGGCCATGCTGCGGTTCCCCGAACCGGAGAGCTGGCTGGACGTGGGCACGGGTGAGGCCCTCTTCCCCGAGACCGCCCGGAAGGTCTTCCCCTACACGTCCTTCGACGGCCTGGACGCCACGCCCCGAGTCGAGTGGGCCCGTCGGGCGGAACGCGTCGAGGAGGCCCACCTCGGTCAGTTGACGGACCCGCAGATCACCGCCCGTCTCCGCGCCCGCTACGACGTGGTCAGCCTGCTCCACCACCTGCCGCACAGCCCGAACCCGCACGCGGAACTCCGCGCCGCCCTGACCGTGCTCCGCCCCGGCGGCCACCTTCTCCTCGAACTCCCGGACCCGCACTGCGCGTTCGCGAGACTCCTGGGCAAGCGGTGGCACGCCCGTCCCCGGCCCGGGGACCCGCCCTTGACGGCCCTGGACGACCTCTGCGCGGAACTGGAGTCCCAGGGCTGCACGATCATCACGACGGACCGCCACGCGGCGCACGTCCCCCACGACCTGTCGTCAGCGCTGTCCCAGGTCCTGCCCAGGTCCCTGCCCCCGTGGCTGACCACGCCCCTGCTGGCCGCGGCCGAGGCGACGGACCACGCCCTGGCCCCCGTCCTGCGCCGCACCCGCTTCTCGAACGCGTACCGCGTGATCGCCCGCAAGGACCAGGTCAGCCCCGCAGTACCAGTGCCTGGCCCGCCACGACCAGCAGGACCTGCTCGCACTCGGCGGCGAACGCCGCGTTGAGGCGTCCGAGCTCGTCCCGGTAGCGCCGTCCGGAGGCGGTGGCCGGCACGATGCCCGAGCCGACCTCGTTCGACACCGCGACGACGGTCCGGCGCGTGGTCCGCACCGCCTCCGTCACGTCCCGCACCCGCGCCCGCAGCGCCCGCTCCCCGCCGTCGGCCCACTCCGCGTCGTCCCACGCCCCGACGGCGTCCATGGCGTCCGTCAGCCACAGGGACAGACAGTCGATGAGCAGCGGCGGCCCGTCGTCCTTCAGCAGGGGCACCAGGTCGCACGTCTCGGCCGTACGCCACGAGCCCGGCCGCCGCTCCCGGTGCGTGGTGACCCGCGCGGCCCACTCGCCGTCCCCGTTCCGGGACCCCCCGGTCGCGACGTACAGCACATCCGGAAAGGCCTCCAGGCGCCGTTCGGCCTCCACCGACTTCCCGGACCGCGCACCGCCCAGCACCAGCGTCCGCCGCGGCACGTCCGGGACGTCCTCGGAGGCGCCGACCGTCAGCGTCGTCCCGTCCGGCACGGCCCGCGCCCCGGCCGCGGCGAGCCGCCGCCCCAACTCGGCGCCCGGCGGCACGTGGTGGTCGAGATGGACGGCGACGACGTCCGTCGTGGGCCCGAGCGCCCCCACCGCCCGCAGCTTGGCGAGCGCGTCCGGCCGCCCCACGACGTCGGCGAGCACCATGTCGTACGTCTCGACGGACCCCTGCTCCAGCCCGGCCGGCGCGCCTGCGGGCGGCAGGTACAGCAGCCGCTGCCCGTCGGGGCCGGTCACCGCGTACCCGGTCCCCGGCGCGTCCATCGCCACCGCCCGCACCCGATGCCCCGTCAGCAGGGTCAACTCCCGTCCGTCCGGCACCCGTCCGGGTTGCGGCAGCCCGGCCGGCACCTCGACAGCCGGCCCGTCGTGCGGATGCGACAGCAGCACCTGCGCCACGCCGCCCAGCGAACGCCCCGCCCGCGCCGCCGCGAACACCGCCCCCGGGGTCAGATCGAGCAGCAGCGCCCCGTCCACGAGCAACGAGGTCGCCGCCCGGGCATCCACACCGAGCGCGGCCGCGCAGGCAGCACAGGGACAGTCGGGGTGAGGGAGCCCCGCGGGGCCGCCGGTGCCGAGCAAAGTAACGTCCACAGCCCGATTCTCGCCGGTCGCCGCTGGACCTGCGCGACCGGGACGCCCCTCAGGGGCGCGGGGAACCGCGCGGCCGGCCACAAGAAACCCGCGCCGCGACCACGACCCGCACTCCGACAACAGCTCACCCAGCGGAGCGAATAGGCTGCGGGGAGGAGCCGGACCAAGATCCGGCTCCCGCTGTGCAATGTGCTCACATCAGGGAGGCGTACATGGCGGCATGGACGTGGCGGTTCGAGAAGTCCGACGGCAGCGAGGTACAGCCCGCGGTGGTGCCGGAGGAGTTCACCACGCAGGGGGACGCCGAGTCGTGGATCGGGGAGTACTGGAAGGAACTCCTCGAAGGCGGCGCGGACCAAGTGCACCTGTTCGAGGACGGTACGAAGATCTACGGTCCGATGAGCCTGCACGCCCAGGAGGCGTAGCCGGAAGGGGCGGCCGGATCCCCGGCCGCCCCTCCTCGTCGTCCATCCGGTTCGTGGGTCAGCCCCGCACCCCGCACAGGTGCAGCAGCGCCGCGACTCCCCGGTAGGGATCCGTCCGCCCGGCCCGCTCCTCGACCGTCAGCAGCGTCTCGACGTCGTCCGGCATCCCCGCCCCGTCCGTCGCGGTGTCGGTGAACACTCGGACGCCGTACCAGGCCTGCAGCGGTGCCCCGATGCCCGCGAGGGTCGCGGTCAGGGTCGCCAGGCGGTCGGCGCGTACGTCGAGGCCGAGACGGTTCGTGTACGCGGTGGTGTCGAAGGCGGCCAGCGCCCCGGCCCAGTCGCCCGCCAGCCCCGGCCGCATGGCCAGCGCGTCCGCGTTGCGCACGAGCAGCGACAGCAGCCCGCCCTGGGCGAGCATCCGGGCCAGTCCCGCCAGCAGGGGATCCGGCTCCTCGACGTACATCAGCACGCCGTGGCACAGCACGACGTCGAAGCTGCCCGGCAGGAAGTGCACCCCGGTGTCCCGGCCGTCGCTCTGGACCAGCCGTACCCGCTCCCGGATCCCCTCCGGCTCGGCGGCCAGAGCCTCCCGGGCGGCGGCGATCATGGTGCTGTCCTGCTCGACGCCGGTGACCTGGTGCCCGGCCCGGGCCAGCCGCAACGCCTGCGTGCCCTGGCCCATCCCCACGTCGAGCACCCGCAGGCGCTGCCCCACCGGGAACCGCCCGACTATCTGCTCGTCGAGCTGCCGGGCCACCAGCTCCTGTCGTACGACGTCCCGCAGTCCACCCAGCTTGTCGAGCCAGGCCTCCGCGCCCCCGGTGAACGGCGTAGTGCTCAGGGCCGCTCTCCGCGCTTGACCTGCGGCTTCGGCAGCCGGAGCCGGCGCATCTGGAGGGAGCGCATCAGCGCGTAGGCGACGGCACCGCGCTTGTTCGCGTCCGGGAAGCGCTCGGCCAGCCGCTTCTTCAGGCGGAACCCGCTGAGGACCGAGTCGAGCACGATCAGCACGATCACGACCAGCCACAGCAGCAGCGCGATGCTCTGCAGCGCGCCCACCCGCACCATGCTCAGCACGAGGATGACCACGGCCATCGGCAGGAAGAACTCGGCGATGTTGAACCGCGAGTCGATGAAGTCGCGGGCGAACTTGCGCACCGGGCCCTTGTCACGCGCGGGAAGGTACCGCTCGTCACCGCCGGCGAGCGCCTGGCGCTGCCTCTCCATCTGCGCACGTCGCTCGTCGCGCTGACGCTTGGAGGCCTCCTTGCGCGACGACGGCGTGGTGGCCACGCTGCGGCGCTGGGTCTGGGCCTCACTCCGCTTGGGAGTGGGGCGACCCTTCTTGGCCTGCGGGTCACGGGTCTGCTTGGAGTCGGTCAGCGGCGCCTTGTCGGCGGCCGGTGCCTTCTCATCCTTGGCGCGGCTACGGAACACAAAACCCAAGGGTACGGGGTGCGGGGGCATGGACCCCAGCCCGGTGGGGAACGATCCGGCAACACCGGTCGTCTCTAGGGGGACAGAAGGGACGCGGACACCGGGTGAACCTCTGCTCACCCTGAAGGTCACCTACTCCTTAGGCCGGAGCAGGGCCTTGGTCAGTCGTCCTTGGGGATGAGCGCATCCGTCCCCGAACAGTGCGGTAATGGATGCAGGGCCCGTACTGTGGGTTCTGTCGCAGAGCTGGAGCTGTAAGTCGTCAGAAGGGGGCGCGCGAAGCCCATGAGCGGTGTCATGAAGCGTATGGGGATGATCTTCCGCGCGAAGGCGAACAAGGCCCTGGACAGGGCCGAGGACCCGCGCGAAACCCTCGATTACTCGTACCAGAAGCAGCTGGAGCTGTTGCAGAAGGTGCGCCGCGGAGTCGCCGACGTGGCGACCTCGCGCAAGCGCCTGGAACTCCAGCTGAACCAGCTGCAGTCCCAGTCCTCCAAGCTCGAGGACCAGGGCCGCAAGGCGCTCGCGCTGGGCCGTGAGGACCTCGCCCGCGAGGCGCTGTCCCGCCGCGCCGCGCTCCAGCAGCAGGTGACGGACCTGGAGACCCAGCACTCCACGCTCCAGGGCGAGGAGGAGAAGCTCACCCTGGCGGCCCAGCGGCTCCAGGCCAAGGTCGACGCCTTCCGCACCAAGAAGGAGACGATCAAGGCCACGTACACCGCGGCCCAGGCCCAGACCCGCATCGGCGAGGCGTTCTCCGGCATCTCCGAGGAGATGGGCGACGTCGGCCTGGCGATTCAGCGGGCGGAGGACAAGACGGCCCAGCTCCAGGCGAGGGCGGGAGCCATCGACGAACTGCTGGCCTCCGGCGCGCTCGACGACCAGTCCGGCATGCACAAGGACGACATCCAGGCCGAGCTGGACCGGCTCTCGGGTGGTACGGACGTGGAGCTGGAACTGCAGCGCATGAAGGCGGAGCTGGCCGGCGGCACGTCGTCCCAGCAGGCCATCGAAGGTGGCACGAGCCAGCAGCAGTCCCAGCAGCAGTCGCAGGACACCCCGCGCTTCGACAAGCAGTAAACCCGGCCGGGCCCACGCCGAGGAGGGCGACATGATCGTACGGATCATGGGGGAGGGGCAGGTGAGGCTGGCGGACGGCCACCTCACCGAGCTGAGCAAGCTGGACGACGAACTCCTGACCGAGATGGAGAACGGCGACGGGCCAGGCTTCCGCCGGACCCTGGAAGCCCTGCTGTCCAAGGTCCGCGAACTGGGCGAACCCCTGCCCGACGACTCCCTGGAACCGTCCGAACTCATCCTCCCGTCGCCGGACGCGACGCTGGAGGAGGTACGGGAGATGCTGAGCGACGACGGGCTGATCCCGGGGTGAGGTGACAGGGAACGTACCGGTGGCCCCCGTTCCGCCGCCCCCGGAGCCCCCGTACCGTTGGCGGACGTGAACACCCTCGAGCGCGCCCGGCGTCACCTCAAAGCGCACCCCATGGCGCTGGACGCGGCCCTGGCGGCCGGCGTACTCGTCTGCATGGTGGCGGGCTCGTTCGTGGACCCGCACGGGGAGCGCCACGTCAGCTGGGGCTTCCGTACGCCCGACCCCCTCGGCCTGGTCCTCATCGTCCTCGGCGCCGCCGCGCTGGTCTTCCGCCGCCGCGCCCCCATGACGGTGCTCGCCCTCACCGGTACCGTCTCCCTCGTCGCGGCCGTCGCCAGCGACCCCCGCGCCCCCGTCGCCATGTCAGCGGTCATCGCCCTCTACACCGTCGCCGCCACCACCGACCGCCCCACCACCTGGCGCGTCGGCCTGCTCACCATGACCGTCCTCACCGGCGCATCCATGCTCGCAGGCCCCCTGCCGTGGTACGCCCAGGAGAACCTCGCGATCTTCGCCTGGACCGGCATCGGCGCCACCGCGGGCGACGCCGTCCGCAGCCGCCGCGCCTTCATCCACGCCATCAGGGAGCGCGCCGAGCGGGCCGAGCGCACCCGCGAGGAGGAGGCCCGCCGCCGGGTCGCCGAGGAACGCCTGCGCATCGCCCGCGACCTGCACGACGTCGTCGCCCACCACATCGCCCTGGTCAACGTCCAGGCCGGGGTTGCCGCCCACGTCATGGACAAGCGGCCCGACCAGGCCAAGGAGGCCCTGGCCCACGTACGGGAGGCGAGCCGCTCCGCGCTGAACGAACTGCGCGCCACCGTCGGGCTGCTGCGCCAGTCCGGCGACCCGGAGGCACCGACCGAACCCGCCCCCGGCCTGGCCCGGCTCGACGAACTCGTCGGCACCTTCCGCAGCGCGGGGCTGCACGTCGAGGTGGCCCGTGCGGACCAGGGGACGACCCTGCCCGCCGCCGTCGACCTGGCCGCCTACCGCGTCATCCAGGAAGCCCTCACCAACGTGCAGAAGCACGCCGGGAACGAGGCCAAGGCCGAGGTCAGCGTCGTACGCGTGGGACCGAACATCGAGATCACCGTCCTCGACAACGGCGCCGGCGAGGAACAGGACCCCGAGACCGTCGGCGGCCACGGCCTGCTCGGCATGCGCGAGCGCGTCACCGCCCTGCGCGGCACCCTCACCACCGGTCCCCGCTACGGAGGCGGCTTCCGCGTCCATGCGATCCTGCCGATCAAGACCCGCACAACCGTCACCGGAAAGCCGGGGGAATCCGTATGACCATCCGCGTCCTGCTCGCCGACGACCAGGCCCTGCTGCGCAGCGCCTTCCGGGTGCTCGTCGACTCCGAGCCCGACATGGAGGTCGTGGGCGAGGCGTCCGACGGCGCGGAGGCGGTGCGGCTGACCAAGGAGGAGCGGGCCGACGTCGTCCTGATGGACATCCGGATGCCGGGCACCGACGGTCTCGCGGCCACCCGCATGATCAGCGCCGACCCGTCGCTCGCCCATGTCCGGGTGGTCATCCTGACGACCTTCGAGGTCGACGACTACGTCGTGCAGTCGCTGCGCGCGGGTGCCTCCGGCTTCCTCGGCAAGGGTTCCGAGCCCGAGGAACTCCTCAGCGCGATCCGGGTCGCGGCGGGCGGCGAGGCACTGCTGTCCCCGGCCGCGACGAAGGGCCTCATCGCCCGGTTCCTCGCGCAGGGCGACGCGGGGGACGACGAGCGGGACCCCGCCCGCGCGGAACGCCTGGCCGCGCTCACCGTGCGGGAGCGCGAGGTCCTGGTCCAGGTCGCGGGGGGACACTCCAACGACGAGATCGCCGAGCGGCTCGAAGTCAGCCCGCTCACGGTGAAGACGCACGTCAACCGGGCCATGGCCAAGCTGGGCGCCCGGGACCGGGCGCAGCTCGTGGTGACCGCGTACGAGTCGGGGCTGGTACGTCCAAGGGTGGAGTGATCTCGACCCTCCCGTACTGCGCCCGGAGTATGAGCCGCATAAGGAAATGGACCTGGGGGCTACGGATCACCCGCCTCGCATGGCTCAGGGTGTAGGGGCGGCCGCTCATCTGTGCGGCCGTTCCTGAACTTCTGCCGCTCACAGAAGAGAGATCCCTGACCCATGTCCTGGCTGTCGAGATTCAGCCTCGCGCAACGGGCCCTGATAGGCCTGATGTCCATCATCGCGCTCGCGTTCGGCGCGATCGCGATCCCGCAGCTGAAGCAGCAACTCCTCCCCACCATCGAACTGCCGGTGGTGTCGGTGATCGCCCCCTACCAGGGCGCCTCCCCCGACGTCGTCGAGAAGCAGGTCGTCGAGCCCATCGAGGACAACCTCGAAGCCGTGGACGCCATCAGCGGCGTCACCTCCACGGCCAGTGAGGGCAACGCCGTGATCATGGCGTCCTTCGACTACGGCAACGACACCGCGCAGCTCGTCGCCGACGTCCAACAGGCCGTCAACCGGGCCCGCGTCCAGCTCCCGGACGACGTGGACCCGCAGGTCGTCGCGGGCTCGACGGACGACATCCCGACCGTCGTCCTCGCCGTCACCTCCGACCAGGACCAGCAGGCCCTGGCCGACCGGCTCGACCGGACCGTCGTACCGGACCTGAAGGACGTCGACGGCGTCGGCCAGGTCACCGTCGACGGCGTACGCGACCGCCAGGTCACCGTCACCCCCGACGACGCGAAGCTCGCCAAGGCGGGCCTGAACACGCAAGCCCTGGCCCAGGCGCTCCAGGCGGGCGGCGCGACCGTCCCGGCCGGCTCCTTCGACGAGGACGGCGGCAACCGCACCGTCCAGGTCGGCGGCGGCTTCACCTCGCTGCAGCAGATCCAGGACCTGATGGTCACCGGCGAGGGCACGTCCGCGAAGAAGCCGGTACGCCTCGCCGACGTGGCCACCGTCGAGGAGCGGCAGGCCACGGCCGACTCCATCACCCGCACCGACGGCAGGCCGAGCCTCGCCGTCTCGGTCACCATGGACCACGACGGCAGCGCGGTCGCCATCTCGAACGCGGTCGACGACAAGCTGTCCCAGATGCGCAAGGACCTCGGGGCGGGCACCTCCGTCACCGTCGTCAGCGACCAGGGCCCCGCGGTCTCCAAGGCCATCGACGGCCTGACCACCGAGGGCGCCCTCGGCCTGCTCTTCGCGGTCCTCGTGATCCTGGTCTTCCTGGCGTCGATCCGCTCGACGCTGGTCACGGCGGTCAGCATCCCGCTCTCCGTCGTCCTCGCGCTGATCGTGCTGTGGACGCGCGACCTGTCCCTGAACATGCTCACGCTCGGCGCGCTGACCATCGCCATCGGCCGGGTCGTCGACGACTCGATCGTGGTCCTGGAGAACATCAAGCGGCACCTCGGCTACGGCGAGGAGCGCCAGGACGCCATCCTCAAGGCGGTCCGCGAGGTGTCCGGCGCGGTGACGTCCTCGACGCTCACCACGGTGGCCGTTTTCCTGCCGATCGGTCTGGTCGGCGGCATGGTCGGCGAGCTGTTCGGCTCCTTCAGCCTGACCGTGACGGCGGCCCTGCTGGCCTCGCTGCTGGTGTCGCTGACGGTCGTACCGGTCCTGTCGTACTGGTTCCTGCGCGCCCCGAAGGGCACCCCGGCGGACGCCGAGGAAGCCCGCCGCAAGGCCGAGGAGAAGGAGGCGAAGAGCAGGCTCCAGCGCCTCTACGTCCCCGTCCTGCGGTTCGCCACCCGCCGCCGTCTGACGAGCGTGGCGCTCGCGGCGGTGATCCTCGTCGGCACGTTCGGCATGGCCCCGCTGTTGAAGACGAACTTCTTCGACCAGGGCGAGCAGGAAGTCCTCACCGTCAAGCAGGAGTTGAAGCCGGGCACCAGCCTGGCGGCGACCGACGAGCAGGCCAGGAAGGTCGAGAAGCTGCTCGCCGACACCAAGGGCGTCAAGGACTACCAGGTCACCATCGGCTCGTCCGGCTTCCTGGCGGCCTTCGGTGGCGGCACCGACTCCAACCAGGCGTCCTACCAGGTCATGCTGGAGGACTCGGCGTCGTACGAGGACGTCCAGGACAGCATCGAGGACGGCCTGCACGAGCTGTCCGGCATCGGCACCACCACCGTCGCCGCAGGTGACGGCTTCGGCAACCAGGACCTCAGCGTGGTCGTGAAGGCCGCCGACGGAGGCGTCCTGCGCGAGGCCGCCGAGGAGGTCCGCAAGACCGTCGCCGGCCTCGACGACGTCACGGACGTCACCAGCGACCTGTCGCAGAGCGTGCCGCGGATCTCGGTCAAGGCCACCTCCGAGGCGGCGGCGGCCGGCTTCAACGACCAGACACTGGGCGCGGCCGTCACCCAGGCCGTCCGCGGCACCACCGCCGCCAAGGCGATCCTGGACGACACCGAGCGGGACATCGTCATCAAGTCGGCGAAGCCGGCCGACACGCTGGCCGAGCTCAAGGCCCTTCGGCTCGGCCCGGTGAAGCTCGGCGACATCGCCACCGTGCGACTGGTCGACGGCCCGGTGTCCATGACCCGCATCGACGGCCAGCGGGCCGCCACCATCACCGCGAAGCCGACCGGCGACAACACGGGCGCGGTGAGTGCCGACCTGACGTCGAAGCTCGACGCCCTGAAGCTCCCGGCGGGCGCCACGGCCGCGATCGGCGGGGTCTCCCAGGACCAGGACGACGCGTTCAAGAACCTGGGCCTGGCGATGCTCGCGGCGATCGCGATCGTGTTCATGCTGCTGGTCGCGACCTTCCGCTCGCTGGCCCAGCCGCTGATCCTGCTCGTCTCCGTCCCGTTCGCGGCGACCGGCGCCATCGGCCTGCTGGTGATCACGGGCACCCCGATGGGCGTCCCCGCGATGATCGGCATGCTGATGCTGATCGGCATCGTGGTGACGAACGCGATCGTGCTGATCGACCTCGTCAACCAGTACCGGAACCAGGGTTACGGCGTCGTCGAGGCGGTCGTCGAGGGCGGCCGCCACCGGCTGCGCCCGATCCTGATGACGGCCCTGGCGACGATCTTCGCGTTGCTCCCCATGGCCCTGGGCGTCACCGGCGAGGGCGGCTTCATCGCCCAGCCGCTCGCGGTGGTCGTGATCGGCGGCCTGGTCACGTCGACGCTGCTGACCCTGCTGCTCGTCCCCACGCTGTACGCGATGCTGGAGCTCCGCAAGGAGCGCCGGGCGAAGAAGCGCGAGGCGAAGCGGGCGAAGAAGGCCGGGCCGCCGTCCCGCCAGGCGTCCTCGGACGAGCCGGAGCCCGCGTCCGTGTGACCGTCGGCAAAGGCCGGGCAGCGAGCCCCACGGTTCGCTGCCCGGCCTTTGCCGTATCCCCGGTACGTATCCTGTGGCCCGAACAGCTTCGCGGGGGAAGGGAATCCGGACGGTGCCACTGCACAGGGACGACCCGAAGTCGATCGGCGGCTACAAGCTGGTCGACCGCCTCGGAGCCGGCGGCATGGGGGCCGTCTACCGGGGCAGATCGAGGTCGGGCCGTGAGGTCGCCGTCAAGGTGGTGCACGCCCAGTACGCCGAGGACGCCGTCTTCCGCACCCGGTTCCGGCAGGAGATCGAGGCCGTCCGCAAGGTGAGCGGCGTCTTCACCGCACCGGTCGTGGACGCCGACCCGGAGGCGGCCCGGCCCTGGATGGCGACCCAGTACGTGCCCGGGCGCTCGCTCGCCCAGCGAATGCGCGACGGGGGCGCGCTCCGAGGCGGCGAACTGCGGCAGCTGGCGCTGGGTTTGGTGGAGGCCCTGCGGGACATCCACCGGGCCGGCGTGGTGCACCGGGACCTGAAGCCGGCGAACGTCCTGATGGCCGAGGACGGCCCTCGGGTCATCGACTTCGGCATCTCCCGGGCGGTGGAGAACCACAACACGCTGACCGAGACCGGCCAGATGATCGGCACCCCTCCGTTCATGTCCCCGGAGCAGCTCACCGACGCCCGCACGGTCGGCCCGGCCTCCGACGTCTTCTCCCTCGGGGCGCTCCTGGTCTACGCGACGACCGGGCGGGGGCCCTTCGACGCCGACAGCCCCTATCTGACGGCCTACCGGGTGGTCCACGACGAACCCGTGCTGGACGGGGTCGGGCAGCCGCTGCGCGGCATCCTGGAACGCTGCCTGGCCAAGGAGGCGGCGGACCGGCCCGGACTGGACGGGCTGGCCCGGGAGTTCGCCACCGCCCTGCCCGAACCCGACGAGGGCGACCTGGCCACCGTGTCGCTGCGCCTGGAGGAGCTGTCCGCCACGCCGGACACCCGCCTCGGGACCTTCGCCGACGCGGCCTCCGGCACCGGTTCCGGCCGCCGAGGCCGCCGTGTCCGCCCGCTGCTGGCCGCCACCGGCACGGTCGGGGCGCTCGCCCTCGGGCTGACGGCCTATCTGATGCTCGGGCCGGGATGGGCGGACAGCGGCGACGGCGCGACCCCTTCCGCGACCGCGCGGTGGTCGGCGCCGCCGAGCGGCTGGAAGCCGTGGCAGACCACGGTGTTCAAGGCGGCGCCGCTCGGCGCCGAGAAGGCGTTGGGAGCGCAGGAGGGACTGCTGTCGGGTGAGCCCGACTGTCTGCTGCACGAGGACGCCGTCTACTGCGCGGGCGAGAGCATCCTTCCGGTACGCGTGGACGCCCTGACCGGCAAGACCGTCTGGCGCGCCGAGGTCGTACCGTCCCGTATCGGGAGCGGGATGTACTCCGCCTCGCTGCTCGGCGTGCAGGACGGCACGCTGCTCCTGAGCCAGTCCGTCTCCAGCGACTCCGGTGAGAGCGACCCGGTCGACGTCTTCGCCCTCGACATCGAGACCGGCGCCGAGCGATGGCACCGTCGGGTGAACGACGCGAACCTCGAGTCGGCCCTGTCCGGCGACATCGTGCTGACCTCCGACACCGGCCGGGAGGCGACGGCCAGGTCACCGCGCACGGGCGCCGTGCGCTGGACCGCACGGATGCCCGCCGGCTACTACTGCTCGTTCCTCACGGCCGGCGACGGGCTGTACGCGAACTGCAGCCCGGCCGAGGCCGCCGATCAGACGACCGCCCGGCTCCTGGAGGTGGACCGGACCGACGGTTCGTTGCGGACCCTGAAGACCCCCGCCGCCAGCGGCATCCTCGGCGCCCTCGACGACCGGCTGGTCCTGCTGGAGATGGACGCGGAGGACTTGAACTACTTCCGGATCCTGCTGCTGGACCCGAAGACGGGCGCGCGTACGTCGACGAAGCTGGCGGACGACTACGGGGACAACGTGACGCTGGCGGACGCCACCTTGTGGTTCACCGCGTCCAACGGTCAGGTGACCGCCGTGTCGGCGCGTACGGGCAAGGTGCTGTGGAAGACCAGCACCAGCCTGGAACAACCGGGAGAGGCGAGGTACGACCCGCGGGCCGGGACCCTGTACATGGCCAGTGCCAGCGGGCGGGTGGCGGCCCTCGACGGTCGCAGGGGAACGGTGCTGTGGGAGACGTTGCCGCGCACCGAGTGGGTGACGTCCGGCATGTTCCAGCCCAAGGTGTTGCTCCACGACGGCGCGCTGGTCGTGTCCACTCCGAACGGTCACCTCTTCTCCCTCGACCCCGCCCACCCCGAGCGGAAACCCGCGGCGGAGTGAACGGGGGACGGGAGCGGGGCTACGGCAGCGCCAGCATCCGCTCCAGCGCCAGCTTCGCGAACGCCTCGGTCTCCTTGTCGACCTCGATGCGGTTGACCAGGTTGCCCTCGGCGAGGGACTCCAGGGTCCACACCAGGTGGGGGAGGTCGATGCGGTTCATCGTCGAGCAGAAGCAGACCGTCTTGTCGAGGAAGACGATCTCCTTGCCCTCGGGAGCGAAACGGTTCGCCAGGCGTCGTACGAGGTTCAGCTCCGTGCCGATGGCCCACTTGGAACCGGCCGGGGCCGCCTCCAGCGCCTTGATGATGTACTCGGTCGAGCCGACGTAGTCGGCCGCCGCCACCACCTCGTTCTTGCACTCGGGGTGGACCAGCACGTTCACGCCGGGGATCCGGGCGCGGACGTCCTCGACCGACTCCAGGCTGAAGCGGCCGTGCACCGAGCAGTGGCCCCGCCACAGGATCATCTTCGCGTCGCGCAGCTGCTCGGCGGTCAGCCCGCCGTTCGGCTTGTGCGGGTTGTAGAGGACGCAGTCCTCCAGCGTCATGCCCATGTCCCGCACGGCCGTGTTGCGGCCGAGGTGCTGGTCGGGCAGGAACAGGACCTTGTCGCCCTGCTCGAAGGCCCACTCCAGGGCCTTCTTCGCGTTGGACGAGGTGCAGATCGTGCCGCCGTGCTTGCCGGTGAACGCCTTGATGTCCGCCGAGGAGTTCATGTACGAGACGGGCACGACCTGCTCGGCTATACCTGCCTCGGTCAGCGCGTCCCAGCACTCGGCGACCTGCTCGGCCGTCGCCATGTCGGCCATCGAGCAGCCGGCGGCGAGGTCGGGCAGGACCACCTTCTGGTCGTCGGACGTCAGGATGTCGGCCGACTCCGCCATGAAGTGCACACCGCAGAACACGATGTACTCGGCCTCCGGGCGCGCGGCCGCGTCCCGGGCCAGCTTGAAGGAGTCGCCCGTGACGTCGGCGAACTGGATGACCTCGTCGCGCTGGTAGTGGTGGCCGAGGACGAACACCTTGTCGCCGAGCTTCTCCTTGGCCGCGCGGGCGCGCTCGACCAGATCCGGGTCGGAGGGCGAGGGCAGGTCGCCGGGACACTCGACGCCCCGCTCGCTCCTCGGGTCGGCCTCGCGGCCGAGCAGCAACAGGGCGAGCGGAGTCGGCTGTACGTCGAGCTCCGTGGTCTGGGCGGTGGTCACGTCACGCACCCTTTCTACTTTTCGTCGAACTGACGTTATCTATCATAACCCGCTTCACGTCACTTTGACGATGGTCATAGCGTCGATGTGACGTGAATCCCGCGACGCGGGCCGGAGGTCACGGAGGCCGCTGTTCGCTTCAGCGCGGGTGTGCGAGCATGAATGACGTAGAGGAAGCGAAGACACGTCCTCGGCCCGGAATGAATCCGCGGCCCCGTCGGTTGCAACCGTCGGCAAGCAGTCTCCGTACAACCCGGGAGAGATGTAGATGTCCGTATCGGACGAGACCAGCACCGTCACCGACGGCATCATCCTGTCCGACGCCGCCGCGGCGAAGGTCAAGGCCCTGCTCGACCAGGAAGGCCGTGAGGACCTGGCCCTGCGCGTCGCCGTTCAGCCCGGCGGCTGCTCCGGCCTGCGCTACCAGCTCTTCTTCGACGAGCGTTCCCTCGACGGCGACGTGGTCAAGGACTTCGGCGGTGTCAAGGTCGTCACCGACCGCATGAGCGCCCCGTACCTGGGCGGCGCGTCCATCGACTTCGTCGACACCATCGAGAAGCAGGGCTTCACGATCGACAACCCGAACGCGACCGGCTCCTGCGCCTGCGGCGACTCCTTCAGCTAAGCCCCACGGCTGGAATGCCCAGCGACAAGAAGGCGGCGGCCCCCTCCGACAGGGCCGCCGCCTTCGCGCATGTCCGAGGCGGTGTCAGCGCGCCCCGGACGTCTCCGGGAGCCGGGCCCCCGCCTTCTCCAGCGGGATCTCCTTGCCGTCCGTCCCCACGACCGTGCGGTCGCCGAGCGGCTCCTCCAGCCGCACGGTCTGGTGGTACACCTTGGCGATCATGATGCAGACCTTGTCCGGCCAGGGCGTCTCGGTCACCGTGACCGTCACCTCGTCCGTGCCCTCGCTCGCCGTCGCCTTGTAGTCCGCGCACACCCCGCCCGTGAAGCTCACGGTCAGTTCCGTCCCCTCGGCTGTGTAGCCCTCCACCTGGACGTCCTTGGTGGCCGGCGCGGCCGTCGGCTCGTCGCCCGGCTTACTCGGCGGCGCGGAGGGCGCGCTCGGCTGCGCCGTGGGAGTGGCCGAGGTCAGATACGCGGGGTCGACCGCCGGATGCGTCACCGTGAACGCGTCCCGCGCACCCGCCGCCCGCACCTCGAACAGCCAGGACGGCACCAGCGCCTGCCGTCCGTCCACCAGATGCGACGCCAGTCCGAACGCGGCCTTCTCGACCGTGATCGTCTCCTTCTGCCCCGCCTTCGGCACGTCGGTGGACTCCCCGCACGGAGCTTCCAGCCGGTCCTTCAGCGGTACGGGGCTCGCGCAGCCGCCGATGCCCATGCGGTGATCGGTCCCCGGCGCCGCGTTCATCAGGCCCAGCGTCTTCTCCGCGCTCAGCACGGGGTACGTGTCCCCCTTCACCGGCGCCTTCAACTGGCCGTTGGCGCCCACCACTTCGCCCTTCGCGCCGACGGTGACGCCGGTCGTCCAGCCGTAGGTGGGCAGCCCGCCCACCTCGGGGTCGGCGTTCACGACCCGCTGGGCGCCCGCGACCTGGCTCGCGTCCAGCTTCGCGTCGTCCTGACCCACCGCCTTCAGGACCGGCGCGGCCGCCTTCTTCGCGACCGCCTCGCTCACCGGGTCGGCGGACGGGTCGACGGGGTCGCTCGCACACACGGTCTCGCTCTGGCAGGCGTCGGGACCGGGCACGTACCGATGGAACGTCCAGTTGCCCGGCGCCTGCCTGTCCACCTGCAGACTCGGCCCCGAACCGTCCTTCGTTCCGACCCACCAGGCCTGCCCCTGGACCACCGGCTTCCCCTCGACGCCCAGCGCCTTCGCCAGTGCGGCCACCTGCTCCTCGGCGACCATGCCGCCAGACCGGTACACGGGCGCCGAGCCGGGACCGTCGGGAAGCGTGCCGTCGGCGCGATAGGTGACGCCGTACGGGTTGGGCTCGCCGGGCGCGATGCCGTTCGAACCGCCGCCCTCGGAGTAGCCGTCGAGGGCGAGCGGCGGGGGAGTGCCGTCACCGCCGGCCCCGGACGACGCAGGGCCGTCGGAACCCCCGGAGGCGGAGGTGGCGAGGTACGCCCCACCACCCCCGACCAGCAGGACGGCGACGGCGACGGAGGCGGCCACCAGGGCGGGGCGGCGGCGGGGCCGGTTGTCGCCGTCGGGAGCGTCACTCCCGGACGTGTCGGCGCCCGCGGCGGGGGACACGTCGGTCTCGGTGGCGGGAGACGCGTCGGTGTCGGTGTCGGGGGACACGTCGGTGTCAGGAGCGGAGGACGCGTCCGGGTCGGGAACGGGGGCTGCGTCGGTCCCCGGGGCATCCGCCGGGGCCTCCTGCTCCGAGGCCGAGGCCGAAGCCGCGGTCGGGGCTGGGGCCGGGGCATCGGCTTCCGGCGCGGCCGGGGCGTCGGCTCCCGGGGCTTGCTCCTGCTTCGAGGTGGCCTCCGGGGCTTGCTCCTGCTTCGAGGTGGCCTCCGGGGCTTCCTCCTGCCCGGAAGTGACCTCCTGGGCTTCGTCCTGCTCCGGAGTCGGCCCATCGGCACCGGCTTCCGGGGCTTGCTCCCGCTCGGACGCACTCTCCTCCGCGGCGGGCCCGGTGGTGTCGTCGGCGTCCCGCGGCGTACCGGCCATCTCGGCGGAGCCGTCCTCCGGGCCGACGTCGTCGTTGTCGGGTCGCTCGGTGTTCACCGCATCGCTCCTTCAGCTGTGCTTCCGTCCCATGACCCTGACCCGACCCTGTCAAAGAGGTCGGCTCACGGGTCGTATCCCGCATCCCCTTTACGGGGGACGCCGATGGGACGCAGCGGGGGAGCGCGCGGTTCCCTGAAAAGCGCTGCCTCAGTCGCCGTACTCCGACATCGCGTCCAGCAGCCGCGCCGACGCGGGGGGCACGGACACGCCGTGGATGAGTGAGGGAGAGACCGGAAGGGCGGCGATCCGGTCGGGAACCGCCCAGTGGGGGGCCATCCGCGCACAGTCGCCGCGCAGCGACGCCAGGTCGTCGTCCAGGTCGGCCGGGACGGGAGCTTGGACCTTGAGGTTCGTCATAGCGGCACCGTAGGCACGGTCGACCCTGTCAAGAAAGATCTACTATCGGGTAGTTTTGGCCTCTTCAGCGGCTCTTCCTCGGTTCGTCTCGCCTCGCAGAGCCCCACACCGACCCGATAGCGTGAACCGTCAACCCGTCTCCCCACAGGAGAGTCAATCGCCGTGCGCATCGCAGTCACCGGCTCCATCGCCACCGACCACCTCATGACCTTCCCCGGCCGCTTCGCCGACCAGTTCGTCGCGGACCAAATGCACACGGTCTCGCTCTCCTTCCTGGTCGACAACCTCGACGTCCGCCGGGGCGGCGTCGGCGCCAACATCGCCTTCGGCATGGGCCAGCTGGGCACCAAGCCGATCCTGGTCGGAGCCGCGGGCTTCGACTTCGACGAGTACCGCGCCTGGCTGGACCGGCACGGCGTCGACACCGCCTCGGTGCGCATCTCCGAGACGCTGCACACCGCCCGCTTCGTGTGCACCACCGACGCCGACCACAACCAGATCGGCTCCTTCTACACCGGTGCCATGAGCGAGGCCCGCCAGATCGAGCTCAAGACCGTCGCCGACCGTGTCGAAGGCCTCGACCTGGTGCTGATCGGCGCCGACGACCCGGAGGCGATGCTCCGCCACACCGAGGAGTGCCGCTCCCGGTCCATCCCCTTCGCCGCCGACTTCTCCCAGCAGATCGCCCGCATGGGGGGCGACGAGATCCGGATACTGCTCGACGGAGCGACGTACCTCTTCTCCAACGAGTACGAGAAGGGCCTCATCGAGTCCAAGACGGGCTGGACGGACGAGGAGATCCTGTCCAAGGTCGGCCACCGGGTCACCACGCTCGGCGCACAGGGTGTCCGTATCGAGCGGGTCGGCGAGAAGCCGATCGTCGTCGGCTGCCCGGAGGAGGACCGCAAGGCCGACCCCACCGGCGTCGGCGACGCCTTCCGCGCCGGCTTCCTCTCCGGCCTCGCCTGGGGCGTGACCCTGGAGCGCGCCGCACAGGTCGGCTGCATGCTCGCCACGCTCGTCATCGAGACGGTCGGCACCCAGGAGTACCAGCTGCGCCGCGCCCACTTCATGGACCGCTTCACCAAGGCGTACGGCCATGACGCCGCCGCCGAGGTCCGGACGCACCTGGGCTGAGTCAGGAGAGCCGGCGGACCACGTAGGCCGAACCCCGGTCCGCCGGCTCCTCACCGACGTACTCCTGGCCCCGCATCTCGCACCACGCCGGAATGTCCAGCCGGGCGGCCTCGTCGTCCGAGAGCACCCGGACGACGCCGCCCACCGGCACCTCGCCGAAGACCTTCGCCAGCTCGATGACCGGGATCGGGCAGCGTTTGCCCAGGGAGTCGACGACCAGGGCGTCGTCCCGCACGACCGCCTCGGCGACCGGCGCGCCCAGCTTCTCCCGTACCGCCGCCACCGCTCCCGGCAGCGCGTCGAGGAACCGCTCGACGTCCTCCTGCCCCGTCCCGGGCGGCAGCGAGATCCGCACGTTTCCCTCACTCAGCACCCCCATCGCCCTCAGTACATGGCTGGGTGTCAGCGTGCTGCTCGTGCAGGAGGATCCGGACGAGACGGAGAAACCGGCACGGTCCAGCTCGTGCAGCAGTGTCTCCCCGTCGACATAGAGACAGGAGAAGGTGACGACCCCGGGCAGCCGCCGCTCCGGATCGCCGACCACCTCCACGTCCGGCACCAGTCGCGGCACCCGTACCCGGATCCGGTCCGTCAGCTCCCGCAGCCGTGCCGCCTCCTGCGCCGCCTCGGCCCGCACCGCCCGCAGCGAGGCCGCCGCCGCCACGATCGCCGGAATGTTCTCGAACCCGGCCGCCCGCCCCGACTCCCGCTCGTCCACGGGCCCTTGAGGGGCGTACCGCACACCCTTCCGCACCACGAGCACGCCGACCCCCGACGGGCCGCCCCACTTGTGCGCGCTCGCCGTCAGCAGCGACCAGTCACCTTCGACGCGCCCCCACCCCAGCGACTGCGCCGCGTCGACCAGCAACGGCACCCCGGCCGCCCGGCACACCTCGGCGACGGCGGCCACCGGCTGCTCGGTCCCCACCTCGTGGTTGGCCGACTGAAGACACGCCAGCGCGGTGTCGGGCCGCAGGGCCTCCTCGTACGACTCCACGGTCACCGCCCCCGACCGCAGCACCGGCACCTCGGTCACCGATCCACCGTCCGCCTCGAACACCTCCGCCGAATGGAGGACCGAAGAGTGTTCGACCGCCGACACGATCAGGTGGCGTCCCACCCGGCGTCGCCCCGCCAGCGCTCCGGCGACCCCGGAATGCACCGCCCGAGTGCCGGAGGAGGTGAACACCAACTCGTCCGGGCGACACCCGACGGCCTCGGCCGCGGCCTCCCGCGCCGCGTCCAGCAGCATCCGCGCCCGCCGGCCCTCCCTGTACAGACGCGCCGGATCCGCCCACCCCTCGTCGAGCGAGGCTTGCAGCGCCTGACGCGCGACGGGATGAAGAGGAGCGGCGGAAGCGGCATCGAAGTAGGACACACCCCAACGCTAAGCGCCCTGAAGGAGCGCGGGGAACCGCGCGAGAAACCACGACGCACCCGCAGCCGCCAACTGACAGAACCTCCCGGGCTACTGGGCGCCCCGCACAACCCGCGGCGCGTTGCGCCCCCCTCCCCGCGCACCCCCAAATCGCGTCGGCTAGGGTTTGGTCCGCATAAACATCCAAACCCCTGCCCGACGCAGGGCGGCGACCGACCAGCGAGAAGGCCGCAGCTCAACCGCGCGGGCGAGACTCTCGGGAAGGCGCTACGTGAGTCCCAACGGCTCCGACCGCTCGCCGCGGCGCCCGATGCGGCGGAAGCTGCTGCAGGCAATGACCGCCGGCCTGGTCCTGGCGACCGCGACCGGTTGCACATACAAGGACTTTCCCCGCCTTGGTATGCCCACCCCGACCACGGAAGAGGCTCCGCGGATCCTCTCCCTGTGGCAGGGCTCCTGGGCTGCCGCGCTCGCCGTCGGCGTGCTGGTGTGGGGCCTGATCCTCTGGAGTGCGATATTCCACCGGCGCACCCGCACCAAGGTCGAGGTCCCTCCGCAGACCCGGTACAACATGCCCATCGAGGCGCTGTACACCGTGGTTCCGCTCATCATCGTCTCGGTCCTCTTCTACTTCACGGCCCGCGACGAGTCGAAGCTCCTCAGCCTCAAGAAGGAGCCCGACGTCACGATCAACGTCGTCGGCTTCCAGTGGAGCTGGGGATTCAACTACGTCGAGCCCGTCGAGGGTTCCACGGGTAACGCGAAGACCGACAAGAACCTGGACGCGATTCCGGACCGGTTCAAGGAGGACTTCCCGGCCAACGCGGGTGGTGTCTACGACGTCGGCACGCCCGCCACGCGGAACCCGCAGACCGGCAACCCCGGCCCGACCCTCTGGCTGCCCAAGGGCAAGACGGTCCGCTTCGTCCTCACTTCGCGTGACGTCATCCACTCCTTCTGGGTGGTGCCGTTCCTCATGAAGCAGGACGTCATCCCGGGCCACACCAACGCCTTCGAGGTGACCCCCAACAAGGAGGGCACCTTCCTGGGCAAGTGCGCCGAGCTGTGCGGCGTCGACCACTCCCGGATGCTGTTCAACGTGAAGGTCGTCTCCCCCGAGCGCTACGAGCAGCACCTCAAGGACCTCGCCAAGAAGGGGCAGACCGGTTACATTCCCGCCGGCATCGCGCAGACGAGCCACGAGAAGAACCGGGAGACGAACAACCTGTGAGCATCCTCAACGAACCTCAGGGTGCCGCGGCAGCAGGCTCCCACTACGAGGACGAGCTGCCGGTCCGGCGCCAGCGGCGTGGCGAAGTCGTCATCAAGTGGCTCACCACCACTGACCACAAGACGATCGGCACGCTGTACCTGGTCACGTCGTTCGCGTTCTTCATGATCGGCGGCGTGATGGCGCTGTTCATGCGCGCCGAGCTGGCCCGTCCGGGCCTGCAGATCATGTCGAACGAGCAGTTCAACCAGGCGTTCACGATGCACGGCACGATCATGCTGCTGATGTTCGCGACGCCGCTGTTCGCCGGTTTCGCGAACTGGATCATGCCGCTGCAGATCGGCGCGCCCGACGTGGCGTTCCCGCGGCTGAACATGTTCGCCTACTGGCTGTACCTGTTCGGCTCGACGATCGCGGTCGGCGGCTTCCTCACCCCGCAGGGCGCGGCCGACTTCGGCTGGTTCGCCTACAGCCCGCTCTCGGACGCGGTCCGCAGCCCGGGCATCGGCGCCGACCTGTGGATCATGGGCCTGGCCTTCTCCGGCTTCGGCACCATCCTCGGCTCGGTCAACTTCATCACCACCATCATCTGCATGCGCGCCCCGGGCATGACCATGTTCCGCATGCCGATCTTCGTGTGGAACGTGCTGCTGACCGGTGTCCTGGTCCTGCTCGCCTTCCCGGTCCTGGCCGCCGCGCTGTTCGCGCTGGAGGCGGACCGCAAGTTCGGCGCCCACATCTTCGACTCCGCCAACGGCGGCGCGTTGCTGTGGCAACACCTCTTCTGGTTCTTCGGCCATCCAGAGGTGTACATCATCGCCTTGCCGTTCTTCGGGATCATCTCGGAAGTGATCCCGGTGTTCTCCCGCAAGCCGATGTTCGGCTACATGGGCCTGATCGCGGCCACCATCTCCATCGCGGGCCTGTCCGTGACGGTGTGGGCGCACCACATGTACGTCACCGGCGGTGTGCTGCTGCCGTTCTTCTCCTTCATGACGTTCCTCATCGCCGTGCCAACGGGTGTGAAGTTCTTCAACTGGATCGGAACGATGTGGAAGGGGTCCTTGAGTTTCGAGACCCCGATGCTGTGGGCCACCGGCTTCCTGATCACCTTCACCTTCGGTGGTCTGACCGGTGTCATCCTGGCCTCGCCGCCGATGGACTTCCACGTCTCGGACTCGTACTTCGTGGTGGCGCACTTCCACTACGTCGTGTTCGGCACCGTCGTCTTCGCGATGTTCTCCGGCTTCCACTTCTGGTGGCCGAAGATGACCGGCAAGATGCTCGACGAGCGCCTCGGCAAGATCACCTTCTGGACGCTGTTCATCGGCTTCCACGGCACCTTCCTGGTCCAGCACTGGCTGGGTGCCGAGGGCATGCCCCGTCGTTACGCGGACTACCTCGCGGCTGACGGCTTCACCGCCCTGAACACGATCTCGACGATCAGCTCGTTCCTGCTCGGCCTGTCGATCCTGCCGTTCCTCTACAACGTGTGGAAGACCGCCAAGTACGGCAAGCCGGTCGGCGTCGACGACCCGTGGGGCTACGGCCGCTCGCTGGAGTGGGCGACCTCGTGCCCGCCCCCGCGGCACAACTTCCTCACCCTGCCGCGGATCCGCAGCGAATCCCCGGCGTTCGACCTGCACCACCCGGAGATCGCCGCTCTCGACCAGCTCGAGAACGCGCCGCACGGTGACAAGGCTCTGGCCGGCAACGGCGGCAAGGAGGCCGGCAAGTGAAGATCCAGGGCAGGATGTTCATCTGGCTGAGCGTCTTCATCCTCGCCATGGCGATCGTCTATGGCGTGTGGTCGAAGGAGCCGGCCGGCACCACGGCCCTCTTCCTGGCCTTCGGCCTGTCCATCATGATCGGCTTCTACCTGGGCTTCACGGCCCGGCGGGTCGACGCGGGTGCACAGGACAACAAGGAAGCGGACGTCGCGGACGACGCCGGCGAGGTCGGGTTCTTCAGCCCGCACAGCTGGCAGCCGCTCTCCCTCGCGGTCGGAGGCGCCCTCGGCTTCCTGTCGGTCGCGATCGGCTGGTGGCTGATGTACTTCTCGGCGCCGCTGATCCTGATCGGCCTGTGGGGCTGGGTCTTCGAGTACTACCGCGGTGAGAACCGCACCCAGTAGCACGAGCTGAGCTCTCCGGAGCCCGGACACTCCGTCAGGAGCGTCCGGGCTCCTGCTTTTGCCGCAATGCGCGTCACTCGTACGAGTCACCCGGCGCGCCGCCCTTGACGCGGCTCCCTAGCGTGAAGTCATGAGCCACGCACCCCGCACCCGTACCGTCGTCAGCTGCACGCTGCTGGTGATCGCCCTCGGCGCGGGCGGCGTCACCGCCTGCGGCAGCGACGGCGACCCGCTATCCGCCACGCCGTACGACGCGACGGACCAGATCTCCTTCAGCGGCCTCACCGGCGACGGGAAGAAGGCCGACCCGGACAAACCTCTGCAAGTCACAGCCGAGGACGACGACGGCCGCATCACGGACGTCACCGCTATAGACGCGGCCGGACGCTACCTGGCCGGCGAACTCTCCGCCGACGGCAGCCGCTGGCACAGCACCACCCCACTGGCCGCCAACGCCCACTACACGGTCCGGGTGAGCACCGAGGACGAGGACGGGGCGCCCGGCCGCCGGGTCCTCAGCTTCGACACCAGCAAGCCCCACACCAAGAAGCGCCTGAAGGTGACCTTCGGTCCCAAGACAGGCACGTACGGCGTCGGCCAGCCCATCACGGCCGAACTGAGCCTGCCCGTCAAGGACAAGGCCCAGCGGGCCGTCATCGAGAGCGCCCTCCGGGTCGACTCCATGCCCGCCGCGGACGGCGCCTGGCACTGGGTGGACGACAAGGAGCTCCACTTCCGCCCCAAGGACTACTGGCCCTCCCACGCCACCATCCAGGTCCGCAGCAACCTGGACGGCATCAAGATCGGCGACCGGCTGTGGGGCGGCAAGGTCAAGCCGCTGAAGATCACCACGGGCGACCGCGTCATCGCGGTGACCGACGCCTCCGCGCACTCGATGGCGGTCTACAAGAACGGCGAGGTCATCAAGGAGATCCCGGTCACCACCGGCAAGCCCGGCTTCGAGACCCGCAACGGCGTCAAGGTCGTCCTGGGCAAGGAGTACTTCGTACGCATGCGCGGCACCAGCATCGGCATCGCCGAGGGCTCGGCGGAGTCGTACGACCTCCCGGTCTACTACGCCACCCGCGTCACCTGGAGCGGCGAGTACGTCCACGCCGCCCCCTGGTCCGTCGGCTCCCAGGGCTATGCCAACGTCAGCCACGGCTGCACCGGCATGAGCACCGACAACGCGGCCTGGTTCTTCAAGAACGTCCGCGAGGGCGACGTGGTCCAGGTCGTCAACTCGCAGGGCCACACCATGGAGAGCTTCGGCAACGGCTTCGGCGACTGGAACCTCGACTGGGACAAGTGGCGCAACGGCAGCGCCCTGGCCGCGGGCGCCCCCGACGGCCCCGGCTCGCAGGACCGGGCGAGGTTGCGCCCCCAGTCGGTCTGAGGAGCCCTGTCAGGCGCTCAGGGCGCTCTTGTGCCGCAGCAGCGAGGCGAGTGCCGCCGCGAACTCCACCGGGTCCACCGGCAGCGTCACAGCCGCCTCCGCGCGGCTCCAGGTGGCGAGCCACGCGTCCTGCGGCCGGCCGATCAGGAGCAGCACCGGCGGGCAGTCGAAGATCTCGTCCTTGATCTGACGGCACAGACCCATGCCACCCATGGGCACGGCCTCACCGTCCAGGACGCAGACATCGATGCCGCCCCGGTCCAGCTCCTTGATCACGGCCGCCGCAGTCGCGCACTCGATGAACTCCACCACCGGGACATCGGGAGCGGGCCTGCGCCCGGTGGCCAACCGCACCTGCTCGCGGGTGTTGGAGTCGTCGCTGTAGACCAGCACCGTGGCAGTCGGCTGCATGCTTCCTCCGGGACGTCAGCGTCGTACGGACAGGACCGATGCGGCGGATGCTACTCCCTCGGGCACCCCGTCAACACCTGTTGGAACAGGCCTTGCCTGGGCCATACGGGCAGTACACACGCTACGAACACTCCGAACAGCACCCCCGGGAGTGAGGGCGGGATAAGCGACCGACATAATGTCGGTCGTGGCGACAGCAACGACAGTAGAAACCGGGCACGCGCACCCGTCGGTCAACCGGCCGAACCTCACCAGCGTCGGAACCATCATCTGGCTGAGTTCCGAGCTGATGTTCTTCGCGGCCCTCTTCGCGATGTACTTCACCCTGCGATCGGTGACCGGTCCCGACCACTGGAAGGAAATGGCGCACGCCCTGAACCTTCCGTTCTCGGCGACCAACACCACGATCCTGGTGCTCTCCTCCCTCACCTGCCAGCTCGGCGTCTTCGCCGCCGAGCGCGGTGACGTGAAGAAGCTCCGGATGTGGTTCATCGTCACCTTCATCATGGGTGCGATCTTCATCGGCGGTCAGGTGTACGAATACACCGAGCTGGTCAAGAAGGACGGGCTCTCGCTCTCCTCCGACCCGTACGGCTCGGTCTTCTACCTGACCACCGGGTTCCACGGCCTGCACGTGACGGGCGGCCTCATCGCCTTCCTGTTCGTCCTCGGCCGCACCTACGCGGCGAAGAGGTTCACCCACGAGCAGGCGACCGCGGCCATCGTCGTGTCCTACTACTGGCACTTCGTCGATGTCGTCTGGATCGGCCTCTTCGCCACGATCTATTTGATCAAGTAGCCGGGCCCGCTCCCGCACCTTCCAGAAGCATCGACGCAGAAGATCCTGACACCGGAGTAATCCGTGAAAAAGCTCTCCGCACGACGACGCCATCCCTTGGCGGCGGTCGTCGTCCTACTCCTCGCGCTGGCATGCACCGGGGGGCTGTACGTCCTGTTCGCACCCACGAGCAAGGCGCAGGCAGACGAAACCGCCCAGTCTCTCGCCATCGACGAGGGCAAGAAGCTCTTCGCCGTGGGCTGCGCCAGCTGCCACGGCACCGGTGGTCAGGGCACCACTGACGGTCCGAGCCTCGTGGGCGTGGGCGCCGCGGCCGTCGACTTCCAGGTCGGCACCGGCCGTATGCCGGCGCAGCAGCCGGGCGCACAGGTCCCGAAGAAGAAGGTCGTCTACACGCAGGCCGAGATCGACCAGCTCGCGGCGTACATCTCCTCGCTGGGCGCCGGTCCGAACGTCCCGACCGAGGCGCAGTACGGCCCCGAGGGTGCCGACATCGCCAAGGGCGGCGAGCTCTTCCGCACCAACTGTGCCCAGTGCCACAACTTCACCGGCAAGGGCGGCGCCCTGACGCACGGCAAGTTCGCGCCCGACCTCGAGGGCGTCAGCCCGAAGCACATCTACGAGGCCATGCAGACCGGCCCGCAGAACATGCCCTCCTTCCCCGACACCACACTGTCGGCGCAGAACAAGAAGGACATCATCGCGTACCTCGACGCGGTCAACGGCGAGGACACCGAGAGCCCCGGCGGCCTCGAACTGGGCGGACTCGGTCCGGTCAGCGAGGGCCTGTTCGGCTGGATCTTCGGACTCGGCTCGCTGATCGCGGTCGCCGTCTGGGTCGCCGCTCGGACCGCAAAGGCCAAGAAGTCATGAGTAGCCAAGACATTCCAGAAGAGAACCTGCCCGCTGAGCAGGACCACGCGCACGGCGCGGTAGGCGTCGCGGACGAGAAGAACCCGTTCGCCGACCCCGGACTGCCGCCCCACGAGCACCGCATCCAGGACATCGACGAGCGGGCCGCCAGGCGGTCCGAGCGCACGGTCGCGATGCTGTTCGTGCTGTCCATGCTGGCCACCGTCGGCTTCATCGCCTCGTATGTGACCATCCCGCACGACAAGGCGATCTACGTCTTCCCGATCGGGCACATCAACGCGCTGAACTTCGCGCTGGGCCTGACCCTGGGTGCGGCGCTGTTCCTGATCGGCGCGGGCGCGGTCCACTGGGCCCGCACCCTGATGTCCGACGAGGAGATCACCGACGAGCGTCACCCGATCGAGGCGGCGCCCGAAGTCAAGGCCAAGGTCATGGCCGACTTCAAGCAGGGCGCCAAGGAGTCCGCGCTCGGCCGTCGCAAGCTGATCCGCAACACGATGTTCGGCGCGCTGGCCCTGTTCCCGCTCTCCGGCGTGATGCTGCTGCGCGACCTCGGTCCGCTGCCCGGCACCAAGCTGCGCCACACCCTGTGGTCCAAGGGCAAGCTGCTCGTCAACATGAACACCAACGAGCCGCTGCGCGCCTCCGACGTCGCGGTCGGCTCGCTGACCTTCGCCAAGCCCGAGGGCCTGGAGGAGCACGACGAGGAGTTCCAGACCGAGATCGCCAAGGCCGCCCTGATGATCGTCCGGATCCAGCCGGACAACATCAAGGACAAGCGCGAGCTCGAGTGGTCGCACGAGGGCATCGTGGCGTACTCGAAGATCTGCACCCACGTCGGTTGCCCGATCTCCCTGTACGAGCAGCAGACGCACCACGTGCTGTGCCCCTGCCACCAGTCCACCTTCGACCTCTCCGACGGTGCCCGGGTGATCTTCGGCCCCGCCGGTCACGCCCTGCCGCAGCTGCGCATCGGTGTGAACGACGAGGGCTACCTCGAGGCGCTCGGCGACTTCGAAGAGCCCGTCGGTCCTGCATTCTGGGAGCGCGGATGAGCACTGAGAAGACCACCACTGACTCGCGCTCGCGCGAGAAGGCACCCGCCGGTGAGCGGGTCGCCGACTGGGCCGACGGCCGCCTGGGGATCTACTCCCTGGCCAAGGCCAACATGCGCAAGATCTTCCCCGACCACTGGTCGTTCATGCTGGGCGAGGTCTGCCTCTACAGCTTCATCATCATCATCCTCACGGGTGTGTACCTGACGCTGTTCTTCCACCCGTCGATGAACGAGGTGGAGTACCACGGCAGCTACGTCCCGCTGCAGGGCCAGCTGATGTCCGAGGCGTTCAACTCGACCATGCACATCTCCTTCGATGTGCGCGGTGGTCTGCTGATCCGGCAGATCCACCACTGGGCGGCGCTGATCTTCCTCGCCGGCATGTTCGTGCACATGATGCGCGTGTTCTTCACGGGTGCGTTCCGCAAGCCGCGTGAGGTCAACTGGCTGTTCGGCTTCCTGCTGTTCGTCCTGGGCATGTTCACCGGGTTCACCGGCTACTCGCTCCCGGACGACCTGCTCTCCGGCACCGGTGTCCGCTTCATGGAGGGCGCGGTCCTGTCCGTGCCGATCGTCGGCACGTACCTGTCGTTCTTCCTCTTCGGCGGCGAGTTCCCGGGCGGCGACTTCGTGGCCCGCTTCTACTCGATCCACGTCCTGCTGCTGCCGGGCATCATGCTCGGTCTGGTCGTCGGCCACCTGATCCTGGTCTTCTACCACAAGCACACGCAGTTCGCGGGCCCCGGAAAGAGCAACAAGAACGTCGTCGGCATGCCGCTGCTCCCGGTGTACATGGCCAAGGCCGGAGGCTTCTTCTTCCTGGTCTTCGGTGTCATCGCGGCCATCGCGGCGATCGCCTCGATCAACCCGATCTGGGCCATGGGCCCCTACCGGCCGGACCAGGTGTCCACGGGCGCCCAGCCCGACTGGTACATGGGCTTCTCCGAAGGCCTGATCCGTGTGATGCCGGGCTGGGAGATCAACTTCTGGGGCCACACGCTCGTCCTGGGCGTGTTCATCCCGCTGGTGATCTTCCCGCTGGTCCTGGTCGCGATCGCGGTCTACCCGTTCATCGAGTCCTGGGTCACCGGCGACAAGCGCGAGCACCACATCCTGGACCGCCCGCGCAACGTGCCGACGCGCACGGCCTTCGGCGTCGCGTGGATCACCTGGTACATGGTGCTGCTGATCGGCGGTGGAAACGACCTCTGGGCCACCCACTTCCACCTGTCGATCAACGCCATCACCTGGTTCGTCCGGGTCGCGTTCTTCGTCGCCCCGGTCATCGCGTTCGTCATCACCAAGCGGATCTGCCTCGGCCTCCAGCGCCGCGACAAGGACAAGGTGCTGCACGGCCGCGAGTCGGGCATCATCAAGCGCCTGCCGCACGGTGAGTTCATCGAGGTGCACGAGCCGCTCAGCCAGGAGCAGCTGCACACGCTCACGGCGCACGAGCAGTACGTGCCGGCGCAGATCGGCCGGACGGTCGACGAGAACGGCGTCGAGCGCAAGGTGAAGGGCTCCGAGAAGCTGCGCGCCAAGCTGAGCGAGGCGTACTACGGCGAAGAGGCCCAGATCCCCAAGCCGACCGTCGAGGAGTACAAGGAGATCACGAGCGGCCACGGCCACCACTGATCGCTGCGCTCGCCACGCGCGGGAAGGGCCCCGTCCGAAGACCGGACGGGGCCCTTTGCCGTGCCCCCGGCTGGATAGGGTGGGACCCGTTGAGACTCGCGTCCCGCTGTACGGGACTGATCCAGGAGCGGCTTATGAGCGCTGTGACCCCCGCTGGAGGCGACACCGCGGCGGACCGTTCCTGGCCCGAGGTACTGAGCGCACTGCTCGGCGGGCGGGACCTGAGCGCCGGTGACACGGCGTGGGCGATGGACCGCTTCATGAGCGGCGAGGCCACGGACGCCCAGATCGCGGGCTTCATGGTGGCGCTGCGGGCCAAGGGAGAGACGGTCGAGGAGATCAACGGTCTCGTCGAGGCGATGTACGCGCACGCCCAGCCGCTGCACATCCCGGGCCCGGCCGTCGACATCGTCGGCACGGGCGGCGACCGGGCCAAGACGGTCAACATCTCGACGATGTCCGCCATCGTCATCGCGGGCACCGGCGCGAAGGTCGTCAAGCACGGCAACCGGGCGTCGTCCTCGGCGAGCGGGTCGTCCGACGTGCTGGAGAAGCTCGGCATCAACCTGGACCTGTCGCCCGAGGGCGTGGCACGCGTGGTGGAGGAGGCCGGGATCACCTTCTGCTTCGCGGCCAAGTTCCATCCCTCGATGCGGTTCGTCGGCGCGGTCCGGCGGGACCTGGGCATTCCGACCTCGTTCAACCTGCTCGGTCCGCTGACCAACCCCGCCCGGGTCTCCGCCTCGGCGGTCGGCTGCTTCGACACCCGGATGGCCGGGCTCATCGCCGGCGTACTGGCCGAACGGGGCTCCTCCGCGCTGGTGTTCCGCGGCGACGACGGCCTCGACGAGCTGACGACCACGGCCACCTCCCGGGTGTGGGTCGTCCGCGACGGCAAGGTCACCGAGGAGGCCTTCGACCCGCGGGACGTCGGCCTCGAACTGGTGCCGGTGGCGGCGCTGCGGGGCGCGGACTCCTCGTACAACGCGGAGGTCGCCCGGCGGCTGCTGGACGGTGAGCCGGGCCCGGTGCGGGACGCCGTACTGCTGAACTCGGCGGCGGCGCTGGTGGCCCTGGAGCCGACCGGAGCGCCGCTGACCGTGCAGATCCGTGCCGGGATGGACAAGGCGGCCCAGGCGATCGACTCCGGCGTGGCCAAGCGGACGCTGGAGCGCTGGGTGGCGGCCAGCAACGCGTAGCGCCCCCTGGGGCGATGACGTGGTGATGTCCCGCAATCCGGACCCGGGTTGCGGGACCACGATCGCTTCGCGTAGGTTTCTGAACCAGGTCATGAGTGACAGTCATGAGGCCCCGGCCGACTGTCCGGCAACCCTCCGTCCGTGGCGGGGTGCCCCGGGTGAAGACCAGGTCGTAGGCAGCGAGGTCTACGGCAAGCGCGGACCCCTCGTCGCTCCTGAATCGAGCGCAGTACCAGGGGTCCTGGTCATTCGAGGGAGCCTTCCGTGAGCAAGCGAATGCGATAGGGCCGCAGAGCCCCGCCTCCGCATCCCCCTTTTTTCACCTTCACCCGCGCTTGAGCCGTGTCCGCTCGCGTGGTGATGTCGCCTGCCTCTCACGGGAGTTCGCCATGTCTGTCTCCACCGTCGCCGCCGCCCGGTCCGTCTGTGCCCCGCTGCCCGTTCTCGGCCGGGATGTCACCGTCCCGCTCGTCACCGGCGGCGAGGTCACCTACGCCGCGCTCGACTACGCGGCCAGCGCGCCGGCCCTGCAGCGGGTCTGGGACGACGTGGCGGCGTACGCGCCCTACTACGGCAGCGTGCACCGCGGCGCCGGCTACCTCTCCCAGCTGTCCACCGACCTCTTCGAGAACGCCCGCAAGACGGTCGCCGAGTTCCTCGACAGCCGGGCCGAGGACCAGGTGGTCTTCACCCGGTCCACCACCGACTCCCTGAACCTCCTGGCCGCCGCGCTCCCGGCCGACTGCCAGGTCTTCGTCTTCGAGACCGAGCACCACGCCTCGCTGCTGCCCTGGCAGGACGCCCGCGTCAGCTACCTCGACGCCCCGCGCACCCCGCGGCAGGCGGTGGCGACCCTGGAGCGCGCCCTCGCCGACCGTGACCCGCAGGGCCCGGCCCTGGTCTGCGTGACCGGCGCCTCCAACGTCACCGGCGAGCTGTGGCCCGTACGGGAGCTGGCCGCCGCCGCGCACGCGCACGGCGCCCGGATCGTCCTGGACGCCGCCCAGCTGGCCCCGCACCACCCGGTGTCGCTGCGGGACCTCGACGTCGACTGGGTCGCCTTCTCCGGGCACAAGCTGTACGCGCCCTTCGGCACCGGCGTGCTGGCCGGCCGGGCCGAATGGCTGCGCGCGGCGGAGCCGTACCTCGCGGGCGGCGGCGCCAGCCGCAAGGTCACGCGGCGCTCGGACGGGGGAGTGGACGTGGAGTGGCACGAGAGCGCCGCCCGCCACGAGGCCGGTTCCCCGAACGTCATCGGGGCCTACTCCATCGCCTCCGCCTGCAAGGCCCTCACCGAGGCCGGCTTCGACACGCTGGTCGCGCGGGAGCAGTACCTGATCGACACGGTCCGCGCGGGCCTCGCCGAGGTGCCCGAGGTCAGGGTCCTGTCCCTGTTCGGCGACGACGCCCCGCGGGTCGGCGTGATCTCCTTCGTCGTCGAGGGCTGGAACAGTTCCCACTTCGCCGCCGCGCTCTCCGCCGAGTACGGCATCGGCGTCCGCGACGGCCTCTTCTGCGCCCACCCGCTGGTCCGCACCCTGCTCGGCAGCGACCCCCAGACGCAGGGCGAGTGCGGTGCCCCCGAGGCCGCGCCCGGCGAGAAGTCCCTCAACGCGATCCGGGTGAGCTTCGGCGCCGGCACGCCCGACGAGCACGTGGAGCGGTTCGTGAGCGCGGTGAAGGAACTCGTCCGGGACGGTGCGAAGTGGAACTACCGCACCGAGGACGGGCGCTGCGTGCCGGCGGTCTGAGCTCGCCGGCGGTCCGCGACGGAGGCGGTGTTCGATCGGTCAGGAGTCCAGACCGATCGCGAACGCCGCCTCCAGGTCGTGCTGGGAGTACGTCCGGAACGCCACGTGCGTGTCCGTTCCCTCCACGCCGGGGATCTTGCTGATCCGGCCGGGGATGACCTCCGCCAGGTCCTCGTGCCGCTTCACCCGGACCATGGCGATCAGGTCGTACGTGCCGGTCACGGAGAAGACCTCGCTGACGTTCTCCAGCGCCGCGATCGACTCCGCGATCTCGGGGATCCGGTCCACGCTGGTCTTGATCAGGACGATCGCGGTGATCACGGCTGGTTCTCTCCCTCGGGGGCCGGAGCTGGGGCGGGCTTCACTCTAGTCCCACGCCCGAATCGCACCCACGCGAAGGCGAGCCCCAGGCCGAAGCCCACCAGGTGGGCCAGGTAGGCCACGCCGGGACCCTGGCCGGCCCGGCCCGCGGCCAGCCACTGGAGGGTCGCCCAGAAGGGGAGGACGACCCAGGCGGGGAAGCGCAGGGGCAGGAAGAACAGGAACGGCAGGAGACTGGTGACGCGGGCTCCGGGGAACAGGTACAGGAACGCGCCGAGGACCGCCGAGATCGCCCCGGACGCGCCGACCAGGGACTGCTCGGAGTTCGCGTTCGCGGCCGCGTAGCCCAGCAGGGCGAGGTAGCCGCAGCCCAGGTAGAAGAGGGTGAACTGGACACGGCCCATCCGTTCCTCGGTCAGTACGCCGAAGACGTAGAGGAAGAGCATGTTGCCCAGCAGGTGGACCCAGCTGCCGTGCACGAAGAGGGCCGTGGCGGGGGTGAGCGCGGCCCGCCCCGACCCCTCGAACAGTTCGGCGGGGACGACGCCCCAGCGGTGGAAGTAGGTGCGCTGCGCGGCGAGCAGCGCGTCGCCCGAGCCGTAGGCCGGATTGAACCCCGATGCCGGGCCGACCAGGAAGAGCAGACCACACCCGGCGATCAGCCCGTACGTCACCGGTGCCGACGGCCACCGGACCGCCCCGACCGCTCTGCCGACCGTCCCGCTCCAGTTGCTGATCATGAACACAGAGCATGACGTAAGGGGGCCGAACGACACAGACCGCCTCGCCGCCCTGGACGGCGGAGCGGCAAGTACCCGCCAGGCCGTAGGGTAACGAGCCACACGCACCGGGGTGCCCGGCGCGTCACGGACACTAGAAGGAACAAGAAGGAAGGCGAACAGCCACGATGACGGTTCCCCTGCCGACTGCCTCGACGCGGTGGCGCTGCACCCTCTGCGGCAACCTCACACGCTTCGACGTGACCCGCTCGTCGAAGGTGGTCGAGTACGTCCACCTCGACCTGGCCGGTGAGCCGAAGGTCGAGGAGCGCGAGGTGGTCAGTGAGACCATCGAGTCGGTGCGCTGCCGCTGGTGCAACGCCGTGGATCAGGTGGAACTCGTGGACAGGCCGGGCGCCGGCTCCTGAGGGAGCGGGCCCCGCACAGGCGATGGGGTGAGGATGGTGGAGACCGCAGGCGGGGGGCCGGGCGACGGCGCCGCTGAGGTGCTCGACCGGCCCCTGCCCGACGGCGTGCGCCGCAGGGTCGTACAGATCGTCTCGGACGGCTTCGGCGGGCTGACCGTCGGTGAACTGCCCCCGCAGTTGCGACAGTACGCCAGGTTCGCGCCGAACCGGCGGGCCAAGTTCGCCGGCAACGCCATGGCGACCGCCCTGGAGACCGATCCCCTGTTCCGGCAGCGCATCGGGGAGAAGTTCAGAGAGGCGCAGCCGGAGCTGTCCGGCGCCCTCGACTCCGGCTCCCCGCCCCCGGCCGCGGACCCGCTCGACGTGGCGGCCGCGGCCTACGTTCTGCGGCCCACCGACTGGGTGAAGCTCGTGACCGCGGCCGGTGAGGAGGCCCAGCGGGCCGACGCCGAGCGCGCTGACGAGGAGAGCCGGGCCGAGCTGGAGCGGCTGCGCGAGGAGCTCGACCGGGCTCGTGAGCACACCCGGAGCGAGACGGAGCGGCTGCGCACCGAGCTGGATGCGGCGAAGAAGGAAGCGGAATCGCTGCATCGCAAGCTGCGCGCCGCCCTCAGCGACGTCAAGCGCGGCGAGGCGGCCCTGCGCAAACTGAACGCCGAGATGGAGACCGTACGCACGGAGGGGCACTCCCAGCTGTCCGCCGCCGAGAGCGAGTCCCGGCGGCTCAAGGCACGGCTCGGCGAGGCGGAGGCGGCCCTGGAGGCCACCCGCAAGGCGGCCCGCGAGGGCCGCAGCGTCGAGGACATGCGGGTACGGCTGCTGCTGGACACCCTTCTCGACGCGACCCAGGGGCTGCGGCGCGAGCTCGCGCTGCCGCCGGTCTCCGTCCGGCCGGCCGAGACCGTGGACGCGGTCGAACCGGGACGAATGACACCGAAGGACATCGCCGCGCGGGCGTTGTCCGAGAACGACCCGGCGATCCTCGACCAGCTCCTCGCCCTGCCGCAGGCTCATCTGGTGGTCGACGGCTACAACGTCACCAAGACCGGCTATCCCCAAATGCCCCTGGAGAAGCAGCGGTTGAGGCTCCTCGGTCAGCTCTCGCAGCTCGCCGCGCAGACCGGCGCCGAGGTGACGTGTGTCTTCGACGGGGCCGAACTGGCCGCGCCGGTGCTGCTGGCGCCGCCGCGCGGGGTGCGGGTGCTGTTCTCCAAGCCGGGCATCACCGCGGACGAGTTGATCCGTCAGCTGGTGCGTGCCGAGCCGCCGGGGCGTCCGCTCATCGTCGCCTCGACCGACCGTGAGGTCGCCGACGGGGTGGCCCGGGCGGGGGCGCGTCCGATCGCTTCCGCGATGCTTCTGAAGCGATTGTCCTGAAGGTCAACCTACGGGCGCAATGCCCGAATTGACGAAGCCCGTCACGCCACGTAGCGTCAAGCGAACATCACTTCATGTGACTTGAGTGTAAAGAATGCCGGGTGTGACGAGATTTTCCTCGTGAGGATTTGAACTGATCACAGGAAGGTCACTAGGGTCTGGGCTCGAACCTCCGAGCGGGTGATCACTCAAAAGAAGGAGTTCACCTCCGTGGCGTCCCACCGTCGACCCAAGCAGCCGAGCCGTGCACGTGTGACCGTGCTGACCACCGCGGCCGCTGCTGCCGTAGCCCTCAGCTCGCAGGCCGCGAATGCCGCGCCGAGCGAGAAGCCCAGCAAGGACGAGGTCAAGGCCAAGGTCGACAAGCTCTACGAAGAGGCCGAGCAGGCCACCGAGAAGCTCAACGGGGCCACGGAGAAGCAGGAGAAGCTCCAGAAGGAGATCTCCACCATCCAGGACAACGTCGCCCGTGGCCAGGAAGAGCTCAACGGGCTGCGCGACTCCATCGGCCTGGCGGCCGCGGCCCAGTACCGCACGGGCTCGATCGACTCCTCGCTCCAGCTGTTCCTCTCCTCGAACCCGGACGACTACCTGGACAAGGCGTCCACCATGGACCAGCTGAGCGGTCAGCAGGTCGAGGCGCTGAAGAAGATCCAGGAGAAGCAGCGCGAGCTCGCCCAGGACCGCTCCGAGGCCTCCGAGAAGCTCAAGGACCTCGCGAGCACCCGCACCGAACTGGGCAAGAAGAAGAAGGAAGTCCAGTCCAAGCTCGCCGCGGCGCAGAAGCTTCTCAACACCCTGACGGCCGCCGAGAAGGCCGCCCTCGCGGCGGAGGACGCCCGCGCCAGCCGCTCCGCCGGCGACCGCGTCGACCTCGGCAACACCACCGCCGCCTCCGGCCGGGCCATGGCCGCCTTCCAGGCCGCCCAGACCCAGATCGGCAAGCCGTACGTCTACGGCGCCACCGGCACCGCCTCCTACGACTGCTCGGGCCTGACCTCCTGGGCCTACGCCCAGGCCGGCGTCGGCATCCCGCGCACCTCACAGGCCCAGGCCAACGCCGGCACCAGGATCTACTCGCAGTCCGACCTCAAGGTCGGCGACCTCGTCATCTTCTACGGCGACCTGCACCACGTCGCCCTGTACGCCGGCAACGGCCAGGTGCTGCACGCCCCGCGCACCGGCACTGTCGTCCGCTACGAGTCGATCAACAACATGCCGTTCCAGTTCGGCGTCCGGATCTGATCAGCTTCGAGACGGGTCCGATCACCATCAAGATCGGGACACCACGCCGCCCGTTCGGACGAATCACGGCGACATGAACTGACCCCACGCCCCGCCCATGACCTGCGTCTGAGGCGGGGCGTCACTTTGTGTGCCCACGAAGGTCGTTGGTGAGGCACCCTCCCCGGGGCTACTGTCTGCCGCGTTTCCCTGTCCGCCAGCGGAAAGGAGTGCGGCTTCCCGTGGGGTCCCATCGCCGCCATGCACCGTCCGGGTTCGACCGGGGCGCCAGTGCAGCGCTCTGTGTCATGTCAGCCGTAGCCGCGGCCATCGGCGTCCTGCCGGCCATGTCGGCCGTCGCCGCGCCGCACGACGACACCTGGGCGGAGGTGGACCGCCTCTACGAGGAGGCGGAGCGGGCGACCGAGGCCTACAACAAGGCCGACGAGCGCGCCGACGACCTCCGTGAGGAGGTCGGCACCGCACAGGACGGCATCGCCCGGCAGCAGGAGCGCATCAACCGCATGCGGGAGGCGCTGGGTTCACTCGCCGGCGCCCAGTACCGCTCCGGCGGCCTCGATCCGTCCCTCGCGCTGCTGTTCTCCGACGACCCGGACGACTACCTCGACAAGGCCTCCGTCCTCGACCGGATCACCACGCACCAGGCGGGCGAGTTCAAGGACCTCCAGGAGGCCCTGCGTGTCCTCGCCCAGGAGCGCTCGGAAGCGGCGAGCAAGCTCGGCGAACTGGAGAAGAGCCGCAAGGCCGTCGCCTCCCACAAGCGGGCCATCGAGAAGAAGCTCGCCAAGGCGCGCACGCTCGTCAACGCCCTGCCGTTCGGCGAACGCGACGCCTACGACCGGTCCTCCCGCTCCGGCCGCTCCGACATGCCCGACCTCGGAGGCGTCGTCCCGCCGTCCGGCCGCGCGGCCGCCGCGATCGCCGCGGCCCGCTCCGCGCTCGGCAAGCCGTACGTGTGGGGCGCCAACGGCCCCTCAGGCTTCGACTGTTCGGGCCTGATGCAGTGGTCGTACGCCCAGGCCGGTGTCTCCCTGCCGCGCACCTCCCAGGGCCAGCGCTACGCGGGCCGTCAGGTCCCGCTCTCCCAGGCCCAGCCCGGCGACCTGGTCACCTACCGGTCGGATGCCAGCCATGTGGCGATGTACATGGGCAACGGCCAGGTGATTCACGCGCCCTACCCGGGGGCGCCCGTGCGCTACGACCCGGTGGGCATGATTCCGGGCGCGACCGTCACCAGGGTCTGACCACGCACCCGCCGCTCACCGTACGATCGGGAACGTGGCTGGTCGAGGGCGGGCGTCGGGACGCGAAGTCGTGGCGCTGTGTCTGCTGTTGCTCGTCGGCCTCGTGGGATGCGGGGGGAAACCGGCCACCGACCGTGCGCAGGCCGAGGTGCAGCGGATCCTGGACCGGCGGGCGACCGCCGTACTGGACCGCGACAAGGCGGCGTTCGTCAGGACGGGCGCGCTGAGCTGGTTCACGAACCTCACCGCGGTCCCCCTCGCGGACTGGTCCTACCGCGTCACCGCCCTGCACCGCACCGGCAGTTCCGCCACCGCGGACGCCGAGCTGCGCTACCGCGTCCAGGGCTACGACCGGGCCCCCGTCACGGTCGGCCGCACCCTCACCCTGAGCCTGGACGCGGGCGGGCAGTGGTACGTGGACGCCGAGCAGCCCGCGAAGAAGTCCGCCCAGCAGCTGTGGGACCAGGGCGAGGTCCTGGCCGTACGGGGGAAGCGCAGCCTGGTCCTCGGGGTCGGGCAGTCCGGCGAGCAACTGCACCACTACGCGGACCTGGCGGACCGCGCGGTGCCGGCCGTGTCGGACGCCTGGGGCACCGGCTGGTCGCGGCACGTCGTCGTGCTCGTGCCGAGGTCGCTGCAGGGCATGGCGGGGCTGCTCGGCTCACCCGCCTCCTCCTACCGCGGGATCGCCGCGGTCACCACCGGCGAGACGGGCGCTCCCGCACAGGCGCCCGCGGACCGGATCATCGTCAATCCCGACGCGTACGGCGTCCTCGGTGCCGTCGGCAAGCAGGTCGTGCTCACCCACGAGACGACCCACGTCGCCACCCGCGCCGACACCACCCCCGCGACGCCCCTGTGGCTGTCCGAGGGATACGCCGACTGGGTCGGCTACCGCGGCAGCGGGCGTACGCCGGTCCAGGCCGCGCCCGAGCTGTGGGACGCCGTGACCGAGGGCAGGCTGCCGGCCGCGCTGCCCACCGACCGGGACTTCGGCTTCAGCGGCGACGCGGCCGGGCTCGCGCGGGCCTACGAGGGCGGCTGGATGGCCTGCCGGATGATCGCCGAGCGCTGGGGCGAGGCGCGGCTGAAGGAGTTCTACAAGGCTGTGGGCGGGCACGAGAAGCGGGCGGGGGCGGTCGAGGACGCGATGAGGGAAGTCCTCGACACGACACCGGGGCGGTTCACCGAGCAGTGGCGGCAGTACCTGCGGGATCAGCTGGGCTGATCGAGCCGTGCGACGGCCTCCTTGAGCCAGGCCCGCTCGGCCCGGCCGGTCGCACGCGCCACCCGCAGCATGCCCTCCCGGAACAGGTCGCCGGTGTCCTCCGCCCGCACCGGCTTCCCGTCCGCGTAGAAGAAGCTCGCGGGCGTCTCCAGGAACTCCAGACGGCGGCGCAACACCGCGGCCTGCTCCCGGCGGTCGGGCAGGTGCCTCAGGAACGCCAGGAGTGTGTTGAAGCGCACCTGGTCCGTGATCTCGGCCTGCCTGGGGTGGCGCAGCCGCTCCAGCAGATCCTCGCGGCCGGCGCCGGTGAGGGAGAGCATCCGGCGCGGGGCCGCGCTGGTGCCGGGCTCGGTGTGCTGGTCGAGTTTTCCCGCGGTGACCAGGCGGGTGATCGCGGGGTAGAGGGCGCCGTCGCTGACCGGACGGACATGGCCGCTGAGGGCTTTGATGCGCTCCTTCAACTCGTAGCCGTGCAGCGGTTGTTCGGCCAGGAAGCCCAGGATCGACAGCTCCAGCACTGCTTCCTCCTTGCGGGTGTCGTACCGGCATGCTACCTCTTATCGAGCTACCTCGTTTAGAGGTAGCTCGAATCGAGGGAGGTCATGGTGGACGCCCACCGCAAGCAGCTCATGGTGCTCGCCCACCCCGTCTACTTCGCGCTCCTGGCCTCCGTCGCCACCGGAATCGTCAACACCCTCTGGGTCTCCCGGCTCGGCGGCCCGGCCGTCGCCGCCGTCGCCGTGGCGACCAACACCGAGAACGTGCTGCTCGGCGTCGCCCTGGTCTTCGGCTCCGGTACGACCGTGCTGGTCGCGCACGCCAGGGGCGCGCGGGATCCGGGCGCGGTGCGGGCGGCGGTGCGTGGCGGCTGGGCGCTGTGCGCGCTGGTCACGCCGGTGGTCGTGGCGGGCGGGCTGCTGGCGCGGGAGCCGCTCGCCCGGCTGGTGCTGGGCGAGGGCGCCGCCGTGTCCCTCGCGGTGTCCTACTTCGCGATCTCGATGCCGGGCATCGCCGTCTTCTTCGCCCAGAACCTCGTCGACGGCATCCTCAAGGGCGCCGGCGACACCCGGACGCCGATGCGGCTCGCCCTCTTGGTCAACGGGCTGATCCTGGTCGGGGACCCGTTCTTCATCCACCTCTACGGCGTCCGGGGCGCCGCCGCCTGCACCGTGCTGTGCCGGTGCGTGACCCTCGCGGTGGGGCTGCTCGTCCTGCGCCGGAACACACTGCTTGGGCAGTGCGCGAGGGCGCGGCCCGCGGAGGGCACTCGGGCCGCGTTGCGGCGGACGCTGCGGACCGGGCTGCCGATGTCCGCCGACTTCACCGTGCGGCAGGCCGGGGCGCTCGCGCTGGTCGCGATCGTGGCGCGGCTCGGGGTGACGGCGGTCGCCGCCTACTCGATCGCCTACAAGGTCATGTACGTCGCCACCATGGCCTTCTACGCCGTCCGGCAGGCCGCCTCCATCCACACCGCGCACACCCGCGGCGCCGGGCAGGACGCGCGGCGGGAGATCGGGCGGCAGGCGGTGCTCGTGTCCGGGGCGGTGGGGCTCGCGGCGGCCCTCCTGCTGTTCGTCACGGCCCCCTGGGTCATGGCCGCCTTCGGCGCCGGTTCCGCGGTCGCCGACGACGGCACGCTGTTCCTGCGCTGCGTCGGGCCCTACCTGCTGCTGATGGCCTGCTTCATCGCGGTCGGCGGGGTCTTCGAGGGGAGCGGGCACGCACCGGCGCTGCTACGGGTGACCGTGCTCGGCACGGCGGTCCAGCTGCCGCTGGCGTACGGGCTGACGGGCCTCGGTCTGCCGGGGGTGTGCCTGGCGCTGGCGCTGGCCATGGCGGTGCAGTGCGGGGTGGTGCTGGTGCTGTTCCGGAGAGGCCCGCGTCAGGAGGAGGCCGACGTCTCCTTGGTGCGGGCGGTCTGATCGGGCACCTCGGCGGGGGCGGGCTTCGGTACCGTCGCGCGCCACAGTTGCCGGGCGGCGACGACGGCGGCCAGCACCAGCAGGCCGTTGCGGACGGCCAGGAGGGTGATGCCGAGCGAGGTGCTCGTCACGACGTCCCCGAACCAGAGCGGGAACTCCAGGACCGTCACGAAGCAGGCCACCAGCACCAGGCCGGCCGGCAGACCCATCCGGCCGGCGCGGAAGCACAGGCAGACGGCGGCGACACCGACCAGCCACACCATGTACTGCGGGCTGATGACCCTGCTGGTCACGGTGAACATCAGCACCGCCACGAACGCCGCGTCGGCCGCCGTGTGCGCCTCGAACCGGGTCGCCACCAGCCGCCACAGCAGCAGCCAGCCGAAGGTCATGCCGGTCAGGGCCAGGGCGGCCGTGCTCACCACGTTCACCCACGGGCCGAGGAACTCGACCGAGCCGTAGTTGAGCAGCACCTGGCCGTCCCAGCCGTAGTGCCGGGCCACGTGGAAGACCAGGGCGCCCAGCGACTCCACCTCGGTGCCCCGGTCGCGCTGGAAGGTCAGGAAGGCGAACGCGCCGGGCATCGTGACGGCGAACAGCGCGGCCAGCAGGGCGACGGTCGCCACCGCCGACGCCCAGGCGCGGCGCGCGCGGACACCCAGAAGCAGCAGGGCCGGCCACACCTTCAGCATCGCCGCGAAGCCCACGAGGGCGCCCATCAGCCGGGGATGACGGGCGCCGGCGAGCAGTGCGGCGACCGCGACGGCGGTGACCATCACGTCGTAGCGGGCGTAGACGGTGGGGCCGAGCAGCGGCACGCCGATCACCCACACCCAGGCGCCACGCAGCCGTCGGGCCGGGCGCAGGCCCGCGCAGAGCAGCAGGGACAGGGCGGCCAGGTCGGCGAGGAAGGCGAGGACGAAGAAGGCGGAGGCGTAGTCGAGGAAGGGCAGCAGGCCGGGGGAGAGGATCGCGAGGGCCGCGGCGGGCGGGTACTGCCAGGTGACGTCGTCCAGCGGGAACGTTCCGGTGCGCAGCACCTCGAACCAGCCCTGGTAGATGACGGAGACGTCACTGGTGACGTCCGGTCCCGGGAAGACGTACACCTTGAAGACGAAGAGCAGCAGCAACAGCCTGGTCAGACCCCAGGTCACCAGCAGCCACGTCAGAGACCGCCTACTGCCCGTCGTCTCCACGTGATCCCCTGCTCGTTCGAATTCCCGCGTCGAGGGGAACATGATGTCGTCCCCTCCTGTGAGCGTGCCACACAGGTGGCCGCGGACGGCTGTGAGCAGCCGGTTCGGTAGGGTCTGCGGCGATGCACAAGACCCTGATCGTCACGAACGACTTCCCGCCGCGGCCGGGCGGCATCCAGGCGTTCCTGCACAACATGGCGCTCCGGCTCGACCCCGAGCGGCTCGTCGTCTACGCCTCCACCTGGAAGCGCGGCCGGGAGGGCGTCGAGGCGAGTGCCGCCTTCGACGCCGAGCAGCCCTTCACCGTCGTACGGGACTCCACGACGATGCTGCTGCCGACGCCCGCGGCGACCCGGCGGGCCGTCGGACTGCTGCGCGAGCACGGGTGCACCTCGGTGTGGTTCGGGGCGGCGGCGCCGCTCGGGCTGATGGCGCCGGCGCTCAGGAAGGCGGGCGCCGAGTGGCTGGTGGCCACCACCCACGGGCACGAGGCCGGGTGGGCCCAGCTGCCCGCCGCGCGGCAGCTGCTGCGCCGGATCGGGGAGTCCACGGACACCATCACCTACCTCGGCGAGTACACGCGCTCGCGGATCGCCGCCGCGCTGACACCGGACGCGGCCGGGCGGATGGTGCAGCTGCCGCCCGGGGTCGACGAGAAGACCTTCCATCCCGGCTCGGGCGGTGCCGATGTCCGGGCGCGGCTCGGGCTGAGTGAGCGGCCGGTGATCGTGTGCGTCTCGCGGCTCGTGCCGCGCAAGGGCCAGGACACGCTGATCCTCGCCCTGCCCCGGATCCTGGCCGCCGAGCCGGACGCCGTGCTGCTGATCGTGGGCGGCGGGCCGTACGAGAAGGAGCTGCGCAGACTCGCGCACGAAACCCGGGTCGCCGGGTCCGTCCGCTTCACCGGCGCCGTGCCCTGGGCCGAGCTGCCCGCGCACTACGGCGCCGGTGACGTGTTCGCGATGCCGTGCCGGACCCGGCGGGGCGGACTCGACGTCGAAGGGCTCGGGATCGTCTACCTGGAGGCCTCCGCGACCGGGCTGCCCGTCGTCGCGGGCGACTCCGGCGGGGCCCCGGACGCCGTGCTCGACGGCGAGACCGGCTGGGTCGTGCGGGGCGGCTCGGCCGAGGAAGCCGCCGAACGGATCCTCGTCCTCCTCCAGGACGCCGAGCTGCGCCGCCGGATGGGGGAGCGGGGGCGGGCCTGGGTCGAGGAGAAGTGGCGCTGGGACCTGCTGGCGGAGAAGTTGAAGACGTTGCTGTAGCGAGACGCCTAGGCGGAGGGAAATAATCCGCCGATGCTGCGAGCATGACAGTAAAACTGATGCAGCGTCAGCTGACGAGACGTCAAATATTGGGCATGGTGGCCCTGCAGACCGCCGCCGCGTCCGGTCTCACCCGCATCGGTCTTCAGACGGCCTCGGGCGCCGAGCCCACCGCCGTCGACAACGCCCCCGCCATCGTGGTCGGTTCGGGCTACGGCGGTGCCGTGGCCGCCCTCCGCCTCGGCCAGGCCGGCATCCGCACCCTCGTCCTCGAGATGGGCCGGGCCTGGAACACCCCCGGCGCCGACGGCAGGGTCTTCTGCTCCACCAGCGCCCCGGACGAGCGGTCCATGTGGTTCCGCACCCGCACCGAGGCACCGCTGGCCACCTTCCTGTGGCTGGACGTCGTCAACCGGGACATCGGCGCCTATCCGGGGGTCCTGGACCGGGTGCACTTCGACGCCATGTCCGTGTACGTCGGCCGGGGCGTCGGCGGCGGCTCCCTGGTCAACGGCGGGATGGCGGTCACGCCCCTGAAGGCGTACTTCGCCGAGCAGTTCCCCACCGTCGACTCCGACGAGATGTACGGCACCTACTTCCCGCGCGCCCGCTCCATGCTCGGCGTCAACACCGTCGACCCCGCCTGGTTCGAGTCGACGGAGTGGTACCGCTTCACCCGCGTCTCCCGCGCCCACGCCCAGAAGACCGGCCTGAAGACCACCTTCGTACCCAACGTCTACGACTTCGGGTACATGCAGCGCGAGGCGGCCGGCACGGCCACCAAGTCCGCACTCGGGGGCGAGGTCATCTACGGCAACAACCACGGCAAGCGCAGCCTCGACAAGACGTACCTCGCCGCGGCCCTCGGCACCGGAAACGTCACCATCCACACCATGGAGAAGGTCAGGGCCATCACCCGGGCGGCCGACGGCTCCTGGCTGCTCACCGCCGACCGCATCGACACCACCGGCACGGTCGTCGAGACCAAGCAGTACGCCTGTACGTCCCTCTTCCTCGGCGGCGGCAGCGTCGGCACCACCGAACTCCTCGTCCGTGCCCGGGAGACGGGCGCGCTGCCCGCCCTGGACGCGAGCGTCGGCGCCGGCTGGGGCACCAACGGCAACGTGATGCTCGGCCGCGCCAACCACCTGTGGGACACCGTCGGCGCGAACCAGTCGACCATGCCGGTCATGGGCATCGACGACTGGGCCAACACCGCCAACCCCGTCTTCGCGGAGATCGCCCCGCTGCCGACGGGACTCGAACACTGGGTCAGCCTGTATCTGGCGATCACCAAGAACCCGTCGCGGGCCTCGTTCTCGTACGACAGCGGGACCGGTGGTGTGAAACTCGGCTGGACCGCCGCCCACAGCGCGGTCTCGGTCGCCATGGCCAAGAAGCTGTTCGACCGGATCAACGCGGCGAACTCGACGATCTACCGCTACGACCTGTTCGGCTCCTCCAACAAGGTCTTCGCCGACGACTTCACCTACCACCCGCTCGGTGGCTGCGTGTTGGGGAAGGCGACCGACAACTACGGCCGGGTGAAGGGATATCCGAGGCTGTACGTCACCGACGGCTCGCTCGTGCCCGGCTCGATCGGGGTGAACCCGTTCGTGACGATCACCGCGCTCGCCGAACGGACGATGGCGCGGGTCCTCGCCGAGGACACCGCGCCATGAGCCGACCGCCGTACCGCTACTTCTGGTAGATGGCCTCGATCTCGGACGCGTAGTCCTTCGCCACCACATTGCGCTTGAGCTTCAGGGACGGCGTGAGGTGGCCCGACTCCTCCGTGAACTGGGAGGACAGAATGCGGAACTTCCGCACCGATTCCGCCTTCGACACCGCGGCGTTGCCGTCGTCGATCGCCGACTGGATGGCGGCCAGCAGGTCCGCGTCCTCGCGCAGCGACGCCGCGGTGGAACCCTCCGGCTTGCCGTGCTCGGCGGCCCAGCGGCCCAGGAACTCGTCGTCGACGGTGACCAGCGCGCCCACGAACGGTCGCCCGTCACCGACCACCATGCACTCCGCGACCAGCGCGTGCGCGCGGATACGGTCCTCGATCACGGCCGGCGCGACGTTCTTGCCGCCCGCCGTGACGATGATCTCCTTCTTGCGGCCGGTGATGCGCAGGTAGCCGTCCTCGTCGAGGGTGCCGATGTCACCGGTGTGGAACCAGCCGTCGGCAAGGGCCTCGGCGGTCGCGCCGGGGTTGTTCCAGTACTCCTTGAACAGGTGCTCGCCGTGCAGCAGCACCTCGCCGTCGTCCGCGATCCTGACGACCGAGCCGGGCAGCGGCTGGCCGACCGTGCCGATCTTCTGGCGGTCCCAGGGGTTGAAGGCGGTCGCCGCACAGGACTCGGTCAGGCCGTAGCCCTCAAGGACCGTGAAGCCGATGCCGCGGAAGAAGTGGCCCAGGCGCTCGCCCAGCGGGGCGCCGCCGGAGATCGCGAACTCGCCCTTGCCGCCGAGCACCGCGCGCAGCTTGCTGTAGACGAGCTTGTCGAAGGTCCTGTGCTTGATCTTCAGACCGAGGGAGGGGCCCGACGGGGTGTCCAGCGCCTTGCTGTACGCGATCGCGGTGTCCGCGGCCTTGTCGAAGATCTTGCCCTTGCCGTCGGCCTGCGCCTTGGCCCGGGCCGAGTTGTAGACCTTCTCGAAGACGCGCGGGACACCGAGGATCAAGGTCGGCCGGAAGGACGCCAGCTCGTCGGTGAGGTTCTTGATGTCCGGCACGAGGCCCAGCTTGATCGGCGCCATCATCGGCGCGACCTGCACGAGCCGGCCGAAGACGTGCGCGAGCGGCAGGAACAGCAGGACGCTGCACTCACCGGTGCGGAACAGGGGGCGCAGGCGCTCCACGATGTTCCCGCACTCGGCGAAGAAGCTGCGGTGGGTCAGCACGCAGCCCTTGGGCCGGCCGGTCGTGCCCGACGTGTAGACGATGGTCGCCGGGTCGTCCGCCTTGGCCTGCGAACTGCGCTCCTCGACCGTCTCGTCGGCGACGTCCTGGCCCAGCCGCCCCAGCTCCTCCAGGCCACCGGCCTCGATCTGCCAGACGTGCTTGAGGGCCGGCAGGCTGTCGCGCACCGACTCGACGGCGGCCGTGTGGTTGTCGAGCTCGACGATGCAGGCGGTGGCGCCCGAGTCGCTGAGGATCCACTGGACCTGCTCGGCCGAGCTGGTCTCGTACACCGGCACGGTGACCGCGCCCGCGCACCAGATCGCGAAGTCGAGGAGGGTCCATTCGTACCGCGTGCGGGACATCAGGCCGACCCGGTCGCCGGGCTGGACGCCGGAGGCGATGAGCCCCTTGGCGGCGGCGTGCACCTCGGCGAGGAAGACGGTGGCCGTCACGTCCTGCCAGGCACCGCCGACCTTGCGGGCGATCACGGCGACGTCCGGATGCTGCGAGGCGTTTCTCCGGACGATGTCGGTGAGATTGCCGTCCGCAGGGACCTCGTACAAAGCCGGAAGGCTGAACTCGCGCAAGACTGCTGCTCCTCATAGGGCGCCGGCGCCACGACGTTGTGTGATGCGACGATGCGGTCCAAGGCTCGGGCAGGTGCTCAGAGGGCCGTTCCGGACCTTGGGGCTCGGTGGTTGAAATCCTGAGCACGACTGGACTGCCCGGACGTTACCCGCCGGTATGGCTTCTTCGACAGGGGGTTCCGGCGAGATGTTCGCTGCGTCACACAGATTGGTTGTCCTTCGCGCACAGTAGTCCACGCACTAACTGACTGGCCAGTAACCCCTTGCCCGGCCGCCACTGTTCACGTATGCCGCACACCCTTACGCTTGATCGCCATGGCACCCACACCAGCCGGTAACCGGACGACACGCGTTCATGTGGTCAGTGACGTGCACGGCAACGCCCGTGACCTGGCCCGTGCCGGCGAGGGCGCCGACGCCCTGATCTGCCTGGGCGACCTCGTCCTCTTCCTCGACTACGCCGACCACTCGCGCGGGATCTTCCCCGACCTCTTCGGCGTCGAGAACGCCGACCGCATCGTCGAGCTGCGCACCGCTCGCCGCTTCGAGGAGGCCCGCGAGCTCGGGGCCCGGCTGTGGGCGGGCGTCGGCGAGAGCCGCGCGGACGTCATCGAGCAGGCCGTACGCAAGCAGTACGCCGAGATGTTCGCGGCGTTCCCGACACCGACGTACGCGACGTACGGCAATGTCGACATGCCGACCCTGTGGCCGGAGTTCGCCGGACCCGGCACCACCGTGCTCGACGGGGAGCGCGTCGAAATCGGGGGACGGGTCTTCGGATTCGTCGGCGGCGGACTGCGTACCCCCATGCGCACCCCCTACGAGATCAGCGACGAGGAGTACGCGGCGAAGATCGAGGCGGTGGGCGAGGTGGACGTGCTGTGCACCCACATCCCGCCCGAGGTGCCCGAGCTGGTCTACGACACGGTCGCGCGCCGCTTCGAGAGGGGCAGCCGTGCGCTGCTCGACGCGATCCGCCGCACCCGGCCCCGGTACGCGCTGTTCGGTCACATCCACCAGCCGTTGGTGCGACGGATGCGGATCGGGGCGACCGAGTGCGTCAACGTGGGGCACTTCGCGGGGTCCGGGAAGCCCTGGGCCCTCGAATGGTGAAAGAGCGCAGATGGGGGTGAAGTCGGCCGGTCGACCGCGCGGTAGCCTTCACGCTGCACACACGTGCGCAGGCTTGCGCACGGTGGACTTGCCTTACCGGCCCGCATCTGGAGGAGCCACAGCGATGGCGGAACACACCAGCTCGAGCATCACGATCGAGGCGGCACCGGCCGACGTCATGGGGGTGATCGCGGACTTCGCCCGCTACCCGGACTGGACCGGAGAGGTGAAGGAGGCGGAGGTCCTGGCGACGGACGCCCAGGGACGCGCCGAACAGGTCCGCCTGGTCATGGACGCCGGAGCGATCAAGGACGACCAGGTCCTCGGCTACACCTGGACCGGCGAGTACGAGGTCTCCTGGACCCTGGTGAAGTCCCAGATGCTGCGCTCGCTGGACGGCACCTACCTCCTGAAGCCGGCGGGCGCCGGGGCGACGGAGGTGACGTACCGGCTCACGGTCGACGTCAAGATCCCGATGCTCGGCATGATCAAGCGCAAGGCGGAGAAGGTCATCATCGACCGCGCGCTGGCCGGGCTGAAGAAGAGGGTGGAGTCGGGGGCGAAGTAGCCGTCCCCGCCGGGGCGGTACGCGGAGGTACCGTTCACCCCCATGCGCACCATCCTGATCACGGGTCCGGGCGGCGGCGGTCGTACGACGGTTGCCGCCGCCACCGCCCTCGCCGCCGCCGGCGAGGGCACCCGCACCCTCGTCCTCAGTGCCGACCGCACCGACACCCTCGGCGCGGTACTCGGCACCCCGACGGGCCCCGCGCCGGTGCGGGCCGCCGCGAACCTCACCGCGTGGCGGCCCGACGCGACCGCCGGTTTCCGTGACGATCTGGCCGCCTTCCAGGACCGTGCCTCCTCCGTGCTGGACCTCCTCGGCGCCTCCCGCCTGGACCCCGAGGAGGTCACCCCCCTCCCCGGCGCCGAAGAACTCACCCTGCTGCGCGCGCTGCGGGACGCGGCCCTCGCCGAGGCGCACGACCTGCTCGTGGTCGACCTGCCGCCCACCCCGCAGGCCCTCGCCCTGCTCGCCCTCCCCGAGGAACTGCGCCGCTACCTGCGCCGCCTGCTCCCGTCCGAGCGGCAGGCGGCCCGCGCCCTGCGCCCCCTCCTCGGCCGGCTGGCCGGCGTGCCCATGCCCGCCGAGTGGCTCTACGAGACCGCCGCCCGCTGGGACGTCGAACTGGCAGCCGTCGAGGCGGTCGTCGCCGACCGGAACACCGTCGTACGGCTGGTCGCCGAACCCTCCCAGGCCGGCGCCGACGCCGTCCGCTTCGCCGGTCTCGGCCTCGCCCTGCGCGGGCTGCGCCCCGACCTGCTGGTGGCGAACCGTGTCCTGCCGGAGACGGCGGGGGACGGCTGGCTGGCCGGGCCCGTCGCCCAGCAGCGCAAGGTTCTGGCGGAGTGGGAGGAGTCGTACGACCTCAGGCCGGTGGCCCATCTCGGCCGTGACCCGCGCGGCGCCGACGACCTGGCCGAGCTCGTCGTCCCCGGCGTCAAGGCGGAGCCCTCCACGGTCGAGTGGCCCGTCACCGACCATCTCGCCGAGGACGGCGTCCTCATCTGGCACCTGCCGCTGCCCGGCGCTGTACGAGATGACCTGGACCTGATCCGGCGCGGCGACGAACTCGTCGTCAGCGCGGGGCGGTTCCGCCGGATCGTCCCGCTGCCGTCGGCCCTGCGCCGCTGCACCGTCGGCGGCGCCGCCCTGCGGGAGGGCGAGCTGCGGATCCGGTTCGCCCCCGACCCGGATCTGTGGCCCGGCACACGGTGAACCGCATACGGCCGTTCGGGTAACGTCGTAGAGACGAACCGTAGTCAGGAGTCCGTCATGAGCGAAGAGCTCCCCCCGTCCGACTCCGCCGAGCGCGAGGCCGTCGACGAGGTGCGGGCGAGCGATGCCGACGCGTGGGCGACGGCGTGCGCCGAGGACCTCGCGTCGGAGAAGGCACGCCGGCGTGCCGAGCACGGCCCGCCCGCGGGCTCGGCCGCCGAGGAGCTGCGCAAGCTCGTCGACACCGTCGCGGACAAGCTGTCCGGCTTCCAGTCCCCCCTGCTCGGCGCGGTCGCGGGGCCCGCCGCACAGCAGGTGGTCAAGCAGGTCGTCCAGCAGGCCAAGGCGGCCGTCGAACCTGTCATCGAACGCAACCCGGACGTCTTCGACCATCTGGCCGCCGCGGGCAACGAACTGCTCGCCGCCTACCGCTCGGCCGTCCAGGCACAGGAACAGCGCTGGACGACCGGGCGCCCCGACCCACGTGACCTGGACGAACGCCGAGGCGACGACGGCGACGAGCCCGGCCCCGGGGAACGCATCGACTTGGACTGACGGCCCCCTCGGGTACGGTTGGCCGTAGCGGGGCTCGACCGAAACTGAGGGATTCATGGGACTCACCATCGGCGTCGATATCGGCGGCACGAAGATCGCGGCCGGCGTGGTCGATGAGGAAGGCAACATCCTCTCGACCTTCAAGGTGCCGACCCCGGGAACGGCCGAAGGCATCGTGGACGCCATCGCCTCCGCGGTGGAGGGTGCGCGCGCCGGGCACGAGATCGTCGGCGTGGGCATCGGCGCCGCCGGATACGTCAACCGTCAGCGCTCCACGGTCTACTTCGCACCGAACATCGACTGGCGCCAGGAGCCGTTGAAGGAGAAGGTCGAGGCGCGCGTCGACCTGCCGGTCGTCGTGGAGAACGACGCCAACGCGGCCGCGTGGGGCGAGTACAAGTTCGGCGGCGGCAAGGGCCACCGCAACGTCATCTGCATCACCCTCGGCACCGGCCTCGGCGGCGGCATCATCATCGGCAACAAGCTGCGCCGCGGGCACTTCGGGGTGGCCGCCGAGTTCGGTCACATCCGCATGGTGCCGGACGGCCTGCTGTGCGGCTGCGGCTCGCAGGGCTGCTGGGAGCAGTACGCCTCGGGCCGCGCGCTCGTCCGGTACGCCAAGCAGCGCGCCAACGCGACCCCCGAGAACGCGGACATCCTGCTCGGCCTCGGCGACGGCACCCCCGACGGCATCGAGGGCAAGCACATCTCCATGGCCGCCCGCCAGGGCGACCCGGTCGCCGTCGACTCCTACCGCGAGCTCGCCCGCTGGGCCGGCGCCGGCCTCGCCGACCTGGCCTCCCTCTTCGACCCCTCCGCCTTCATCGTCGGCGGCGGTCTCTCGGACGAGGGCGAGCTGGTCCTCGACCCGATCCGCAAGTCGTACAAGCGCTGGCTGGTCGGCGGCAACTGGCGCCCGGTCGCCGACGTGATCGCCGCCCAGCTGGGCAACAAGGCGGGCCTGGTGGGTGCGGCGGACCTGGCCCGCGAGCCCGACCCGATCATGTAACGGCACTTCTCGAGGTACGTGGGTTCCCCGCGCCCTGAAGAGGCGCGGGGAACCGCGCGAGTAACCACGACGGACCCGTAGCCGCAAACGGACAATTGCCCCGAGCTGCCGGGCGTACATTGATCCACATGACGCTGCTCCCCAACTCCCGCACCGAGTCCGACGGTTCCGCCGTCGTCCGCGTCCTCAGCTACAACATCCGCTCGCTGCGCGACGACCCGGCCGCCCTCGCCCGCGTGATCACCGCCTGCGCCCCCGACCTGGTGCTCCTCCAGGAGGCCCCGCGCTTCTTCCGCTGGCGCAAGAAACTGGCACGGCTCGCCGCGGCATCCGGGCAGGTCGTCCTCTCCGGAGGCGGCACGGCCGCGGGCCCGGCGATCCTCTGCTCGCTCCGGGCGACCGTCGAGCGCACGGAGGACGTCCTGCTCCCGCTCACCCCCGGCCAACACCGGCGTGGCTTCGCCACCGCGGTCGTCCGGTTCGGGGGCGTCCGCGTCGGTGTCCTGAGCTGCCACCTCTCGCTCCACCGGGACGAGCGGTACGAGCAGGCCGGCATGCTCCTCGACCGGCTGGCCGGCATGGGAGTGGAGCACGCCATCGCGGGCGGCGACCTGAACGAGCGCCCCGGCGGCCGCACCTTCGCCCGTCTCACCGAGGGCCTCCAGGACTGCTGGGCCACCGCCCCCTGGGGCGGCGAACACACCTGGACGCGCACCGAGCCCCGCAGGCGCATCGACGCGATCTTCGCCACCAAGGGCATCGAGGTCCTCGGCTGCGGCGTGCCGCTGGGTCTGCCCGGCGTGGTCGAGGCCGATCTCCGGACGGCGACGGATCACCTGCCCGTACTGGCCGCACTTCGCGTGCCCGCGGCCTGAGCCACCAGCAGCAGCACGAGTCCGGCGTCGAGGGGTTCTGCCCCGAGGGCGGCGTGGAGGGCGGGTGGAGGGCGGCCACGCACCGCCTTCCGGTGCCGGCCGCCCTCGCAATGCCGCAGGCTAGACGACGGCTCCCCGGCCGGGGTCGTCGTTGTCCTCGTCGTCCGGCTGCATCCGCATCACCAGCGTGGCGAAGCCGCCCAGGAAGCCGCCGATGCCCAGCGTGGCGAGCCACCAGGTCATCTCCCAGCCGAGCAGGACGGCCAGCAGGAGCAGGACCGGCCCGCCGAGCAGCCCCAGCCAGGCGAACTTCGCGGTGGTGTCCGCGGCGGGCAGCGGTGGCGGCTCGGGCGGCACGAAGTGGCCCTCCTCGTCCTCGCCCGCGCCCTCTTCCCCGGCGGCCGGCTCCGGCATGCTGTAGTCCCGGGGGCCGACACCGGGGGCGAAGGCGACGGAGCCGCCCAGCGGCTTGGCGGGCTTGTCCTCCTCGGGCTTCTTGGCCTCTTCTTTGGTGTCCGTGGTCCCCTTGGCCTCTTTGGCCTCCTTGGGGCCGCCGTCGTCGGTCTCGTTCGTCTCGGACTCGAGCAGCGCCAGGTCCTCGACCGACTTGAAGGGCTTGGAGCCCGGCGGGTCGGCCGGCTCCTCGCCGTACCCGGCGACGATGGCCGCCCAGGCGGCCTCCTCGTCGAACGGGACGTGCTGCTCTTCCGGCTCGCGGTCCTCGCGCTCCTCACGGTCCTCGCGATCGGAGTCGTGCTCAGCCACGTGCGGCCGTCCCTTCCTTGCCGATGCTGGATGCCAGGCGGCCGATGAACGCGTGGCTCTCCTCGAAGATCCGGTCCGCCTCGTGGTCCAACGTCGCGACGTGGTAGCTCTGTTCCAGCACGATCTCAGTTACGTCCGTGGACGAGATCCGGCTCAGGACGCGCGCGGAGTCGGCGGCCGGCACCACATGGTCCTGGGCGCTGCGCAGCAGCAGCAGCGGCTGGGTGACCTGCGGCAGCTCGCCGTCGACCAGGTGGAGGAAGGTCCGCAGGGAGTGCGCGGCGCGCAGCGGAACCCTGTGGTACCCGAGCTCGACGCTGTTCTCCTTGGCGATGTCGCTGGCGATCCCCTTGGACGTGGGAACGAAGTGGCGGATCACCGGAAGGGCGTGCGCGGCCAGGCCGTGCACCTTGTTGGCCGGATTGACGGCCACCACGCCGCTGACCGCGTCCCCGTGCTTCGCCGCCAGCCGCAGCGCGAGGGCGGCGCCCATGGAGAGGCCGCCGACGAACACCTGCCCGCACCGCTCGCGCAGGGCGCGCAGCTCGCGGTCCACCTCGGCATACCAGTCCTGCCAGCCGGTGAGCTGCATGTCCTCCCAGCGGGTGCCGTGGCCGGGCAGCAGCGGCAGGGAGACGGTCAGACCGCGCTCGGCGAGATACTCCGCCCAGGGGCGCAGCGACTGGGGCGAACCGGTGAAGCCGTGACAGAGGAGGACCCCCGCTTCCCCGCCCTCGTGGCGGAACGGCTCGGCTCCAGGGAGGACCGGCACCTTCGGTCTCCTGTTCATGAGAAGGGCGTGAACGAGTCCAGGTGGGGTTCACCGTACGCGACCGCACTGACACCGACCAGGGCCGTCGGGCTCATTGACAGTGCTCCGGGTTAAGGTCTGACCGACGGACTCAGGAGGCACTCGGTTGTTGTACGGCACGATGAAGGTCGCCATCGGCGGGCCGCTGAAGGTCGCCTTCAGGCCCTGGGTGGAAGGCCTGGAGAACATTCCGGCCGAGGGTCCCGCCATCCTGGCGAGCAACCACCTGTCCTTCTCCGACTCGTTCTTCCTGCCCGCGGTGCTCGACCGCAAGGTCACCTTCATCGCGAAGGCCGAGTACTTCACCACGCCCGGTGTGAAGGGCCGGCTCACGGCCGCCTTCTTCAAGGGAGTCGGTCAGCTCCCGGTGGACCGCTCCGGCGGGCGTGGCGCGGGTGAGGCCGCCGTCAAGAGCGGCATCGACGTCCTGGAGCGCGGTGAGCTGTTCGGTATCTACCCGGAGGGCACCCGGTCGCCCGACGGCCGCCTCTACCGGGGCAAGCCCGGCGGCCTCGCGCGCGTGGCGCTCGCCACCGGCGCGCCCGTCATCCCCGTCGCCATGATCGACACGGAGAAGATCCAGCCGCCCGGCAAGGTCATGCCGAAGCTGATGCGGCCGGGCATCCGCATCGGCAAGCCGCTGGACTTCAGCCGTTACCAGGGCATGGAGCACGATCGTTTCGTGCTCCGCGCGGTGACCGACGAGGTCATGTACGAGATCATGAAGCTCTCCGGCCAGGAGTACGTCGACATGTACGCGACGGCCGCCAAGCGGCAGATCGCGGACGCGGCGAAGGCCGGGAAGGAAGCGGAGAAGGCGGCCAGGGCCGCACTCGCGCAGGCGGTGAAGGAACAGGCCGAGAAGGAGAAGGCCGAGAAGGAAAAGGCCGAGAAGGCCGCGCAGGAAGACACGGACCAGGAGAGGCCCGACTCCTAGACGGCGGTCTGGGGGTGGGTCGGGGGTGGGGGACATGGCCAGGCGCGAGAGAGTCATGCGGATGTCGGTCGAGCAGCCGCTGTGGCGTGCGCTCGCCGGCTATCGCGTGCTCACCATGCTGTACGCGGTCGGGTTCTTCGCCACCGCCTACGACGGGTTCGACCGCCCCTGGGTCGCCGTCGCGTACTACTGCGTCCTGTTCGTCTGGACCGTGGCCACTTTGCCGAAGGTCGCGAACGCGGCCAGCTGCACCAAGCGCTTCCTCGCCGCCGACCTCACCGTCGCGCTCACCGGCATCCTGCTCACCCTCGTCGCCGACGGGCACGAGCGGATCCAGTCGGGAGGCCCCACCCTGCCGTCGATATGGACCGCGGGCTCCGTACTGGCCTTCGCGATCAAGGGCGGCTGGCGCTGGGCGGCCGCCGCCTCCTCCGCGGTCGCCGTCGCCAACCTGATCGAGCGCGGCAGCCCGGCCCGCGACACCGTCCACAACGTGGTCCTGGTCTGGGTCGCCTCCATCGCCATCGGCTACGTCGTCGAGGTCGCCCGCGCCTCCGAGCGCACCCTCGCCCGGGCCCTGGAGATCGAGGCCGCGACGAGGGAGCGGGAGCGGCTCGCCCGGGACATCCACGACAGCGTGCTCCAGGTGCTGGCGATGGTGCAGCGGCGTGGCGCCGTCCTCGGCGGCGAGGCGGCCGCGCTGGGCCGGATGGCGGGCGAGCAGGAGGTCGCGCTGCGCACGCTGGTCTCCGGAGGGCTGGTACCCGTCTCCCGGGTGTCGGAGGACGCGGCCCAGGGGGCGGTCGTACGGGCCGTCGAGGAGCCGGACGACTCCACCGGCCCCGTCGACCTGCGCACACTCCTCGCCCCGTTCGCCTCCGCGAGGGTCAACCTCGCCGAGCCCGGCGCCGCCGTACCGCTGCCCCCGGCGGCCGCGCGGGAGCTGGCCGCGGCCGTCGGCGCCGCCCTGGACAACGTCCGCGAGCACGCGGGCGAGGACGCGCGCGCGTGGATCCTCGTCGAGGACGAGCCGGACGAGGTGATCGTGACCGTACGGGACGAGGGCCCCGGCATCCCCGAGGGCCGCCTCGCGCAGGCCGAGGGGGAGGGTCGGCTCGGGGTGGCCCTGTCGATCCGGGGCCGGCTGCGCGACCTCGGCGGCAGCGCCGAACTGATCTCGGTGCCCGGCCAGGGCACGGAGGTCGAACTGAAGGTACCGAAGGAGACCAAGTCCTCACGGGGGAAGGCGGACAGACGATGACGGACAGCAGCGAGGTGCGGCAGGACCCGATCAGGGTCATGGTGGTCGACGACCATCCGATGTGGCGCGACGCGGTCGCCCGCGACCTGGGCGAGTCGGGCTTCGACGTGGTCGCCACCGCGGGCGACGGCGAACAGGCCGTGCGCCGCGCCAAGGCCGCCGCCCCCGACGTCCTGGTGCTGGACCTGAACCTGCCCGCCAAGCCCGGCGTCCAGGTCTGCAAGGAACTCGTGGGCGCCAACCCGGCGTTGCGGGTCCTGGTGCTGTCCGCGAGCGGTGAGCACGCCGACGTCCTGGAGGCGGTGAAGTCCGGCGCCACCGGCTATCTGCTGAAGTCGGCCTCGACGGAGGAACTGCTGGACGCGGTCCGCCGTACGGCCGTCGGCGACCCGGTGTTCACCCCCGGCCTCGCCGGGCTGGTGCTCGGCGAGTACCGGCGCCTGGCCGCCGAGCCCGAGCCCGCCCCGGACACCGGCCGGCCGGGGGCCCCGCAGCTCACCGACCGCGAGACCGAGGTGCTGCGCCTCGTCGCCAAGGGCCTGAGCTACAAGCAGATCGCCGAACGCCTCGTCATCTCGCACCGCACGGTCCAGAACCACGTCCAGAACACCCTCGGCAAGCTCCAACTGCACAACCGGGTCGAACTGGTGAGGTACGCGATAGAACGCGGACTCGACGACGAGTAGACCGACCGGCCCGACCGGATCAACCACCAGACGTTTCAACGGAATTGTCACTCCCGCCCATCCCTGTGTGACCTGGATCACTACTAGCGTGATCCCCATCAGGCAACCGCGGCGAAGGGAACACTTCCATGCGCGTCGGAGTACTGACCGGAGGCGGCGACTGCCCCGGGCTCAACGCCGTCATCCGGGGCATCGTCCGCAAGGGCGTGCAGGAGTACGGCTACGACTTCGTCGGCTTCCGGGACGGCTGGCGAGGACCCCTCGAGAACCGCACCGTGCGGCTGGACATCAGCGCGGTGCGCGGCATCCTGCCCCGCGGCGGCACCATCCTCGGCTCCTCGCGCACCAACCCGCTGAAGCAGGCGGACGGCATCCGCCGTATCAAGGAGAACCTCGCCGAGCAGGAGGTCGCCGCCCTCATCGCGATCGGCGGCGAGGACACCCTCGGCGTCGCCGCCCGGCTGTCCGACGAGTACGGCGTGCCGTGCGTGGGCGTGCCGAAGACGATCGACAACGACCTGTCCGCCACCGACTACACCTTCGGCTTCGACACTGCGGTCGGCATCGCCACGGAGGCGATCGACCGGCTGCACACCACCGCCGAGTCGCACATGCGCGTCCTGGTCTGCGAGGTGATGGGCCGGCACGCGGGCTGGATCGCCCTCCACTCCGGCCTGGCCGGCGGTGCCAACGTCATCCTCATCCCCGAGCAGCGCTTCGACGTCGAGCAGGTGTGCGCCTGGGTGACCTCCCGCTTCAAGGCGTCGTACGCCCCCATAGTGGTCGTCGCCGAGGGCGCGATGCCCAAGGACGGCGACATGGTCCTCAAGGACGGATCGCTGGACTCCTTCGGGCACGTGAGGCTGTCCGGCGTCGGCGAGTGGCTGGCCAAGGAGATCGAGCGGCGCACCGGCAAGGAGGCCCGCACCACGGTCCTCGGGCACGTCCAGCGCGGCGGCACGCCCAGCGCCTTCGACCGCTGGCTCGCCACCCGCTTCGGCCTGCACGCCATCGAGGCCGTCCGCGACGGCGACTTCGGCAAGATGGTCGCCCTGCGCGGCACGGACATCGTGCGCGTCCCGATCGCGGAGGCGACGGCCCGGTTGAAGACGGTGGATCCGAAGCTGTACGAGGAGGTCGGGGTGTTCTTCGGCTGAACCGGTCCGGCGCCGTCGGCCTGGAGACCCTCGCGGCCGGCGGCACCCGGATGATCACCCAGCGCTCCACCGGCTTCAAGGACGGCGCGATCCTGGTGAACTCCGGCCGACGTCTACGAGGCGGAGGCGGGCCTGTTCTTCCTCGACACGTCCCTGCAGGCCGTCGACGACGACCCCCGGCCCGCCTCGTCACCTTCCCGAACGTCCTGTCACGTCCCACCAGGCGTACGACACCGAGGAAGGCCGCCGGCCAGATCGTCGACGCCACGGTGCGCAACGTCCTCGACTACAGGGCCGGCCGCCGCTCCGAGAACGTGCTGGTGCCGCGCAGTTGACCCACCAGCTCCCGTACGACCGCCGCCCCGTTCAGCGTGAGCACCGACTCCGGGTGGAACTGCACGCCGGCGAACCCCGGCCCGCGCAGGGCGTGGACCTCGCCGGTGTCGCTGCGGCTCACCTCGACCTCGTGCGCGGACAGTTCGGTGAGGGCCTCGTCGTCGCAGCGCGCCACGAAGCTGTTGTAGAAGCCGACGGTCTCGCGCCGCCCGAACAGGTCGATCTCCGTCTGCGCCCCCTGGTACGGCACTTCCTTGCGTACGATCTCCAGCCCCAGCTCGGCCGCGAGCAGCTCGTGCCCGAGGCAGACGCCGAGCACGCCGTGCCGGTTCTCGCGGATCACCTCGGCGGTCAGCGCGCGCAGGAACCGCATCTTGGGGTCGGCGGTGTCCGAGGGGTCGCCCGGGCCCGGGCCGAGGATGATGGGCCCCTCGTGCGCGCGGACCGCCTCCGACAGGCCGGGCTCGTCGTAGCGCCGGACGGTGATGGTCAGGCCCGACGAGCGCAGCACGTGCGCGAGCATCGCCGTGAAGGTGTCCTCCCCGTCGACGACCAGGGCGTGCCCGGCCAGGTCCTGTGCCGGCTCCTGCATCCGCAGCCAGAACGGCGCCAGCGAGGCCCGACGCCCGTCCAGCGCGGCCCGCACGCGGGGGTCGTCGGCCAGCCGGGGGCGCGTGGTCTCGGCCCGTGGCCTTCCCGGTCGTACCCCGAGCGCCGCCAGTACCCCCGCCGCCTTCGCGTGGGTCTCCGCGACCTCGCCCGCCGGGTCCGATCCGCGCACCAGCGTGGCGCCGACCGGCACCCGCAGTCGCCCGGCCGCGTCGATGTCGGCGGTGCGGATGAGGATGGGGGAGTCGAGGGTCTGGGCGCCACCGGAGTCACGCCCGATCAGTGCCAGCGCACCCGCGTAGTAGCCCCGCCCGCCGACCTCGTGCCGCTCGATGACCCGGCAGGCGTTCTGCACCGGCGAGCCGGTGACGGTCGCCGCGAACATGGTCTCCTTCAGCACCTCCCGCACGTCCAGCGAGGACTTCCCGCGCAACTCGTACTCGGTGTGCGCGAGGTGCGCCATCTCCTTCAGCCGGGGCCCGACCACGACCCCGCCCATGTCGCCGACGGTGCACATCATCTTGAGCTCCTCGTCGACGACCATCGACAGCTCCTCGATCTCCTTGCCGTCGGCGAGGAAGTCCAGCAGGTGCTCGGGGGTGGGGCCCTCGGCCGGATAGCGGTACGTCCCGCTGATCGGGTTCATGACGACGGTCCCGCCGGACATCCGCACGTGGACCTCGGGACTGGCGCCGACCAGCGTCCGATCCCCGGTATGCACGAGGAACGTCCAGTAGGCGCCCCGCTCACCCACCAGCAGCCGCCGGAACAGCGCCAGCGCGTCGGCCCTTCCGAACCCCGGGATCTCGCCCTCGTACGTCCGCCGGATCACGAAGTTGGCGCCCTCACCCGCCCCGATCTCCTCGCGCAGCACCCGTCCGACGATCTCCGCGTACCCCTCGTCGGCCACGTCGAAGCCGCCGCCCTGGACGCGTACCTCGTGGGCCGGGAGCTGTGCGAGGGCCTCCGCGAGCGGGATCCCGTAGGTCTCCTCGGGTGTCAGGACCGACAGGGGCGTCCCGTCGTCGCGGACGTCGAAGCCGCGCTCGCGGATCTGCCGGAAGGGGACGAGCGCCAGGCCCTCGTCGGGGAGGTCGGCGAGGCGGTCGTGCGTGGTGACCGGGCCGATCAGGACCTCGACCGTGTCGTGGTCGTGGCCCGGCGTGCGGCGGCGCAGCAGGGCGAAGGGACGGGGATCGTCAAGCAGGTCGGGCAGGTTCATCGGTCGTGTTCCTTCTCGGAAGGAGAGACGACCCCAGTGCCGGAAAACACCGAAGGCCGCCCCTCGGGCGGCCTTCGCGAAGTCTTGCGTACGCGCAGTCAGTGGGCCGCCGGATGAGCGGTCCACCACCAGGTCTGGATCGAATGCGCGAACATGCGAGGCACCCTACCTCACGCGCACCTGAGCGGGAGTGTGTCTCACCTGTCGAGCCGCACGAAAATCACTCGACACGACCCCGTAATGTTGAGGGCGTGACCGTGAACGCTAAGACCAGCGCCAGCGCTGGCAACACCTGGCGAGACCTGCCCGCGGCGCAGCAGCCCGAGTACCCCGACACCGAGGCTCTGCGCGCAGTGATCGCGGACCTCGAGTCGTATCCGCCGCTCGTCTTCGCGGGCGAGTGTGACCAGCTGCGCGCCCGGTTGGCGGCCGTTGCCAAGGGAGAGGCGTTCCTCCTCCAGGGCGGCGACTGCGCCGAGGCCTTCGACGCGGTGTCCGCCGACCACATCCGCAACAAGCTCAAGACGCTGCTCCAGATGGGCGCCGTGCTGACGTACGCCGCGTCCGTGCCAGTGGTGAAGGTCGGCCGGATCGCCGGCCAGTACTCCAAGCCGCGCTCCAAGAACACCGAGACCCGTGACGGCGTGACCCTGCCGACGTACCGCGGTGACTCGGTCAACGGCTTCGACTTCAACGAGGCCGCCCGCGTCCCGGACCCCGAGCGCCTGAAGCGGATGTACAACGCCTCCGCCTCGACGCTCAACCTGGTGCGCGCCTTCACCACCGGCGGTTACGCCGACCTGCGCCAGGTGCACGCCTGGAACCAGGACTTCGTGAAGTCGTCCCCCTCCGGCCAGCGCTACGAGCAGCTGGCCCGCGAGATCGACCAGGCGCTCAACTTCATGCACGCCTGCGGGGCCGACCCGGAGGAGTTCAAGACCGTCGAGTTCTACTCCTCGCACGAGGCGCTGCTGCTCGACTACGAGTCGGCGCTCACCCGCGTCGACTCGCGCACCGGGCAGCTGTACGACGTCTCGGCGCACATGGTGTGGGTCGGTGAGCGCACCCGGCAGCTGGACCACGCGCACATCGAGTTCGCCTCGCGGATCCGCAACCCGATCGGAATCAAGCTCGGCCCGACGACCACGGCCGAGGAGGCGCTGCAGTACATCGAGCGCCTGGACCCGGACCGCGAGCCGGGCCGGCTGACCTTCATCGTCCGCATGGGCGCCGACAAGGTCCGCGACAAGCTGCCCGAGCTGGTCGAGAAGGTCACCGCCTCCGGTGCGACGGTGGCCTGGATCACCGACCCGATGCACGGCAACACCTACGAGGCGGCCTCCGGCCACAAGACCCGCCGCTTCGACGACGTGCTCGACGAGGTCAAGGGCTTCTTCGAGGTCCACAAGGGCCTGGGCACGCACCCGGGCGGCATCCATGTCGAGCTCACCGGTGACGACGTCACCGAGTGCGTGGGCGGCGGCGACGAGATCTTCGTCGACGACCTGCACCAGCGCTACGAGACGGCCTGCGACCCGCGGCTGAACCGCAGCCAGTCGCTCGACCTGGCCTTCCTCGTCGCGGAGATGTACCGGGACCAGTAGCAGATCACCAGCGGAAGCGCCTGTTACAGGCGCGTAAGTGGGGCGTGGATCACATACGATCCGCGCCCCACTCCACTTTTGCCGGTCCCCCGTGACGGGTAAGGTTAGGTTAGCCTTATTGATCTCGGCGGGAGGTGAATCCGCGTGTTCGTGTGCAACTGCTTCGGAGTGACCGAAGCGCAGGTCCAGCAGCATGCGGACGACGGCGCCTGCACGCCCCGCCAGATCGCCTCCGCCTGCAAGGCCGGCACCGACTGCGGATCGTGCGTCCGTCGGATCCAGGCCATCCTCGGCCGAGGCGCGTACCCCCGGCGGCAGCCGGCCGACCAGGGCGCGTCGACCCTGACCGGACTCGAAGAGCTCGAAGAGGCGGCCTAGCTCTCCGGCTGCTCGATCAGCTGGGCGAGATAGAGCGCCTCGCCGAGCTTCTCCAGCAGTTCCAGCTGGGTGTCCAGGTAGTCGATGTGGTGTTCCTCGTCCTCGAGGATCGACTCGAAGATGTTCGCGGACGTGATGTCGCCCTTGTTCCGCATCACCTCGACGCCGCGCTTGAGCCGGTCGATCGCCTCGACCTCGATCTGCCGGTCGGCCTCGAACATCTCCTTGACCGTCTGTCCCACGCGTACGTGGAAGAGGCGCTGGTAGTTCGGCAGCCCGTCCAGGAACAGGATCCGGTCGGTGAGCACCTCGGCGTGCTTCATCTCGTCGAACGACTCGGACCGCGTGTACTTCGCGAGCTTGGTCCAGCCGAAGTTCTCCTGCATCTTCGCGTGCAGGAAGTACTGGTTGATCGCGGTGAGCTCGGCGGTCAGCTGCTCGTTGAGGAATTCGATGACCTCGGGGTCGCCCTGCATCGCAGAGGCTCCTTCCAACCGGGGGGAACTGGCAGGTTGCGCCGCATGATTGCACCGGCGACGAAGATCGTCCAGTAAGTCTTCACTTAGTAAGTAAGGGCAGGCTTAGTTCTAAATGCCCTTTTTGGGCGGGCGTTGGTCATGTGCACTGCCCGGGGTCTGTCAGGATGGAGTCATGGGTCAGCCGGTGGAACGCGAGTCGGGAGAAGCGGCACACTCCGAGCTTCCGCCGGGGCAGCGAATGCAACGCGGCTGGCCGGTCACGCACTACGGTCCGGTCCCCAAGTTCCGGCCCGAGCGCTGGGAGTTCCGGGTCTTCGGCGCCACCGCGGACGGCGAGAAGCGCTGCTGGAACCATGAGGAGTTCACGGCCCTGCCGTACACCAGCGTCGTGGGCGATCTGCACTGCGTCACGAAGTTCAGCATGCTCGGTGCCGAGTGGGGCGGCATCCCGGCGCGGACCATTCTGGAGATCGCCCCGCCCGCCCCGGCCGTCACCCATGTGATGGTGTGGGCGGAGTACGGGTTCAGCTCGAACCTGCGCCTGTCGGACTTCGCGTCCGAGCGCGCGATCTTCGCCACCCACAAGGACGGCGAACTGCTGACGGCGGAGCACGGCTTCCCGCTCCGCCTGGTCGTCCCCCACCTGTACGCGTGGAAGGGCCCCAAGTGGGTCCGGGGCGTGGAGTACATGACCGCCGACCGCCGCGGCTTCTGGGAGGAGCGCGGCTATCACAACGTCGGCGACCCCTGGAAGGAACAGCGCTACTCCTACCAGGAAGGGCCCGGGGACGGCCCCGAGCTCTGAGCCCGGGGCACGGTCTCAGCCGTCCCGCAGCTTCTTCAGCCGCTCCACGTCCGCCGCGTGCCCCTCCTTGCCGCCGGGCGTCTCGATGATCAGCGGTACGCCCTCGGTCGCGGGATGGGTCATCAGGGCGCGGAACGGGTCCTCACCGATGTGACCGGCGCCGATGTTCTCGTGCCGGTCCTTGTGGGCACCGACCACGTCCTTGGAGTCGTTGGCATGGATCAGCTTCAGCCGGCCCTCGCCGACCGTGTCCACCAGCAGGTCCAGCGTCTGGTGCATGCCGGCCGGCCCGGTCAGGTCGTGACCGGCCGCGAAGATGTGGCAGGTGTCCAGGCACACGCCCAGCTTCGGATGAGCGTCCAGCGCCTCGAAGTACGGCCCGAAGTCCCAGGTCCGCGAGCAGAGCGAGGCGCCCTGCCCGGCCGTCGACTCCAGCAGCAGGAACGGGTCGTCGTCGTGGGTGAGCTCGTCGAGCAGCGGCAGCAGGTACTCCCGTACCTGCTTCAGCGCCACTGACCGGTCCCGGCCGCCCGTCGCGCTGCCGGTGTGCACGACCACGCCCAGTGCCCCGATGTCCCGCCCGCGCCGCAGTGAATGCCGCAGGGACTCGACGGACCTCTCTGCGGTCGCCTCGGTGTGCGAACCGAAGTTGATCAGGTACGGGGCATGCACGTACGCCGGAATCGACTCGGCCGCGCACACCTCCCGGAACGCCTCGTCCTGCCGCGGACTGCCGACCGGCGTGGCCCAGCCGCGCGGGTTGGCGACGAAGACCTGCACGGTCTCGGCCTTCAGGTCATGGGCGTACGACAAGCCCACGGAGTGCAGGCCGCCGGCCACGGGGACGTGGCCGCCGACAGGGTTGCGCGTCGTGCCGGGGGCGGTGCCGGGCTGTTGACTCTTCACCCGACAAGGGTGTCATGCGGCCCGGACCGGACGGTCAGCGGATCGTGATGGTGATCGTCGATCCCTTGGGGGCCGTCTTCCCGCCCTTCACGGACTGCTTCTTCACGGTGTCACCGAAGAGCCCGAGCAGGCCGCGGTCCTCATCGACCGCGAAGCCGGCCCCCTCCAGCGTCGCCTTGGCCTCGTCCACGCCGGCGCCGACCACGTCCGGGACCTCGATCATCTCCGGGCCCTTGGACAGCGTCAGCGTCACCGTGTCGCCCTCGGCGGCGGTGCTGCCGTTCTGCGGGGTCTGCCGGGCGACCTGGCCCTTGTCGTACTCGGAGGAGTTGATCTCCTCCGAGGAGATCTTCACCTTCAGGCCGGCCTCTTCCAGGTCGGCCTGCGCGTCCTCCAGCGACTCACCGGTGACGTCCGGTACGTCGACCGGGCTGCCCTTGCTGACGGTGAGCGCGATCGCCGAGCCCGCGCGCCGCTCGGTGCCCTTCTCCGGGTCCGTGGAGATCACCGAGCCCTTGGGGACGTCCTCGCTGAACGCCCGGGTGACCATCCCGGGTTCCAGCCCGCTGTCCTTCAGCAGGGACCTCGCCTTGTCCAGGCGGTAGCCCTCCACGTCGGGCACCCGCACCGTCTTCGGACCGTCGGAGATCTGGAGCGTCACCGAGTCGTTGTCCCGGATCCGGGAGCCCGGCGCCGGATCGGTACTGATGACGGTGCCGCGCTTCACGGTGTCGCTGTAGGCGTGCTCGACCTTGCCGACCTCCAGGCCGGCGCTCTCCAGCCGGTCCCGGGCCTGCGCCTCGGTCTTCGCCAGCAGCGGCGGGACCTGGGTGAACTGGCCGGAGTTGATGTACCAGACGCCCGTACCGATGCCGAGCGCCAGCAGTACGGCGGCCACGATCGCCACGAGCCGGCGCCGGGATCCCCCGCGCGGGGGCAGGGGCGGCGGGCTCTCCAGCCGGCTCGTGCGGTGGAACACGGCCTCGGCCTCGTTCTCGTTCACCGGCAGCGGGCGCGGCACGGTCAGCGAGCGCGGGATCACCGTCGTACGGTCGGCGGAGGCGTCGCGGTGCTCCTGCGCCGACGACAGCGCCTGCGGCGGCACCGCGTCCAGCTGGTCGGCGCTGAGCATGGCACGCGCCTCGCGCGCCTGGGCGAGCAGCGCGACNAGCGAGCGCGGGATCACCGTCGTACGGTCGGCGGAGGCGTCGCGGTGCTCCTGCGCCGACGACAGCGCCTGCGGCGGCACCGCGTCCAGCTGGTCGGCGCTGAGCATGGCACGCGCCTCGCGCGCCTGGGCGAGCAGCGCGACCGCGTCGTACGGACGGATTCCCAGGGAGCGGGCGGTCGCCGAGGTGACCAGCTCGTCGAGCTCGTACGGCAGGCCCGGCACGAGGGCCGAGGGAGGCGGGACGTCCTCGTGGAGGTGCTTGTAGAGCACCACGGCGGGGGAGTCCCCGTCGTGCGGCTTCTCGCCGGTGAGCATCTCGTAGAGGACGACACCGCACGCGTACACGTCGACGCGGGGGTCGGCGGCGCCCGGCTGCTCGATCTGCTCGGGGGCGAGGTAGGAGACGGTGCCGAGCACGGCCCCGGTGGTGCTGGTGACGGTGTCCACGGACCGTACGAGCCCGAAGTCGGCGACCTTGACCCGGCCGTCGTCCCCGATCAGCACGTTCTCCGGCTTCATGTCCCGGTGCACGAACCCGGCCCGGTGCGCGGCGCCGAGCGCGGCGAGCACCGGCTCCAGGATGTCCAGGGCCGCGCGCGGCTGCAACGCCCCGCGGTCGCGCAGGACGTCACGCAGGGTGCAGCCGGCGACGTACTCCATGGCGAGATACACGTACGACCCGTCGGTGCCCTGGTCGAAGACCTGCACGACGTTCGGGTGCGCGAGCCGGGCGACCGACTTCGCCTCCCGGATGAACCGCTCGACGAAGGTCCCGTCGGCCGCGAGCGCCGGGTGCATCACCTTGAGCGCGAGGACGCGGTCCAGGCGGGTGTCCACGGCCCGGTAGACCGTGGCCATCCCGCCGACCGCGATCCGCGCGTCCACGCGGTAGCGTCCGTCGAGCACCTGCCCGACCAGCGGGTCCTGAAGGGTCGTATCCACGCAGGTGAGTGTACGAGCCGAGACCGACAGCGCCGCCGGTTCGGCCGCGATCGGGGCGGGACTGAAGCGGACCTGTGACGGAGGTCGCACCGGCCACCGCTCCAGCCGGGCCCCAGTCGAACGTACGTTCAGAACGCGGGTCGTTCGGGATCCAGCCGGGCCAGCCCCTCCGAGGGAGACGACGCCTCGGCGAAGTGACGCCGAGGTATCCGGCCCGCCAGCCGGGCCAGCCGCCCCGCTTCGACCGCGTACCTCATGGCAGCCGCCATCAGCTGAGGCTCCTGCGCCCGCGTCACCGCCGAGGCGAGCATCACACCCGCGCACCCCAGCTCCATCGCCAGCGCCGCGTCCGACGCCGTACCGGCCCCCGCGTCCAGAATCACCGGCACGCGTGCGTGCTCGACGATCAGCTGGAAGTTGTGCGGGTTGCGAATGCCCAGTCCCGATCCGATCGGCGACCCGAGGGGCATGATCGCGGCACAGCCGACGTCCTCCAGCTTCCGGGCCAGCACAGGATCGTCGTTCGTGTACGGCAGCACCGTGAATCCGTCGTCCACCAGCGTCTCCGCCGCGTCCAGCAACTCGATCGGATCCGGCAGCAGGGTCCGCTCGTCGGCGATGACCTCCAGCTTGATCAGGTCGGTGCCGAGCGCCTCGCGCGCGAGGCGGGCGGTGAGGACGGCCTCGCCGGCCGTGTAGCAGCCCGCGGTGTTCGGCAGGACCCGGATGCCCAGCTTCTCCAGCACCGACAGCACCGAGCCGTGCACGTCCGGATCGACCCGGCGCATCGCGACCGTCGTCAGCTCCGTGCCGGAGGTGACCAGGGCCCGCTCCAGCACGTCCAGGCTGGGCGCCCCGCCGGTGCCCATGATCAGGCGGGACGTGAAGGACGTGTCGCCGAGGACGAAGGGATCGTCGGCCATGGGTCAGCCTCCTTGGACGGCGGTGAGGACTTCCACGCGGTCTCCCTCGGAGAGGGACGTGGCGGACCACTGCGCGCGCGGGACGACGGTTTCGTTGAGTGCGGCGGCCACCCCGGAGGGCGCCGCGGTGAGGGACCTGACGAGGACGTCGAGAGCGGTGCCGGGAGCGACCTGCTGCCGCTCGCCGTTGACCGAGATGTTCATGCCGGCTGCTCCGTGAGGACGGTGCTGAAGCGCTTGGGGGTGAAGGGGCGGGCCTCTGCCGGGAGTTCACCGGTGGACAGGACGTGCGCCATGGCGTCGCCGGTGACCGGCGTGAGCAGCACGCCGTTGCGGTAGTGCCCGGTGGCCAGCAGCAGCCCGTCGAGGCCGGTCGGACCGAGCAGCGGCGCGTTGTCGGGGGAGCCGGGGCGCAGACCGGCCCGGGTCTCCGTCAACGGCAGTTCCGTGATGCCGGGCACCAGCTCGTGCGCGTCACGCAGCAGCTCGTACACGCCGCCCGCGGTCACCGTCGTGTCCCAGCCCAGCTCCTCGCTCGTCGCGCCGACGACCAGCTCGCCGTTCTCGCGCGGCACCAGGTAGACGTGGCTGCCGCGCACGACGGCCCGCACGGTACGGCTCAGGAACGGCGCGTACCGCTCGGGCACGGTCAGCCGCAGCACCTGCCCCTTCACGGGCCGTACCGGCGGCAGCAGGTCGTCCGGCACGCCCGCCAGACGCCCGCTGAGGCTGCCGGCCGCCAGCACCACCTGCCCGGCGCCCAGGACCTCGCCCTCGCGCGTGACGACACCGGCCGCCCGCTCCCGCAGGACCGACAGCCGCTCCGCCCAGGTGCGGTGGAAGACGACCCCGGCCCGCTCGCAGGCGGCCAGCAGCGCCGCCGCCAGCCGCCGCGGGTCGATCTGGTGGTCCCCGTCGACCCGCAGCCCGCCGCGCACGCCCGGCGCCAGCATGGGCTCCAGCCGGCGGCACTCCCGCCCGGACAGCCACTCGGAGTCCAGCCCCGACTGCCGCTGCAGCGTGTGCAGTTCCCGCAGATGGGCGCGGTCGTCGGCGTCCAGCGCGACGGCGAGCGTGCCGCACCGGCGGTAGCCGAGGTCCTGCCCGGTGAGGTCGGTGAGCTCGGCAGCGAAGTCCGGATAGCGGCGGGCCGACTCCAGGTTGAGGCCGAGCAGGGTGTGCTCGCCGTAGTGCAGTTCCGTGACGGCGGCCAGCATCCCGGCCGCCACCTGGGCGGCCCCGCCGCCCGGTTCGGGATCCACCACGGCCACGGCGAACCCGCGTTGAGCGGCCCGCCAGGCCGTGACCAGGCCGATGATCCCGCCCCCGACGACCAGGACGTCTGCGGTGTGTGATGTGTCGGACGTACGCGACATGGGCGTCCAGCCCCTCCCTTCGCCGGCATGACCCGGATCAGGTTCGTACGGTCGGAGGCCGCCAGCCTCCCTCTCAGCCCGGTGCGTCCGGGCTCCCGCGTGTGCTTTACGTTGGCCACCCTAGCCAATGCCGCATGTCTCAGTAAGGGAGCCTCCGCCCGTGGCAGGTTCGCTCGACGGTCTCGTCCTCGCCCCGGTAGCCGATCAGGCCCCAGGTCAGGTGGGCACCCGCACCCGGTTCGCGTACCACGAGAAGGACGGCGAGATCTGGGCCGAGTACGCGGGCGGGGACGTCGTACGCGGGTACCTGGTGGGTACGCGGGAGGGCGACCGCCTGGACTTCCGGTACGTACAGCTCAAGAAGGACGGGACGACCTCCTCGGGGCACTGTGTGTCCACGGTCGTCGAGCTGTCCGACGGCCGGGTACAGCTGGAGGAGATCTGGGAGTGGGAGTCGCAGCCGGGCAGCGGGACGAGTGTGGTGGAGCAGCTCACCGAGCCCGCCCCATGACTGACGAATAGTCAGGTGACTATGGTGATCAGGTGAGCGAGCAGACACAGGCCCGGGGAACGTCCACGCCACGGCGTGTCGTCGTGGTCGGTGCGGGCATGGCCGGGGTGCAGACCGCGGTCGCCCTGCGGGAGCAGGGCTTCACCGGCACCGTGACGCTGATCGGCGCCGAACCCCACCAGCCGTACGACCGGCCGCCGCTGTCGAAGGCCGTACTGCTGGGCAAGGCCGAGGACTCCGCCTTCGACGTGGACTTCGAGGCACTCGACATCGAACTGCGGCTCGGCCGCGAGGTCCTGGGCGTCCGCCCCGACGAGCACCGCCTGGACACCGCCGAAGGGCCGGTGCCGTACGACGTCCTGGTCCTCGCCACGGGTGCCGAACCGATCCGGCTGCCGGGCGCGGAAGGCGTGCCCGGCGTGCATCTGCTGCGCACCCTGGACGACGCGGAACGACTGCGCCCGGTGCTCGCCAGGCGGCACGACATCGTGGTCGTCGGCGCGGGCTGGATCGGCGCCGAGTTCGCCACGGCGGCCCGCGAGGCGGGCTGCGCGGTGACGGTCGTGGAGGCGGCCGGCCGGCCGCTCGCGGGTGCGCTGCCAGCGGAGGTGGCCGCACCGATGGCCTCCTGGTACGGCGACGCCGGTGCCACTTTGCGCACCCACGCGCGCGTGCGGAGCGTCGAACCCGGCGCGGTACTGCTCGACGACGGCTCCCGGCTGCCCGCGGACGCCGTGGTCGTCGGCATCGGCGCCCGCCCCGCCACCGCCTGGCTCGCCGGCTCCGGCATCGAGCTCGGCACCCAGGGCGAGGTCGTCGCCGACGACCGCCTGCGCACCTCGGTGCCGGACGTTTACGCGGTCGGCGACTGCGCGTCCTTCCCTTCAAGGCGGTACGGCGAGCGCCTCCTGGTCCACCACTGGGACAACGCGCTCCAGGGCCCGCGCACGGTCGCCGCGAACATCCTCGGCGAGGCCACCGGCGAGCCGGCGGCCGTCTACGACCCGGTTCCCTACTTCTGGTCCGAGCAGTTCGGGCGCTTCGTCCAGTACGCCGGCCACCACGCGTCCGCGGACACCACCCTGTGGCGCGGCGACCCGTCCGGCCCGGCTTGGACGCTGTGCTGGCTGCGGGAGGGGCGCCTGGTCGCCCTGCTCGCCGTGGGCCGCCCCCGGGACCTGGCGCAGGGACGGAAGCTGATCGAGGCGGGCACGCGCATGGACCCCGCCTTGCTGGCCGACCCGGCGAGGCCCTTGAAGGCGGCCATGGCGTAACGCGAAACCGCTGGTCGGGCGGTCCTGGCTTCCGACTGTCAGTGCGGGATGGCAGGCTTGTCCCGTGACCGAGATTGACGCAAAGATCGATGCTCTCGTCCCCGCCTGGCTCACCCTCCCCGACATCGCGGAAATGCTCGATGTCGAGGTGACGCGTGTGCGGCAGCTGGTCAAGGAGGGCCAGCTCATCGCCGTACGCCGTGGTGAGAACCGCGCGCTGCACGTTCCCGCCGCCTTCATCGACGGGGCCGAGCAGAAGGTCGTCAAGGGCCTGACGGGCACCCTGACGCTCCTTCGGGACGACGGCTTCACCGACGAAGAGATGCTCGAGTGGCTCTTCACCCCCGACCCGAGCCTGCCCGGCACCCCCGCGCAGGCCCTCAGTGAGAATCGCGGCACGGAGGTGAAGCGCCGGGCCCAGGCGCTCGCCGTCTGATCCGAGAAACGCTGATCCGAACACCGCCCGACGTACGGGCCGTGGCGCGCGCGAGCCACGGTCGTGGTTGACTGCGGCCCGCGAAGGCCACAGGCGCGGCGCACCACGGCCCGCGAAGCCACGGCCGTGGTGCACCACGGCCCGCGGCGGCCCACCGCTTCGGCCCGCGGCCCGTACGCCATCCACCACGGGGGGACCTACGCATGTCCGGCACCACCGCCACCACCGCCCGCGCCCAGCTCGCCGACGCCCGGCTCTACCTCTGCACGGACGCCCGCAAGCGGCAGGGCGACCTCGCCGAGTTCCTGGACGCCGTCCTGGCCGGCGGGGTCGACATCGTGCAGTTGCGGGACAAGGGCATGGAGGCGGCGGAGGAGCTCGAACACCTCCAGGTGTTCGCCGAGGCCTGCGCCCGGCACGGCAAACTCCTCGCGGTCAACGACCGCGCGGACGTGGCCCATGCCGCCGGCGCCGCCGTCCTGCACCTGGGCCAGGGCGACCTGCCGGTACCCGCCGCCCGAGCGATCCTGGGCGAGGACGTTCTCGTCGGGCGCTCCACCCACGCGGCGTCCGAAGCCGCCGCGGCCGCCGTCCAGGAGGGCGTGGACTACTTCTGCACCGGTCCGTGCTGGCCGACCCCGACCAAGCCCGGCCGCCATGCCCCCGGCCTCGATCTGGTCCGGTACACCGCCTCGCTCGGCACCGACCGCCCCTGGTTCGCCATCGGCGGCATCGACCTCGGCAACCTCGACGAGGTGCTGGCGGCGGGTGCACGCCGGGTCGTGGTCGTGCGGGCCGTCACGCAGGCGGACGACCCGGGCGCCGCGGCGGCGGAGTTCGCCAAGCGGGTGCGGCAGGAGTGATGCTGGTCACAGGCCCCGGTGTCCGAAGGGTGGACAACAAATCGACAAAACGGGCAAATTTCCTGGTTCTGGTTGGGGGACCGCCTCCCCCTGACTAACCTGCGGGTATGGCCCTCGGCACCGCATCCACCAGGTCGGACCACGCCCGCACCGTGCGTGACATGCTCGCGACCGGTAAAACGACGTACTCGTTCGAGTTCTACGCCCCGAAGACCCCGAAGGGCGAGCGGAACCTGTGGAACGCGTTGCGCAGGGTCGAGGCCGTGGCACCCGACTTCGTCTCCGTGACCTACGGCGCGGGCGGTTCCACCCGCGCGGGCACCGTCAAGGCGACCGAGGCGATCGCGTCCAACACCACCCTCACCCCGATCGCCCACCTCACCGCGGTCGACCACTCGGTGGCCGACCTGCGCAACATCATCGGGCAGTACGCCGACGCCGGGATCCGCAACATGCTGGCCCTGCGCGGCGATCCGCCCGGCGACCCCATGGGCGACTGGGTACCGCACCCCAGGGGCCTGGCCTACGCCGCCGAACTCGTCGAACTGATCAAGGCGTCCGGCGACTTCTGCGTGGGCGTCGCGGCCTTCCCCGCGATGCACCCGCGTTCGGCCGACTGGGACACCGACGTCCGGCACTTCGTCGACAAGTGCCGCGCGGGCGCGGACTACGCGATCACGCAGATGTTCTTCCACCCGGAGGACTACCTGCGGCTGCGCGACAAGGTCGCGGCGGCCGGCTGCGAGACCCCGATCATCCCCGAGGTCATGCCGATCGCGAGTGTGAAGTCCCTGGACCGGGTGCCCTCGCTCACCAACGCGGCCTTCCCGCCCGCCTTGAAAGAGCGAATCCTCACAGCAAAAGACGATCCGGCCGCTGTACGCTCCATTGGCATCGAATACGCCACGGAGTTCTGCGCCCGGCTGCTGGCCGAGGGAGTGCCCGGACTGCACTTCATCACGCTCAACAACTCCACGGCGACGCTGGAAATCTACGAAAACCTGGGCCTGCACCACTCACCGCAGGCCTAGACCGGTCGCACCGGTTTACGACACACTGCGTAGCGGCCACTGGGAGAGGGGCGTACATGGGCTGGACGGTCCTCTACATCGCGTTCGGCGTCGTCGCGCTGTGGCTGCTCGGCGAGGTGCTGCTGCAGTACAAGGCGCGCCTGCGCTGGCGGTTGCTCGCCTTCGGCGGCTTCCTCGGCGTCGTGCTCGGCGTCCTGATTCCCTCCGTCGTCGTCATCGGCCTGGGCGCCGCCGCCTTCGCGGTCGGCCAGACCTACGTCACGCTCTCGTTCCGCCGCGGCTTCGCGTCCGGCTGGGCGGTCAGCCGCCCGGGCGCCGACGGCAGCAAGCGACGCCGTGGCAAGGCCGAACACCAGGACCCGACCCTTGAGGTCACCGACCTCGAAGCAGCCGACACCGGCTTCGGCGGCGACGCCAAGTTCGGCCAGGACACCGGCGCCTACGGCGACGACTACGACCGCGACGACGTCTTCTCGCCCGCGCGCCCCCTGGACCCCGCGGCCGCCGAGAGCACCGCCGTGTACGAGCCGCAGCCCCTGCCCGACGACACCGGCTCGTACGGCATATACGGCAACTCCGGGTACGCGGCCGCCGCCGACTCCTCGTACGCCGGCGGGGAGCAGACCCAGGACCAGTACGCGGCAGCCGCCCAGACCTACGGGTACGAGGGCTACTCCGGCTACGACCAGCAGCAGTACGGCTACGACGCGGCCGGACAGCAGCAGTACGCCGCCTACTCCGACCCGTACATCGGCACGCAGACCTACGGCGGCGGCTCGTACGACGCCTCCTACGGCGGTCAGCAGCAGTACGACCAGCAGGGCTACGGCCAGGACCAGTACGGCAACGGCACGTACGCCGGGGAGACGCCGGCCGGCGGGGTGTGGGTGCCGCAGCAGCGCAGCACCGACGACCCCTACGGGGGCGAACTCCCGCCGGAGCAGCAGTATCCCTACCAGGGCAACGGCCAGGCGCAGGGCAACGGCTACGACGAGCAGTACCGGTTCTGAACCACCCCTGGGCCCGGACGCCGGGTGTTCACCGGGAACCCTGGAACTCGGGTCCCTCCACGACCAGTCCGGCGACCAGCGCGCCCGACATGCCGGCGTGCGGAAGACCGCCCCCCGGGTGTGACCAGCCACCGACGGTGAACAGGCCCGGTATCGCCGTGCTGTTGGACGGGTGCAACAGGGTTCCCGCGGCCGAGGCCAGAGCGGGTGCGGGCACGCCGCCGCCCTCGGCGCCCGTCTCCGCGCGGGTGTGCACGGGCGTGCGCACCTCGCGCCACAGCGTCCGCTCGCGCAGCCCCGGGATCGCCCGCTCGGCGGCCGTGACCATCCGGTCGGCGAAGGCGTCGGCGGCACCGGCCGCGGTCCAGTCGTAGTCCGTCAGTGACGGCACCGTCGATGTGAGCACCACGGCCTCGTGCGCGTCGTCGGGGCGCAGGGACGGGTCGTCCGGCCGGTCGATGCGGACCGTGGGATGCTCGGGCGGCACGCCGTGCGCGAAGAACTCCAGTTCGCTCTCCGAGTCCGGGCTGTGCACGACCGTGCGGTGCGCGGTGTCCGCCGCCCGGGCGCCGCGCAGCGCCAGGCAGACGACGACCCGGCCGGCGGCCATGCCCTCGGGCTGCGGCTCGACGGCCTTCCCGTCGTACAGCTCACGGCCCCGCACCAGGTCGGCCAGCCGCCGGGGCCCGGTGCCGACGACGGTGTCCGCCTGGGCGACGGTGCCTCCAGCGAACTCCACGCCCGCCGCCCGGCCGTCCTTGTCCAGCACGCCGGTGACCTCGGCGCCGAAGACGAACTCGACCCTCCTGGCCACGCACCGTTCGTACAGCGCGCGCGCCAACTCCCGCATCCCGCCTCGGACATACCAGGTCCCGAAGGCGTGCTCCATGTACGGCAGCACGCAGGCGCTCGCCGGAGTGTCGCTCGGGTCCAGGCCGTAGGTGAGGGCGTAGTTGTCCAGAAGGGCGGCGAGCCGGGGGTCGCGCAGCTCCCAGGCGCCGATCTCGGCGAGCGTGCCGGCCCGGCGAGTGCGCAGCAGCCGCTTGTGCGGAACCGCCGGATAGGGCTCGCGCTCGGCCAGCACCGACCAGTTCGGCCACAGGGGCTCCTCCAGGAGCGGCCTGCGCGTCCGGTCCCAGGCCTCGCGAGCCCGGACCAGGAAGTCGCCCCAGCGCCGGCCGGCGCCCGACCCGAGCGCCTCGTCCAGAGCCGCCACGACGCCCGCGCGAGAGGCGTTCGGCAGCGACACCCGCGTGCCGTCCGCGAAGAAGTGGTGCGAGGACGGGTCGACCTGGACCAGCTCGACGCAGGACTCCAGCGGTTCCTTGCCGGTCTTGACGAACAGGTCGCGGTAGACCGCGGGCAGGGGGAGAAGCCCCGGGCCCGTGTCGAAGGAGAAGCCGTCGCGCTCGAGGCGGCGCACCGCTCCGCCGTACGTCTCCGTACGCTCGTACACCGTCACCCGGTGGCCCGCGACGGCCAGCCGGGCAGCGGCCGCCATCGCGCCCATCCCGGCGCCGATCACCGCAATCCGTGCCATGCCAGCGACTTTATCGGCCGCCACCGACAACCCGGCCACGGCCACCGGTTCTCAGCCCGGGGGTCTTTCGGCCCGCGCGGCCGGCCGTCTCTCCTCGCGTCGCTGGGCCCTGCGCCGCAGGAACCGGCGGATGCGTGAGACCAGGAAGAAGAGCACGCCGAGACCGGTGACCAGCAGTACGCCCGCGATGATCGCCGCCGCCTGGGGATGGAACATCGCGAAGGTGACGATCCCGGCGACCCCGAGATCCTCGGCCAGGCTCACGATCACGTTGCTGAAGGGCTCCGGCGAGGTGTTGACCGCCATCCGCGTCCCCGCCTTGACCGCGTGGCTGGCCAACGCCGTCGAACCGCCGACCAGGCCCGCCGTCACATCTGAGAGCGAACCGCTCTGTCCGGCCAGCAGCGCCCCGACCCAGGCACCGGCGACCGGCCGGATCACGGTGTGTGCCGTGTCCCACGCCGAGTCGACGTACGGAATCTTGTCGGCGACCGCCTCGCACAGGAACAGGACGCCGGCCGCGACGAGGACCTCGGGGCGCTGGAGGGCCTGCGGGACCTCGTCGCTCAGTCCCGTCGCGCCGAACACGCCCAGCAGCAGCACCACGGCGTACGCGTTGACACCGCTGGCCCAGCCGCTCGTGAACACCAAGGGGAGTACGGACACGGAGGCGATCGTAACCAGTTGGCGACATCGGGTCCTGGGGCTGAGTACGCAGGGCTGAGTATCCGTACTCAGCCGGTGAGATGAGTACGCGCGCGGATGGGGCGCGAGCTGCGTGGACGGGAGAGTGGAGGCACGGAGAAGGGGCGAGGCTCCGGCACCGGCGACACGGGGCGCCGGAACGGAGCCGCCCTGGATCCGCTCCTTCCGCCGGCGGGTGTCGGCGGGAGCGAGACTCGGGGGAACCCGGGGGAACGACCGTACGGGGGAACGGGGGGAGTACGGGGGAACGGGGGAGTACGGGGGAGCAGGAGGAAGCGCCGGTTCGAGGTGGCCCGCGGGGGACGCGGCCACATCGGACCGGCGCTTTCGTGCGTCTGCGTCGGCAGTGCGGAGAAGCCGGCCTCTGAGGTCGGCCTGTGTGGGGTCAGCCGCGCCCGCTGACCCGCCCCTGCAGCAGCCGGGACAGCGCCGAGTGCACGTCGTCCAGGGACCGTTCCGGCTGGAAGGACTGCCAGTCCAGGGCGGCCACCAGGACCATGCCGACCAGTGCGGCCGCGGTCAGCTGGATGTCGATCTCCTCGCTGAACTCGCCGTTGGCCACGCCCTCGCGCAGCACGCCCTCCACGACCGCGACGGCCTCCTGCCGGACCACCATCAGCGTGGACTGCCAGGCCCGGTTGGTACGCCACAGCTCCGCCACGTACAGCTGCGTGAAGGACGGATAGGCCTGGATGAAGACGAGCCCCGCGCGGATCATCGCGTCCAGGGCGTCGACCTTGCTGCCGCCCTGTCGTGCCGTCCGCTCGGCCGCCTCCCGCAGGGAGGCGCTGAGGAGTTGTACGCCGTGCCGCAGCAGTTCCTCGAAGAGGACGGACTTGCTCGCGAAGTTGTAGTAGACCGTGCCCTTCGCGACCCCTGCCCGCTCGGCGATCTCGTCCACCGTGGTGGCGGAGAACCCCTGCTCGGCGATGAGCGTGACGGCCGCTTCGTAGAGCTTCTGCCGGGTGGCCTCGCGGCGCGTGCTGACACCCGGCTTGGTGCTGCTGCTTTCCATGGTCCTGATTGTCACAGGAGCGCTGCCTTCAGGAGTCACGGACGGAGTCGCGGCAGGGCTCACCGCGGGGCTCACAGGGTCAGCTCCGGGTGCAGCCGGTCGAGCGTCCACACCTGGCGGCGGCGGGCCGACACGGCGGTCAGCGCGAGGGCGCCCGCGGTGAAGGCCGCCAGCACGGCACACGCCTGCCACACCGGACCGAGGCCGCCGCCGGTGATGAGCCTCCTGAGAGCCTCGACGACGTAGCTCATCGGCAGGAAGGGGTGCAGTGCGTTGAAGAACCCGGGACTGGTCTGCACGGGGTACGTGCCGCCCGCGGAGGTCAACTGGAGCATCAGCAGGGCCAGGACGAGGATCCTGCCCGCCGCCCCGAAGCGTGCGTTCAGCCACTGCACGATCGCCGCGAAACACGCCGTGACCAGGAACAGGAAGCCCACCGTCCCGGCCGCCCGCGTCATCTCCAGGCCGACCGCCCAATGCAGGACCGACATCAGGGCGATCGTCTGCAGCACGCCGATCGCCACCACGGGCAGCCAGCCCGCCAGCGCTATCCGCCAGGCCGGGGCGCCAGCGGCGAGCGCACGCCGGTTCATCGGGGTGATCAGCATGTAGGCCACCATCGCGCCCACCCACAGGGACAGCGGGATGAAGTACGGGGCGAACCCGGTGCCGTAGTTGGGCGCCTTGTGCATGTCCTCGGAGGCGAGCCGGACCGGGTCCGCCATCACCTCGGTGCGCTCGTCGCGGTCCTTCTTGTCGTAGTCGGGGATCTGCTCGGCACCGTCGTGCAGCCCGTCGGAGAGTTGGCCCGAGCCGTCGACGAGCTTGTACAGGCCGCCGTTGAGATCCTCGGCACCCGTCTTGAGGTCGCCGACGCCCTCGTCCAGGTCGGTGGCACCGGTCTCGGCCGTGCCGAGGCCCTTGTGCAGCTGCTTGGCACCCGCGGCGACCTTCTCGGCGCCGGTGTTCAGCTCGTTGACCTTCGACACGGCGTCGTCGAGGTCCTCGGAGAGGTGCGGGGCGCGCACGGCGAGCGTCTGGGCCTGCTTCTGGAGGGTGCCGAGGTGGTGGTCCAGCTTCTTCAGGTCGCCGTTCTGGTCGGCGATCAGCGCGTTGACGTCGTCGGCGATCTTCGCCACGTCGGCGGCGGCCTGCTTGGCCTTCTTCAGGTCGGCGCAGGCGGGGTCCGGCAGTACGGGGTCCTCGCAGCGCGCCCGGTAGACGCCGTCCAGTGTGTCGGAGGCCGCGTGGGCCCCCTTGGCGGCCGGCGGGGCCGTTTTCACCAGGGTGTCGAGGTTGTGGCGGATCGCCGCCGCGGAGTCGGCGACGAGCCGGGCCGTGTCGCCGATCGTCTTCTCGTTGTCCTCGATGAAGGGCCCCACCGTGTCCGCGACCCCGTTGACCCTGTCGGCGAGAGCCTGCGTGCCGTCGGCGACCTGCTTCGAGCCGTCCTCCAGGTCGTCCGCACCGCTGCCGAGCTTCGTCAGCCCGTCGGACAGCTTGCCGCTGCCCTTCTTGGCGTCCTTCAGACCGGCGGCGAGATCCTCGGACCCCTTCTCCGCCTTGCCGATGCCGCCTTCGAGGTCGTCGGCGCCCTTGGCGGCCTTCACCGTCTCACCGTGGATGTCCGAGAACGAGACGAAGATCCGGTCCAGGAAGGACCGCGACGCCTTGGTGGACGCGGCCGTGCGCACCTCGCTGAACACCGTCCGCGAGATCTGCCCGACGATGTAGTTGTTCGCGTCGTTCGTACGGACCTGGAGCGCGCCCGTCTTTGGGGAGTCGCCGGAGCTGGAGGCGATCCGCCTGCTGAAGTCGGCCGGCATCGTCAGCGACAGGTAGTACCTGCCGTCCTCCACGCCCGCGCGTGCCTCGGCGGCGCTCACCTCGTGCCAGTCGAAGACCTCGCTCTCCCGCAGCCCCTTGGTGATGTCGTCGCCCGCCGCGAGCTTCTTACCGTCCGCGGTCGTCGCCCGGTCGTCGTTCACGAGCGCCACGGGAATGCGGTCGAGGCGGCCGTACGGGTCCCAGAACGACCACAGGTACAGGGCGCCGTACAGCAGCGGCAGCACCAGCAGCGCGACCAGGGCGGCGCGCGGCAGCTTCCCCCTGCCGAAGCGGCGCAGCTCAAGCGCGGCCAGTTTCGGCGAGCGCATCGGCCCTCTCCTCCCCTTGGTTGTGCCCCGGGGTCTCCTGCGACTGCCGAGTGGAGACCTTCACCGTGTCGTCGGGCGCTTCACTGCACACCGCCACGACCGTCGTCCCGGCCTCGGCGAGGGACCTGAGGAGCGCCCAGACCTCGGCCCGTTCGGGCTCGGACAGCTTCAGGTCGGTGTCGTCGATCCCCAGGAGGCCGGGGCGCCCGATCAGGGCCAGGGCGACGGACAGCCGCAGCGCTTCCAGACGTTCCAGATCGCGTACGGCGGTCCGCGAGCCCTTGGGCAGGGCGTCCCGGTCGAGACCGGCGGCCGCCAACGCGGTGTCGATCCGCAGCCTCGCCTCGGTCGCGCGCTCGGACCGCGGACGCAGCAGGGCGCGCAGCGAACCCCCGAAACGCCGCTGCAGCAGCGCCCGCTCCCACAGGTGCTCACCCACGGTCAACGCCTGGTCGAGGTCGGTGACACCGGCGACATGGGCCACGGCACTGACCCGGCGCACGGCCGCCAGCTGTTTCGGCAGCCGGGCTCCGCCCACGGTCGCCGTCCCCTCGGTGGCCTTCATCCGCCCCGTGAGCGCGAGCAGCAGACACGTACGCCCGGAGCCGGACGGCCCCTCGACGGCGATCAGCGAGCCGGGCTCCGCGTCGACACCGACCCCGCGGAACGCCCAGCCGCGTGGGCCCTTGAGCCCGAGACCCTCGGCTGTGACACCGACTGCTTCCACAGCTCCCCCTGTTTTTGCACTGACTGGTCAGTGCAAAAACTAACCCGAACTCGCGATCGAAGCAAAAGCCCAGGTCAGAACGGATTGTCAGTGGCATACCTCACGATGGGCACATACGGCACTCCGTATCAGGGCGTGCCGTCACACAGACGACAGGAGGTTCGTCATGGCCAGCTACCACGCAGCCGCCGCTCACCGGCGCCGCGCCCCCGGCCCTGCCCCCTCACTGAACGGCCCGGCGAGCGACGTCCACCCCGTCCTCCGCCGGACGACCGCCCCGCCGGCCGCCCTCGACCTGCTCGCCCAGGCCCGCGCCGGTCTCGACGAGGCCGCGACGCTGGAGACGTCGAACGAGCGCTACGCGACCGCCCATCTCGCCGCACTGCGCACGGCCGCCGCCGTGCTCGCCGCACGCGGGCGCCCGGAGCCCACACCCCGGCGCAGGGCGCGCATCCGGAGCGCCTGGGAAGTGCTCCCCGAGATAGCGCCCGAGCTCGCCGAATGGAGCGCGCTCTTCGCCTCCGGAGCCCGGCGCCGTGCCCGGGCGGAGGCGGGCATCCAGGGCGCTGCCAGCCGCCGGGACGCCGACGACCTGATACGCGACGTGGCGATGTTCCTTCGCCTGGTCGAGCGCATGCTGGTACTCCAGCCGGTGCTGCCCCAGCCACGCCAGGACGCGGACCACCCGGAGGACCACGACACCGGTGACCGCGACTTCCCGGACGCGGGCTGACGGCCCGGCCGACAGGGCCGCGTGTGCGCCGTGCCGGACGGCCGAGGGGGCCACACCGCGGTGACCGGCATAAGCGCCTGAGGCAATAGGGTGGGGAGCGCCTGAAGCCTTCCCTCTTCCGCAGCCGGGGCGGGGAGGCGCCCCGTTCGCGCCGCCCGTGCCAGAGGCGGTGCCGCGCCGAGGAGTCAACTGCCGTGTCGGACCCGATGCGCCCCCGCGCCTCTCTCCGTACCGCCGTGGTCTGGGAGGTCCTCCAGGACGCCCTCGACCGCCGGGTCAAGGCCACGGGTCGCCAGGCGCTGGACGTCCTCGACACCGGAGGCGGCAGCGGCAACTTCGCGGTGCCCGTCGCCCGCCTCGGCCACCGCGTCACCGTCGTCGACCCCAGCCCGAACGCGCTGTTCGCGCTGGAGCGCCGCGCCGCCGAAGCCGGTGTCGCCGACCGGGTGCAGGGCGTCCAGGGTGATGCTCACGGCCTCTTCGACGTGGTCGAGCGCGGCGGTTACGACGTGGTGCTGTGCCATGGCGTCCTGGAGTACGTGGACGACCCCGCCGAGGGCGTCCGCAACGTGGTGGCCGCGCTGCGAGCCGAGGGCGTCCTCAGCCTGCTCGCCGCGGGCCTGGGCGGCGCCGTGCTCGCGCGGGCCCTGGCGGGCCACTTCAAGGAGGCCAAGCAGGCCCTCGACGACCCGAACGGTCGCTGGGGCGACGGCGACCCCGTGCCGCACCGTTTCACCGCCGAGCAGCTCACCGGGCTGGTCGAGGGCGCCGGCCTCACGGTCGGTGCCGTGCACGGCGTGCGGGTCTTCGCCGACCTCGTCCCCGGCGTGCTGGTCGACACCGAGCCCGGTGCGGTGGAGGCGCTGCTGAAGCTGGAGGCGGCCGCGGCCGAGCTGTCCGCCTTCCACTCCGTGGCCACCCAGCTTCATGTGCTCGGTGAGACGCCGGGGGCCGTCGAGGGCTGAGGCGCTCGCGGGCCGTGCTGCTGATCAGGGACTTGCGTGTGCATGGAGTACGCCACAGGCCCCCCGATCCGGCGCGGTGCGCCGTATGATCGAGGGAGACCGCCCGGCATGACGGGTCGGCTGCTGGGGAATGGAAGCCTCAGTAGGCCGGGACGCTCATGGCGGATTCCGGTTGCCAATTGGCGTAGAGGGGCGGGTTTCACGGGGGCGATTCCCTGCCTATCCTGAAGGGACCCCCCGGGTCGCCCCGGCGACTGCACGATGAGGAGGACTCCGTGCCGCTCTCGGAGCACGAGCAGCGAATGCTCGAGCAAATGGAGCGAGCGCTGTACGCCGAAGATCCCAAGTTCGCGTCGGCGCTCGAGGGAAGCGGGCTGCGTACGTACACCCGGCGGCGGGTCTACCAGGCGGTCGCGGGCTTCCTCATGGGTATCGCGCTCCTCATGGCCGGTATGGTCGCCAAGCAGGTGTGGCTCAGCGTGGTGGGCTTCCTCGTGATGCTGGGCTGTGCGGTGCTCGCGGTGACCGGCTGGCGCAAGGCTCCCAAGCCGGGTGAACAGCCCGCCGGTGCCCCGCAGCCCCGCGGTCAGGGACGGCAGCGGCGCTCCATGATGGACCGGATCGAACAGCGCTGGCAGAAACGCCGCGACGAGCAACAGGGCCAGTAGCCCGACGAACAGCGCTCGCCTGTGCGTGAGGGGGTGACCACCACTCGGGTGGTCACCCCCTCACGCACGCCATCGTACGGACCGCGTCACGGACAGCCTGCTGCCGGCAGGAGTGACCACCGGCGGGAGTACCACTGGCTGGCGGCACAGGGGCACAGGGGCACAGCAGGCGGGCCCTACGGAGGCACAGCGGCACAGAGCAACGGGCGGGCCCCGGGTCACGTCACGACCCGGGGCCCGCCCGTCGCTCTGTTGCCTGCCTCAGCCCTGCTGACCCGACGGCCTGCGCAGGTTCGGCCGGGCCGCCGCGGTGCGGGCCTTGACGCCCGTCCACCACTCCGACAGCGCCCACACCACTCGTGCGGTGGAACGCGGGGCGATCACCGCGCGCACCTTCGTGCCCCGGCCGACCGTGCCCCGCAGTCCGACGACCACCTGGCGGACGTCGTCCGCGAGACCGGCCGTCGGGCGTGGCCGTGGCGCGTAGAGAACCTGCTCCACGGCGTCCGCCACCCGGTGCACCGCGGCCGCGGCCGTCGGGTCGAGATGCCCGAGCCGGACGATCCGGGCGGCCGCCTTGCGCGGGGTCTGCGACTCGTCCGGCAGGATCCCGTGGTCCCACGCCGTGTCGGTCAGCTCCTGCCACACCGCCAGGGTGTGCGCCGCCGCGTCCGCCTCGGAGCGGCCGTGTCCACCCAGCCGTACGGCCCGGGTGCGCAGGCGCCACAGCATCGGCGCCGCGGGAACCGCCAGGACGGCGAGGCCGCCGAGGGCCCACAGCAGCGCCACCCACCACTTCGGGCCGTCGTCACCGCCGCCCGGTGCGGCCGCCGGGGCCTCGCTCTCGCACGCCTCCAGCTTCTTCTGCTCCGCCGTGCAGCTCTGGCTGGTGGAGGGCGACGCGGAAGGCGCCGTGGACGCCTCCCGGGACGGCACCGTCACGTCCGGGAGCGAGCTGCCGGACGCGTCCGGCACGGTGTACGACGGCACCGAACCGCGGTTCGGGGTCGGCTCGAAGCGGGTCCAGCCCACGCCCTCGAAGTACAGCTCGGGCCAGGCGTGGGCGTCCTTCAGTCCCACCGACACCGAACCGTCCGCCTGCGGGGACCCCGGCGCGAAGCCCACCGCGACCCTGGCCGGTATCCCCAGGGACCGGGCCATCGCGGCCATCGCGAAGGAGAAGTGGACGCAGAAGCCCTGCTTGTCCCGGAGGAAGCGGGCGATCGCCTGCGAGCCGCTGCCGACCTGCACCTGGGTGTCGTACTCGAAGCCGCCGGTGATGGCGAAGTAGTCCTGGAGCGCGACCGCCTGCTCGTAGGGGTTCTTGGCGCCCGAGGTGACCTCGCGGGCGGTACGGGCCACCACGTCCGGGAGGGTGTCCGGCAGCTCGGTGTACTCGCGCTTCATCGCCGCGGACGGTGGCGGTGCCGCGGCCAGCTGCTCCGCCGTCGGCTGCACCTCCAGGCTCTTCACCTCGTACGTCGCCCCGCGCGTGGTCTGGCCGTGGTCGCCGACCAGCGTCATGCCCTCGGGTTCGTAGCGCCAGTTGCCGCTGATCTTCACGCCGCTGGGCGGGTACGGCATCGGCAGCCAGTTCTGCGCGTAGGTGCCGGATGCCGAGACGGTGGTTTCGATCTCCGTGCGCTTGACGTCCGGGCCGAGGCCGATGGGGGTCGGGAACTCGCCGTCCGGTACGGCCGTGATGGACCGCTTGGACGGCTTCCAGGTGGTGCCGTCGAAGTCGTCCAGGGACACGATGCGCAGGTAGAGGTTGGAGACGTCCGTGTTGTCGTCGGTCTTCAGGGACAGGGCCTGGCGGTCCTCGTCCACGTTCAGGTTGTCCCGCAGTGCCACCAGCGGGTTCACCGCGGAGATCGTGCCGCCGCCTCCGCTGCCGGAGCCCACACCCGTCCCGGCGGCGTCCAGCAGGCCGCCGTTCATCGCGGGCAGGGCGAGGGGGACCACGAGGGCCATGCCCAGGGCGGCCATGCCGATGCGGCGACCGGTGCGGACCGGGGCCACCGGCCCGCCGGACTCCCCGCCCCCGGTGCGCGGCGCCCCGCCGAAGACGCGGCCCCACTGCGACAGGCGCTCGCGCCCCTCGGCCAGGAGCAGCAGCAGATAGCCGGCCGCCGCGACCAGGAACCACAGCCAGTCGGCGCCGCCGTCGGACAGACCGGCGGCTACGGAGTACAGCGCGAGCAGTGGCAGGCCGGCCGGGGCCGCGCTGCGGAAGGTCACCGCGAGGGTGTCCACCGCGAGCCCGATCACCAGCACCCCGCCGATGATCATCAGCCGGATGCCGTCGGACGACAGCGGGGCCGGGATCGCGAACCGCGCTATGTCGTCGGTGCCCTGCCGCAACAGGTCGGCGAAGTGGACGAAGACGTCCGGCCCGGGAAGCAGTCCGAGGAAGGCCTGCTCGCGGGCGAAGACGACGGTCAGCAGCACCAGCGTGACCAGCGCCTGCGCGGCCACGGTCAGCGGCCGGGCCAGCGGCACCCGCCGGGTCGCCGCCCCGACGCCCGTCTGGACCGCGAGAAGGAACGCGGCCTGCAGGATCCAGGTGGCCGGCTCGACCAGCGGCAGCAGCGCGCACGCCACCATCAACGTGGCCGCCCAGGCGCACAGCGCCAGTCGTGCCCGCCCGCTCATGCCGACCCCTCCCCGCCGCCGACCGCTCCGACGCCTGTGCGGTCCCGGTCCGCCTGCCGCCACAGCTCGTCCAGAGAAGCGCCGCGCGGCACGCTCAGCGCCGTCCAGCCCGCCTCGCGCAGCATCCGCAGCCGCTCCCCGCTCCTGTCCAACGGGCCGATCACGTCGCTCGGTTCCCGTACCCATGTGTCGCTGTCCAGCAGGAAGGCGACCGCGCCGCCGCTGCGCTGCCGCATCTTCGCGGCCACCGCGGCCTGTTCCTCGTCGAGGTCGCCGAAGAAGGCCACCAGCAAGCCCTCGTTCCCGCCGCGCAGCACGTCGTACGCCCTGGACAGGCCCGTGCCGTCCGAGTGGTCGATCACCGCGAGGGTGTCCATCATCAGCCCGGCCGCGTCCGCCGACTCCTGGCTCGCGCCCGCGAACCCGTCGGCGCTCTCACCGGGCACGGAGGTGCCGGTGTCCGTCAGCAGTCGTACCGAAAAGCCCCGCTCCAGCATGTGGACCAGGGCGGAAGCGGCGCCCGCCACCGCCCACTCGAAGGCCGATTCGGGGCCGGCGCCCTGGAAGGCGAGGCCCCGGGTGTCGAGGAGTACCGTGCAACGGGAGCGCTGGGGCTGTTCCTCGCGGCGCACCATCAGCTCGCCGTAGCGCGCGGTGGAGCGCCAGTGGACGCGGCGCAGGTCGTCGCCGTAGCGGTAGCCACGCGGGATGATGTCGTCCTCGCCGGCCAGGGCGAGCGAGCGCTGCCGCCCGTCGCCGTACCCCTTCGCCTCGCCGGTCAGCCGCACCGGCGGCAGCGGCTCCACGCGGGGGATCACCGTCAGGGTGTCGAACGTCGAGAAAGACCGGGTCAGCTCGCACATGCCGAACGGGTCGGTCAGCCGCAGCTGCAGCGGGCCCAGGGGGTAGCGGCCGCGCAGGTCGGAGCGGACCCGGTAGGACACCTCGCGGCGACCGCCCGGCTCCACCCGGTCGAGCACGAAGCGCGGGCGGGGGCCGAGGACGTACGGCACCCGGTCCTGGAGCATCAGCAGGCCGGTGGGCAGCCGGGAGACGTTGTCCATCCGCAGGTGGACGCGGGCCTCGCTGCCGGCGGGCACGCGCGCGGGGGAGAGCCGGCGGCTGCCCGCGACCCGGTAACGCGTGCGGTAGAGCACGGTGGCGCAGATCAGGGGCAGCACGGCCAGCAGCAGTCCGACGCGCAGCAGGTCGCTCTGTCCGAGCACGTACGCGCAGATGGCCGCGGCGATTCCGGCCGCGAAGAAGGAGCGGCCCCGGGTGGTCAGACCGGCCAGGGCCGTGCGCACACCGCCCTTGTCGCCGCGGTCGGCCTCCGCGAGCCCGGTCCCGCCGCCGCTCATCACAGCCTCCGCGGCGGCTGCTGGCCGTACGCCGGCGTGGCGCGGCCCGGACCGAGGCCGACGCCCGGCTGGGGGGCCGCCGCGGGCACCGGAGTGTGCTGCAGGATCTCCTGCACGACCTGCTCGGCCGTACGCCGGTTCAGCTGGGCCTGGGCGGTCGGCAGCAGCCGGTGCGCCAGGACCGCGACGGCGAGTGCCTGCACGTCGTCCGGCAGGGCGTACTCCCGGCCGCTGAGGGCGGCGGCCGCCTTCGCCGCGCGCAGCAGGTGCAGCGTCGCGCGCGGGGAGGCGCCCAGTCTGAGGTCGGGGTGGACGCGGGTGGCGGCGACCAGGTCCACCGCGTACCGCCGGACCGTGTCGGCGACGTGGACGCCGCGGACGGCGTCGATCAGCTTCACCATGTCGTGCGCGTGCGCCACCGGCTGCAGGTCGTCCAGGGGGCTCGCCCCGCCGTGGATGTCGAGCATCTGCAGCTCGGCCTCCACGCTCGGGTAGCCGATGGAGACACGGGCCATGAAGCGGTCGCGCTGGGCCTCCGGCAGCGGGTAGGTGCCCTCCATCTCGACCGGGTTCTGGGTCGCCACCACCATGAAGGGGCTGGGCAGCTCGTAGGTCTGCCCGTCGATGGTGACCTGCCGCTCCTCCATGGACTCCAGAAGGGCGGACTGCGTCTTCGGCGAGGCGCGGTTGATCTCGTCGCCGATCACGATCTGCGCGAAGATCGCACCCGGCTTGAACTCGAAGTCCCGGCGCTGCTGGTCCCAGATGGACACACCCGTGATGTCCGAGGGCAGCAGGTCGGGCGTGAACTGGATACGCCGCACCGAACAGTCGATGGAACGCGCCAACGCCTTGGCCAGCATGGTCTTGCCCACGCCGGGGACATCTTCGATCAGAAGATGCCCCTCGGCGAGCAGTACGGTCAGCGAAAGCCGTACGACCTCGGGCTTGCCCTCGATCACACCCTCCACGGAACTGCGGACACGCTCCACAGTGGCGGTCAGATCAGTGAGGCTCGCTCGATCGTCATAGGTCGTCACCCGGCCCTCCTCGGCCCGTTTTTCCGGGCCGACGCGCTCGATGCGTGACCGGCCCACCCCGAAACACGGACACCACGCGTGAATCGTTCCGCGTGACGCCACAACCGCATTCTTGCTGCCGTTACCGTTTCGTGTCACTCGCCTGTGGACAACTGCCCGCACTATGTCGGGTCTTACGGTGTTTTGGGCACCCCAGGGCGGCAAATCAACAGCGAAACGACAGCTCCGGCGGATGGTTACGCGGCGTCTAGGCAGGGTCGATCTCGCGCAGCAGGCCGGATTTCACGTCGAAGACGAAGCCGCGGATGTCGTCGGTGTGCAGCAGGAACGGTGAGGTGCGCACCCGCTGCATGGACTGGCGTACGTCCTGGTCGACGTCCCGGAAGGCCTCCACCGCCCAGGCGGGACGCTGGCCGACCTCCATCTCCAGGTCGGTGCGGAACTCCTCGGTGATCGCCTCCAGACCGCAGCCGGTGTGGTGGATGAGCACGACGCTGCGCGTACCGAGCTTGCGCTGGCTGATGGTGAGCGAGCGGATCACGTCGTCGGTGACGACACCGCCGGCGTTGCGGATGGTGTGACAGTCGCCGAGCTCGAGGCCGAGCGCGTCGTGGAGGTCGAGGCGGGCGTCCATGCAGGCCACCACGGCGACGCCCAGTACGGGACGGGCGTCCATCCCGGGGTCGGTGAAGGCGGCTGCGTAGCGCTCGTTCGCCTCGACAAGGCGGTCGGTGACGGTGCCGCCGGTGACTATGGCGGCTTCGGGACCTGCGGGAACCGATGCGGAAGTCGTCATACCCATGACGGTACTGGTCACCTGGGATCCGAGCCCGCTGTGAGAGAGGACAAAGAACGCCAATGAGCTTTGTTGTGAGCTAACCCACACAGGTGGTGTGAGGGCCGCCGCGCGGGTGGTTCTTCCGGACTTGTCGCTTCGTCCGCACCCGGGTCCGCGACGCGCAGGCCGGTTGATTGACCGCGCGACACCGTGGACTAAAGTGACGCGGGCGGGAGGCGAGCCCTCCCTGCGGACTGTTTTCCCCGGAGACCCCGGTGATTTTCCGGAGATCTCCCCACGTGCGCGGCGCGTACGTACGGCTCGGCCTCCTCCCGCTCCCGGCCGGCTGACGCTTTCGGCGCCGGCGGGCCTCCCCTTCACCGGGGTCCCCCCAGCTTTCTGGGGGAGGGCAGGGGCCCGGCGGTGCGTACGGTGTCGGGCGCCGGACCTGAGAGGGCCACTTGAGCCAGAGTCGACACGTCCCGGTGATGCTCCAGCGGTGCCTGGACCTGTTGGCCCCCGCCCTTCAGGAGCGGCCCGGAGCGGTGGTCGTGGACTGCACCCTCGGCCTCGGCGGCCACAGTGAGGCCCTGCTCGCACGGTTCCCCGAGGCCCGGCTCGTCGCCCTCGACCGCGACAAGGAGGCGCTGCGCCTGTCCGGCGAGCGGCTCGCCCCGTACGGGGAGCGCGCCACCCTCGTGCACGCCGTGTACGACGAGCTGCCCGAGGTCCTGGACCGGCTCGGCATCGCGCGCGTGCAGGGCGTCCTCTTCGACCTCGGTGTCTCCTCCATGCAGCTCGACGAGGCCGACCGGGGCTTCGCCTACGCGCAGGACGCCCCGCTCGACATGCGCATGGACCAGACGACCGGCGTGAGCGCCGCCGAGGTCCTCAACACCTACCCGCCCGGCGAGCTCGTCCGGATCCTGAGGGCGTACGGCGAGGAGAAGCAGGCCAAGCGGATCGTGTCCGCGATCGTGCGCGAGCGGGCCAAGGAGCCGTTCAGCAACAGCGCGCGGCTCGTGGAGCTGATCCGGGACAGCCTGCCGCAGGCCGCCAAGCGCACCGGCGGCAACCCGGCCAAGCGCACCTTCCAGGCCCTGCGTATCGAGGTCAACGGCGAGCTCTCCGTCCTGGAGCAGGCGATCCCGGCCGCCGTGCAGAGCCTCGCCGTCGGCGGACGCATCGCCGTCCTGTCGTACCACTCGCTGGAGGACCGGCTGGTCAAGCAGGTGTTCGCGGCCGGCGCCGCCACCACCGCGCCGCCCGGGCTGCCGGTGGTCCCCGAGCGCTACCAGCCCCGGCTCAAGCTGCTCACGCGCGGTGCCGAACTTCCCACCGAGGAAGAGGTCGCCGAGAACCGGAGAGCGGCACCGGCGCGACTGCGCGGCGCCGAGCGCATCAGGGAGTCCATCGAGTGAGGGGCGTGAGGGGTGTGAGCTTGTCGGGGAACCGGACTCCGGGGGAGGGCGCGTGGACAGGAAACCCCAGCTGAAGGGCAGGGCCGCCCGACTCGCGCGGCTCATCCCCAAAACGGCGGGCTCCGGACAGGCGGCCCGCACCCCCTTCGTCCTCCTCGTCGTCCTGCTGCTCGGCGGCGGTCTCATCGGGCTGCTGGTGCTGAACTCGGCGCTCAGCGAGGGATCCTTCAAGCTCGACGACCTGCAGAAGGACACCAAGAGCCTCACCGACCAGGAACAGGCGCTCCAGCGGGACATCGACGCCTACTCGGCGCCCGAAGCCCTCCAGCGCCGCGCCCGCGAGCTGGGCATGGTGCCCGGCGGCGACCCGGCCTTCCTGAACCCCGACGGCACCGTCAAGGGCGTACCGAGCCCCGCCCCGGGAGCCGAGCAGGCCGGCGCCTTCACCCCGCTCGTCCTCGCCCCCGAGACGATCGCCGACGCTACCCTCCCGCCCCCGGCCCCCACGCCGTCCGCCGACGAACCGACGCCCGCCACCGCTCCCTCGACCCCACCACTCGCCCAGTTCCCCCCGCCCTCGACCTCCGGCAGGTGACGGAAGTGTCCGACAGGGAACCGCCGCGCCGCCGTGTGCCCGGACCCGCACGCCCCGGGCGCCCTGCCCGCCCGGCCGGCCGACGGC
>NZ_JBXEJE010000040.1:0-96511 GCF_056820935.1 Streptomyces sp. Q2 | reverse complement strand
CGGCCCGGCGCGTCCTGGCCGACCCGGGCGCGTCCCGGCCGGTCCGGCCCTCAGGGGGCCGCCCCTCCTCGCAGCCGCGGCGCCTGCGCCCCGGCGTCGATGGTCGCGAGGTCGCTCTCCACCTTCTCGGCCAGCTGCCGCGCCCAGCCCACGATCCCCGACAGGTCCATCCCGTACGGCCGTTCCCGCCCCGCGGCCGCCGCCCACTCCTCCACGGCCGCGCCCCCGCGTCGCAGCAGTCGGGCGCCGCCCGTGACATTGCCCCGGGCGGCATGCGTGAGCCCCACGGCGAGCTGGGCCAGCCCGCGCCACAGGCCGCGCTCCTCCTCGGGCCCCGACTTCCAGGCGTCCTCGAACACCTCGTGGGCATGGAACGGCTTCCCCGCGTCCAGCAGCTCCTGGGCCTCGGCGACGCTCTCGTCCGGAGTGCGGACCACCCCCTCGGGTTGCCGCTCCACACCGTCCGCGCCGTACGGCAGCGGCCGACCGAGCCCGTCCCGGGGCCGCGCGTTGCGCGCCCGCCCCTCGTCGTCCCGGTCCCGCGCCTCGGCCTGTCGTCCTGAGGATGTACTGCCCATACGCCGATTGTCCCGCGCCCCCCTCACATGCCGCCCGTCACCCCGCACCGCCCCGCTCCGCCCGCCTTCGGCGAGGCCTCCGACGTGGGGTAAAGTGCCTTTCGCGCCATCACGCGGGTCACCGCGGGAAGCGCAACGGGACGTGGCGCAGCTTGGTAGCGCACTTGACTGGGGGTCAAGGGGTCGCAGGTTCAAATCCTGTCGTCCCGACAGAAGGAAGGGTCTTCGCAGGCGAGAGCCTGTGAGGGCCCTTTTTCGTGTGGGTCGTTCCCGGCTTCGAGGGTGCTGCGGTGCGTACGGGAAACGACTGGGCGAAGCACTTGCCGCCGAACGGGAAAAATGCTTGGACGCCGCGTACGCCGTCGCGGGACACTCCGTTCCCGGTCCCCTCGTACTCGCACAGTGACGTAGTCGCCACTCTTCGTGTCCTGTCTGTCGGAGGACGCCGAGCGGAGGCACGCACGCGGAACCGAAGTCACGCGCGGACACCGACCACGGCACCTGCGCCGGAACACCTGGCGGGCTGCCGTACGACAACACGGGATGGGGATGGAGACGCCTGCAACGCGCGAGGCCCCGCCGGGCAAGGGCCCGGTGCTCCTCGCGCTTCGTTTTTACGGACGGGAACTGGCCCGGCTCCGGTGGCTGACGGTGCCCGGGACACTGCTGCCCGCGCTGGGCAACATCGGCCTCTACTACATCGCGCCGCTGGTCGTCGCGAAGCTCGTCGGCCGTATCGCCGACGACACCGGCAGCACCGTCGGCTCGGCGCTGCCCTACGTCCTCGGCTTCGCCGGCGTCATGCTGCTGGCGGAGGCGCTGTGGCGCGTCGGCCTGCACTGCCTGAACCGGCTCGACGCCCTCGGCATCGAAAACCTGTACGTGATCGGCATGGACCAACTGTTCGCCAAGGACGCCGCGTTCTTCCACGACAACTTCGCCGGCTCGCTGACCAAGCGGGTGCTGAGCTTCGCCTCCCGATTCGAGCAGTTCGTCGACACGCTGACGTTCAACGTGGTGGGCAACTTCGTGCCGCTGCTGTTCGGGGCCGTAATCCTGTGGCGCTACGAACCGCTCCTGGTCGTCGGGCTGTTGGTGATGATCGCGGTCACGGCACTGTGCGTGGTGCCCCTCATCCGGCGCCGCCAGGCGCTCGTCGCGCAGCGCGAGGCGGCGATCGCCCGGGTGTCGGGTCACGTCGCCGACAGCCTGATGAACATGGACACGGTCCGGGCGTTCGCCGCCGAGGAACGCGAGGCCGCCGAACACCGCTCCCGCGTCGCTGAGTCACGGCGGCTCTCGCTGCGTTCGTGGGACTACGGCAACCTGCGCATCGACACGCTGGTCGCGCCCTTGTCCGTGCTGACCAATGTGCTCGGCCTGCTGCTCGCGGTCACGCTCGGCGGGGGCGGGAACGGCGTGGAGGCGGTCGTGGTCGCCTTCACGTACTACACCAACGCGACCCGGATCATGTTCGAGTTCAACCAGATCTACCGTCGGCTGGAGAGCGCGATGACGGAGGCCGCGCAGTTCACCGAGCTGCTGCTGATCCCGCCGACCGTGCTCGACCCGGTCGCGCCGGAGCCGCTGCTGCCCGGGGCCGCCGACGTCCGCTTCGACAAGGTGACGTTCGCGCACGCCGGAGCGGAGACGCTCTTCGACGGCCTCGACCTGACCGTGCCCAGCGGGACGAAGATCGGTCTCGTCGGCCGGTCCGGCGGAGGCAAGACCACGCTCTCCCGGCTGCTGTTGCGGATGACGGACATCGACGCCGGCCGGATCCTGGTCGGCGGTCAGGACATCAGCGGGCTGCGCCAGGCCGACCTGCGCAGTCTGATCGCGTATGTGCCGCAGGACCCGGCGATGTTCCACCGCACGCTGCGGGACAACATCGCGTTCGCCCGCCCGGACGCCACCGAGGCCGAGATCCGCCGTGCCGCCGAGGCGGCGCACGTCACCGAGTTCGCCGACGCGCTGCCGCTCGGCTTCGACACCATGGTGGGCGAGCGCGGCATCAAGCTGTCCGGCGGACAGCGCCAACGGGTCGCCCTCGCCAGGGCGATCCTGCGCGACGCGCCGATCCTGCTGCTCGACGAGGCGACCAGCGCGCTGGACTCCGAGAGCGAGCTGCTGGTCCAGGAGGCGCTGTGGCGGCTCATGGAGGGGCGTACGGCGCTCGTGGTGGCGCACCGACTGAGCACCGTCGCCGGCATGGACCAGCTCGTCGTCCTCGACCGCGGGCGGATCGTCGAGCAGGGAACGCACCAGGAGCTGCTCGCGTCGGACGGCGCCTACGCGAAGCTGTGGCAGCACCAGTCGGGCGGTTTCCTCGAAGACAGCCCCGCACGGGCCGACGAAGGCAGCCCCGCCCGGGCCGACCTGCTGTGAACCCGAGCCCCGGGGGCCGGCCGAGGGCGTACAGCCGCCCGCGGCCGGCCCCTGAGGGCCAGGGGGACAGCGGTCGTCACTCGGCGACCCACGTGAGGCCGTCGTCCGAGGCCACGAGGCCGCCCGGGCGCAGCGGGGTCTCGTCCTCCAACGGGCCGCCGAAGACGCCCCGTTCCTGAAGGACGGCGCCCTCCTGGAACACCTGCCGGATCGTGGCGGCCTCGAAGAGCGGGTTGCGCAGGCCGTCGGAGTCCGGGAGCCGGCCCACGGCCTCGTCGAGTTCCGTGGCGGCGGTCGTCAGCCGGGCACCCGCCATGAGTGAGGGGGAGGCCCCGGACAGGCCGAGGGACGCGTCGCCGGACGCCAGTCCGCCCACCAGGTCCACGAAGGCCTCGAGTTCCGTCGTGTCGACGTGGGTGACCTTGCGGGCCTTCCAGAAGTACGACCGTTCGTCCTGGTGCATGTCGTAGAAGGAGACCAGGAACTCGTGGAACAGGCCGTACTCGTGCCGGTAGCGGGCCTCGAACTCGTCGAAGAGACGGCCCTCTTCCAGGGTCCCGTCGAGGCCGCCGTTGATGGAGCGGGCCGCGAGCAGGGCGCCGTACGTGGCGAGGTGCACTCCGGAGGACAGGACCGGGTCGACGAAGCACGCCGCGTCGCCGACCAGCACCATGCCGGGCCGCCACAGCCGGGACTTCCAGTACGACCAGTCCTTGCGGACCCGCACCCGGTCGTACGGCGCCTCGGTGGCCTGGGGAACGCCGTGCAGGAGGTCGCGGACCTCCGGGCACGAGTCGATCAGCCCGCGCCAGGCCGTCACCGGGTCCCGCTGGATCGCGGCGGCGCTCTCCCGGCTCACCACCGCTCCGACGCTCGTGAGGTCGTCCCGGAGCGGGATGTACCAGAGCCAGCCCTCGTCGAAGGCGGCGCAGAAGATGTTGCCGTCGTTCGGCGCCGGGAGCCGCGCGCCTCCGGCGAAGTAGCCGAACACCGCGATGTTCCGGAAGAACTCGGAGTAGGTCCGCCTGCCGCCGACCTCGCCGTGGATCCTGCTGCCGTTGCCGGAGGCGTCCACGACGTAGCGGGCCCGGGCCTCGCGGACCTCGCCGGACGGGCCGGTCCACTGGACGCCCCGGACCCGTTCCTCGTCGCCGAGCACACCCTTGACGCGGCAGCCTTCCCGTACGTCCACGCCGACCCGGCGGGCGTTGTCCAGGAGGATCGCGTCGAACCGGGACCGCTCGACCTGGAAGGCGAACGAGGTCGGGTCGGCCAGCCGGGGAGACAGCGCGAAGGAGAACTGCCACGGCTCCGGGTTCCGGCCCCACCGGAAGGTTCCGCCGCGTTTCGGCTTGAAGCCCGCCCGCGCGACCTCCTCCTCCACGCCCAGGATGCGGCACACCCCGTGCACGGTGGACGGGAGCAGCGACTCGCCGATCTGGTACCGGGGGAACGTCTCCTGCTCCAGGAGCAGGACGCGGTGGCCGCGCAGGGCGACGGCCGACGCGGCGGTCGCCCCGGCCGGGCCGCCGCCCACGACGACCACGTCGAACTCCTCGACCGCCGTCTGCTCATCGATGGGGTTCACTGTGCTCCTTCTGCGGTCGGCGCCGACGGAGCGTCCGTGCGGCCGAGGGAGTCGAGCCAGGTACGGACGGCCGCCGCCGTGGTGAGGGTGTGGTCCTGCATGAACGAGAAGTGGTCGCCGGGTACGTCGACTCGGGCGTGCGGCAACGGCCAGGACGTCCGCCACTCGTCCGGGTCCGCGCCCGCCGCCATCTCGGGGGTCGGCCGCGTGGCCCGTACCAGCAGCGTGGGAGTGCCGACCGGTTCCGGATCCCAGTCGAGGAACATGCGGGTGTACGCGCCCAGTGCCGCCACACCGGTGTCCTCGTCGCCCGTGAACTGGTTCCCGCCCAGGCGCGGCGCGATCACGGCGGGCAGGGACAGCAGCCAGTCCTTGTCGCTGTTGCGGTTGTTGATCAGGTACGTGTCGAGCAGGACCTGGCCGACGGGGGCCCGCCCCAGGGCTTCCAGCCGCCGGGTCACGGCATGGGCGACGGCGCCTCCGGTGCACGCGCCGACGACGGCGAAGGGGCGGTCGCCGACGTGCCGCAGCACCGTCTCCGCGTGGGTCAGGGCGAGCGTGTCCCGGTCGGCCGGCACGGCAGTGCCCGCCCCGATGCCGGGGTGCGGGAGTTCGAGGACGTCCAGCTCGCCCTGGAAGTGGGCGTGGAACCGGGCGAACTCCCCGCCGGGGGCGGCGAAGGGCGGCTGGTACCCCGTGAAGAAGACCAGCACCGGACGTTCGCCGGAGCCCATGGAGCCCATGGAGCCCATGGAGTCCTCGGAGCCCAGGGAGCCGTGGGAGCCCTCGGAGCCTCCGGAGCTTTCCGAGCCCTCGGAGCCCTCGGAGCCCTCGGGGCCCTTCGCGCGCCGCAGTGGCGGCAGGGCGTGCTCCCGGCTGTCGTCCGGTCCGAAGGTCGGCACCGCCCACGAGGCCGTGACCAGCATGTGCATCGCGGCGACCACCTGACCGGCCTCGCAGACCCGCCGGTAGAGCGAGGAGAGCGTCTGCGCGGGCCGGTCGTCCGCCGGTGCGCGTCGCGGTTCCGGCGCGGTATCGGGCAGGTCGTCCAGCAGGCCCAGTACGTGACGGGCCAGGCCCTGGGGCGTCGGGTGCTCGAACACCACGGCGGCGGAGAGCCTGAGCCGCAGCGCCATGCTCAGCCGGTTGCGGACCTGGACCGCCATCAGCGAGTCGAAGCCGAGTTCGGCGAAGGACCTGCCGGGCGGGAGCGCGTCCGCGTCCGGGTACCCGAGGACCACCGCCACGTCGGCGCTCAGCAGCTTCGCGAGTGCCTCCTCCCGTCGGGCGGCGGGCAGCTCGGCCAGCAGCGTGCGCCAGGCTCCCGGCTGCGCATGCTGCTCCGTACCGGGTGCGGAGCCGGTGTCCGCGCTCACGGTGTCGGCGGCAGGCCTGCGCGGGGGCAGCAGTCCGTGCAGGAGCGGCGGCAGGGGTCCCCGCACGGACCGCAGGGCGCCACGGTCCAGCAGGATGGGCGCCAGCACGGGCTCGGCGGCGCCGAGCGCCGCGTCGAACAGGGCCAGGCCCTGCTCCACGGACAGCGCCCGGAGTACGTCAGGGGCCCTTCCGCTCGGGGTGCCCGCGCCGGCCATGCCGGCGCCGTGCTCCCAGGGGCCCCAGGCCAAGGACACGGCGGGCAGCCCCAGTTGAGTGCGGTGTCGGGCCAGGGCGTCCAGGAACGAGTTCGCCGCCGCGTAGTTGCCCTGACCGGCGCGGCCGAGCAGGCCGGACACCGAGGAGAACAGGACGAACGCCGACAGGTCCAGGTCCCGGGTCAGCTCGTGCAGATGCCAGGCCGCGTCCGCCTTCGGCCGGAGCACCGCGGCCATCCGCTCGGGAGTCAGCGCCGCGAGGACGCCGTCGTCCAGCACACCGGCGGCATGCACCACGGCGGTCAGCGCGGGCGCGCAGCCCTTGACCACCTCGGCCAGCGCGGCACGGTCGCCCACGTCACAGGCCACGATCCGCACCTCGGCACCCAACTCCTCCAGCACGCCACGCAGTTCCTCGGCGTTCGGTGCCTCGGGCCCCTGGCGCCCGGTCAGCAGCAGGTGTCGTACGCCGTACGAGGTCACGAGGTGGCGGGCGAGTTCCGCACCCAGCGCACCGGTACCGCCGGTGATCAGGACCGTGCCGTCCGGGGCGAAGGCGCCGCGTCGGGTGGGGAGTTCGTTGGGAGAGACCAGTCGCGGCGCCGACAACCGGCCGTGCCTGAGCGAGAGTTGGGGCTCACCGGTGGCCACCGCCGCGGGAAGCTGTCGCAGCGACTCCGGCCGCCCGTCCACGTCGACGAGGACGATCCGTCCGGGCAGCTCCGCCTGGGCCGCACGCACCAGCCCCCACACGGCCGCCCCGGCCAGATCCGGCTCCGGCGCGGTCGCGTCCCGCGTCACCACCACCAGGCGGGAGCCCGCCGTCCGTGGGTCGTCCTGCCAGTCCTGCAGCATGCGGAGCACCCTGCTGGTCAGCAGGTGGACGGCGGGCAGCGGGCCGGCATCGGTCGCCGGGCCGGACACCGCCGAGGTCACGACGGTGTCCGGTTCCGGCGCTCGGGCGTCCACGAGGTCGGGAAGCAGTCCGCCGAGGCCCAGTTCGTCCGGGCCCGCGAGCGCCCAGCGTCCGGTGTGCACGCGATGCCGCTCGCCCTCGGGCGGCTCGACGGTGGTCCAGCCGGGGCGCAGCAGGGCACGTCGCACCAGCTCGGCCGCCTGTCCGGCCGGGTCGGCCGGCAGTTCCCGCACGGCCAGGGAGTCCACCCGCGCGACCAAGCGCCCCGTCGGGTCGGCGAGGGTCACCGAGACCGTGTCCGTGCCGCCCGGGGTGACCCGTACGCGTACCTCCGACACGCCCGCCGTGTACAGGCGTACGCCGTTCCACGCGAACGGCACCCGGATCGCGTCGGGCTCGGGTGCGGAGCCCGCGAGCAGCGGGGCGTGCAGCGCCGCGTCCAGCAGCGCCGGATGGATGGCGAACCGGCCTGCGGACGCCGACTCGGGTTCGGGCAGGCGGACTTCCGCGAACAGTTCGCCGTTCCGCCGCCAGAGCGCCTGTACGCCCCGGAAGGCCGGGCCGTAGCCGAGGCCGCCGTCGGCGAGGGTGCCGTACGCGTCGGCGAGGTCGACCTCGGTCGCGCCCTGGGGCGGCCACACCGCGAGTTCCGTCTCCGGCTGAGCGGTCCGCGTTCGGCTGAGCGCCCCGGTGGCGTGCCGGGTCCAGGCCGGTTCGGCTTCATCCGCGGCAGGCTCGGTGCCATCCGTGACAGGCCGGGCGTAGACGTCGACCGGGCGTCGGCCGGACTCGTCGGCCGCGCCCACGACGACCTGGACGCGTACGCCCGTGGCCGCGGGCAGGGGCAGAGGGGCCAGGACAACGAGTTCGTCGAGCGTGCCGCAGCCGGCCTCGTCGCCCGCCCGTACGGCCAACTCCACGAACGCCGTCGCGGGGACCAGCACCGTTCCGCCGACCACATGGTCGGCGAGCCAGGGGTGGGTCGTGGCGGAGAGCCAACCGGAGAACACCGTCCGGTCGGTGTCCGGCACGGCGAACGCCGGACCCAGCAGCGGGTGGCCGTGCGGGTCCGCGGCGGCGCCGGGGGTGCGCGGCGCGTCCAGCCAGTACCGCTTGCGCTGGAAGGCGTACGTCGGCAGGTCCACCCGTCGCGCACCGCTCCCCGCGAGCACCGCGGGCCACTCGACGCGCGCCCCGCGCACATGGAGGCGGCCCACGGCGGCAAGCAGCGTCCGCGGCTCGGGCTCGCCGCCACGCGTGGCGGCGGCGCACATCGGGTCGTGGCCTTCACCGTCCTGACCGGTCAGGCAGTCCTCGGCCGCGGCGGTGAGCGCGGGTCCGGGGCCGATCTCCAGGAACGCCGACACCCCGTTGGCCCCGAGCCACCGCACGGCGTCGGCGAACCGCACCGGCAGGCGGGCGTGCCGTACCCAGTACTCCGGCGAACACAGCTGCCCGCCCTCGGCCGGGCGGCCCGACACGGCCGACACCACGGGGATGCGCGGCGGCCGGAAGGCCAGCCCCTCGGCGACGCGGCGGAATTCGTCGAGCATCGGTTCCACCAGCGGCGAGTGGAAGGCATGGCCGACCCGCAGGCGCACGGTCCTGCGGCCACGCGCCTCGAACCCGGCCGCCAGCGACAGCACCGCCTCCCGTACGCCCGAGACCACCACGGAGCGCGGCCCGTTGACGGAGGCGATCGCCACCTGGTCGCCGAACTCCGGGAGCGTGGCGAGGACTTCGTCCTCCGAAGCGTGCAGCGCCACCATCGCACCGCCCGTGGGCAGGGCGTGCATCAACCTGCCCCGCGCGGCGACGAGTTCCGCCGCGTCCGCCAGGTCCAGCACTCCGGCGACATGGGCCGCGGCCAGTTCCCCCACGGAGTGCCCGGCCAGGAAGTCGGCGCGCACACCCCAGGACTCCAGCAGCCGGAACAGCGCCACCTCGAAGGCGAACAGACCGGCCTGGGTGAAGTCCGTACGGTCGAGCAGCGCGGCCTCCGGCGTGCCCGGCCCGGCGGACAGCACCACGTCCAGCGGCCGGTCGAGACGGCCGTCCAGCGCCCGGCAGACCTCGTCGAAGGCCGAGCCGAACGCGGGGAACGCTGCACACAACTCCGCACCCATCCGCGGGCGTTGAGCTCCCTGACCGGTGAACAGGAAGGCCGTACGGACACCGGGATCCGCGACGGCTCGCTCCGCGCCGCCCGTGCCGTCGGCGAGCGCGTTCAGCGCGGCCCGCATCCGGGCCCGGTCGTCGGCCGGCACCATCGCCCGATGGGCGAGCGGCGACCTCGACACGGCCAGGGAGTAGCCGACGTCGGCCGACGACAGAGCGGGCTGGGCCGCCAAGTGGGCCGCCAGGCGGCCGGCCTGGGCCCGCAACGCGCCTTCGTCGGCGCCGGAGAGCAGCCAGGGCACCGGCACCTCGACGACGCCCGATCCCGATCCCGTGCCCGATCCGGTGCCGGGCGGCTGCGAGTCCGGGGGCTGCGTGCCGGTCGGCTGCATGGCGGATCCGCTGCCGGGCGGTTGCACATCGGTCGGATGCGTGCCGGTCGGCTGCCTGTCGGGCGGCTGCGGAGGCTCTTCCAGGATCACGTGCGCGTTGGTGCCGCCGATGCCGAAGGCCGACACGCCGGCCCGGCGTGGCCCGGCCTCCCCGGCGGGCCACGGGCGGGACTCGGTCAGCAGTTCCACCCGGCCCGCCGACCAGTCGACGTGCGGGGTGGGTGTCTGCGCGTGCAGCGTGCGCGGGAGTTCCTCGTGCCGCATGGCCTGCACCATCTTGATGACCCCGGCGACCCCGGCGGCCGCCTGGGTGTGCCCGAGGTTGGACTTCACCGAGCCCAGCCACAGCGGCGGCCGGTCCTCGGCGCGTCCCTGGCCGTAGGTGGCCAGCAGGGCCCGCGCCTCCAGGGGGTCGCCGAGCGTGGTGCCCGTACCGTGCGCCTCCACNTTCACCGAGCCCAGCCACAGCGGCGGCCGGTCCTCGGCGCGTCCCTGGCCGTAGGTGGCCAGCAGGGCCCGCGCCTCCAGGGGGTCGCCGAGCGTGGTGCCCGTACCGTGCGCCTCCACCGCGTCCACCTCGTCCGCGCGGAGCCCGGCGTCGGACAACGCCTGTGTGATCAGTCGCTGTTGGGCCTGGCCGCTGGGGGCCGTGAGACCGTTGGACGCGCCGTCCGAGTTGACGGCGGAGCCGCGCAGCACGGCCAGTACCGGGTGACCGTTGCGCCGGGCGTCGGACAGCCGCTCCAGCAGGACCAGCCCCGCGCCCTCGCCCCACGCGGTGCCGTCCGCCGAGGCCGAGAACGACTTGCAGCGGCCGTCGGGCGACAGGCCGCGCTGGCGGCTGAACGCGGTGAACGGCTTCGGGGTCGCCATCACCGTCACCCCGCCGGCCAGGGCCAGGGAACACTCGCCCGAGCGCAGCGCCTGCGCCGCCCAGTGCAGCGCCACCAGCGAGGAGGAACACGCGGTGTCGACCGTGACCGAGGGACCGTGCAGGCCGTACACGTAGGAGATCCGGCCGGAGGCCACGCTGCCGGCCGAACCCAGGCCCAGATGGGCCTCCAGTTCGTGCCGGTCGAAGCGGGCGGAGTAGTCGCCGTGCATCACGCCGACGAAGACGCCGGTGTCGCTCTCGCGCACCGCGGCCGGGTCGATGCCCGCGCGCTCCCAGACCTCCCACGAGGTCTCCAGGAGCAGTCGCTGCTGCGGGTCCATCGACAGCGCCTCGCGTGGCGAGATCCCGAACAGGTCCGCGTCGAACTCCGCGGCCCGGTGCAGGAATCCGCCGCTGCGGGCGTACGAGGTGCCGACCCGGTCCGGATCGGGGTCGTACAGGGCGGCCAGGTCCCAGCCCCGGTCGGTGGGGAAGCGGGAGATGGCGTCCCCGCCCTCCGACACCAGCCGCCACAGGTCCTCGGGGGAGTGGACGTCGCCGGGGTAACGGCAGCCCATGGCGACGATCACCACCGGATCGTCCGGGCTCGCCTCCGCGGAGGAGGGGGCCGGAACGGCGGACACCGGCGGGAAGAGGGTGCCGTGCACGTGGCGGGCCAGGGCGATGGGGGTGGGGTGGTCGAAGACGAGCGTCGAGGGGAGCCGCAGTCCGGTCGCCTCGCCGAGCCGTTCGATCAGGGTGACGGCGCCCGCGGAGGTCAGTCCGAGGTCGGTGAAGGGGCTGTCGGCGTCCAGATCGGGGGAGGGGCTGCGCCCGTCGAGCTGTTCGTACGATTCGCCGCCGCAGAGCGCCGCCGTCTCCGCGAGCACCGCCTCGCGCAGGGCGCGTTCCCGCCCCTCCGGGGCCAGCGTCAGCAGCCGTCGGCGCAGGGCTTGGTCGGCCGCCGTCGGGGCGGGGAGGGCCGGGCGGACGTCGGACACCGGCCGGGACAGGTCCGGGAGCAGGGCGTGGCGGGCGATCTTGCCGGACGCCGTACGCGGGACGGCCGCGATCTCACGGATCTCGACGGGCAGCTTGTAGTCGGCCAGCCGGGCGCGGCACGCGGCCAGCACCTGCCGGGGGTCGAACCCCTCCGGGCCCGGGACGACGTAGGCCACCGGGACCTCGCCGAGCACGTCGTGCTCCCGGCCCACCACCACCGCGTCCCGCACGCCGGGACAGTGCAGCAGGGCCTGCTCGATCTCCGTGGGGTGGATGTTCTCGCCGCCGCGGATGATCAGCTCGCTGACCCGGCCGGTCAGGGTGAGATGGCCGTACTCGACGCGCCGGCCGAGGTCACCGGTGCGGTACCAGCCGTCCCGCAGCGCGGCCTTTGTCGCCTCGGCCTGGTGGTGGTACCCGGTCATGAGACTGGGCCCGCGCACCCAGATCTCGCCCTCGTCGCCGTCCGCGACATCGTTGCCGGAGCCCGGATCGACGAGCCGTACGTCCATTCCCGGGACCGGCTGCCCGCAGGACCCCTCGACGCGCGGCCCGTCCGGCCGGTTCACCGCGATCATGCCGCAGGTCTCGGTGCTGCCGTACGCGTCGAGCAGCGGCGCCCCGACGAGGTCCTCCACCGCCCGGCGCAGGGCGGGCGCGCTCGGGGCGCCCGCCACGACACACGTCCGCAGACCCGGCACGGGCGTCGCGTCCTCGGCCGCCGACGCCACCAGCCGGTGGTAGACGGCGGGCACACCGGCCAGGACGGTGTAGGGGCCGCCGAGGGCTTCGTGAGGTGTGCGCAGCTCCCGCAACAGGCCGCCGGGGGGCAGGAGTTCACCGGTGATCCGGGCACTCGCGCCGACGGCGGTGACCCCCAGGACCGCCAGCGAGTGGCCGAAGCTGTGGAACAGCGGGAGCGGCCAGAGCAGCCGGTCCTCGGACGAGAGCCCGAAGATCGGGGCGTAACAGGCCGCCACCGACCACAGGGCGGCGCGCTGCGTGGACAGCACGCCCTTGGGGCGATGGGTGGTGCCGGAGGTGTAGAGCATCCAGGCCGGCTCGTCGAGCCCGAGGTCGTCCCGGGGCGGTTCCCAGTCGTCGGTCTCGGCCGCGTCCTCGAAGAGGACCGTGCCGTCGGGGGCGTCCGCCGGGACCGGCCCCGCGCCGGTGAGCAGGACGCGCGTACGGCCGTGCCCGGGACCCGCGCGGTGCAGCCGGGCCAGGTGCGCCGAGTCGGTGACGACGACCGAAGCCCCGCTGTCCGCAAGGAAATGGGCGAGTTCGGCGTCGGAGGCCCGCGGGTTGAGGGGCACGCCCACGGCCCCCGCCCGCACGGTGGCGAGCACGCTCTCGACCATCTCCACGCAGTTGCCCAGACAGATCGCGACCCGGTCCCCACGCCGCACACCCGCCCGGGCGAGATACCCGGCCAGCCGGCCGGTGCGCCGCTCCAACTCGGCGTAGGTGACGCCCCGCACGTCGTCCGCGTACGCCACCCGTGACGGCCACTTCCCGGCGTGCGCCCTCAGTAACTCCGGCAGCGGCCGGATCAGCCCGTCGCGCGTCATGTACCCGCCCCTCCGGCACGTGTCACGGCACGGCCGACATCAAACTCCCTGCGTATCAACGCCGTTGAGCCTACGGTCCGACCGGTGCGGTGATCACGTGTTTCGGCGACCGGCGTTGCGGAACGTCCCGGCGCCGCCGGATGGTAGAAGCGAGCATGACCAACACGCACTCTCCCTCGTCCGCGGCGGGTATCCGATGACCGCCGGCATCGACACCCCCGACCGCCGGGGCCGCACCGGACTCGACCGCACCGGCCGGGACCTCACCGGAAACCCACGGGTCAAGGTGCGGGACGTGACGCTCCTGTCCAGCCACTGGTACGTCGAGCGCACCACCGTCTTCGACTTCCAGCACGCCGACGGCACCTGGAGCACCCAGGAGCGCGAGACGCACGACCGCGGCAACGGGGCCACCATGCTGCTGTACGACGCCGAACGCGAAACCGTGCTGCTCACCCGCCAGTTCCGCTTCCCGGTGTACGTCAACGGCCACCCCGACGGCCTGCTCGTCGAGACCCCGGGCGGCCTGCTCGACGACGAGGACGAGCACCCGGAGATCGCCGTCCGCCGCGAGGTCGTCGAGGAGACCGGCCACACCATCGGCGAGGTCCAGCACGTCTTCGACGTCTACATGAGCCCCGGCTCGGTCACCGAACGCGTCAGCTTCTACGCCGCCGCCTACGGCCCCTCGACCCGCACCCACGAAGGGGGCGGCCTGGACGACGAGGGCGAGGACATCGAGATCCTCGAACTGCCCTTCCGCAGGGCCCTGGAGATGATCCGCACCGGGGAGATCGCCGACGCCAAGACGATCATGCTGCTCCAGTGGGCGGCGCTGGAGGGCCCGTTCGCCCGCTGAGCGAGACGGAGGGCGGAAGCCGCCTTGGGACTCCAATCCCCGGCGTACGCCCTTGACTTGAAGAGCACTCGAAGATGAAGACTCCCGTTCGCGCCCCGAATGAGGGCGCGCAACGGGAGGACCAACATGAAGTACCGCACCATCGGCAGCGACCCGGACAACCGCCGCGAGGTGAGCGTGCTCGCCCTCGGCGCGATGCTGTTCGGCTCCCGGACCGACGAGGAGACCGCCTTCGCCGTACTCGACCGCTACGTCGAGGCCGGCGGGAACTTCATCGACACGTCCGACAACTACGCCTTCTGGATCGACGGCGGCCAGGGCGGACAGAGCGAGGAACTGCTCGGCCGCTGGCGGCGCAGCCGCGGCATCGGCGACGAGGTCTTCATCGCCACCAAGCTCGGCGCCCGCCCTCTCGCCCCCGGCACGAGCTACGTGGACAACGCGGAGGGCTTGTCGGCGAAGGTGATCCGCGAGTCGGCGGAGCGCAGCCGCGAGCGCCTCGGCGTGGCGAAGCTGGACCTGCTCTACGCCCACATCGAGGACCACACCGTCCCGCTGGAGGAGACGGTCGAAGGCTTTGCGTCCCTGGTCGCGGAGGGCACGGTCGGCCTGCTCGGCGTCAGCAACCACGCCATCTGGCGGGTGGAACGGGCCCGCGCCCTGGCGGCCGCCGCCGGACTGCCCGGCTACGAGGTGCTCCAGTACGAGCACAGCCACCTGCGGCCCCGCACCGACATCCCCGGCGACCTCTTCCCCGACGGCACGCTGGGCGCGGCGGGACCGGACCTGCTCAGCTACCTGAGGGCCGAGCCCGCCCTGACCCTGGTCGCCTACTCACCCCTCCTGAAGGGCACGTACGCGCACCCCGAGCGACCGCTTCTGCCGGGATACGACCACCCGGGCACCACGGCCCGCCTCGCGGCCCTGCGCGAGGTGGCCGGGGAGACCGGCGCGACCGTCAACCAGGTGGTCCTGGCCTGGCAGATGGGCGGCGAACTGCCGGTCATCCCCCTGGTCGGGGTGTCGTCGGTGGCACAACTGGAGGAGAACCTGGCGGCGGTGGAGCTGGAGCTGACGGGGGAGCAGCGGAAGCGGCTGGACGAGGTCCACTGACGGCAACCGTCGTACGCCTGCGACGGCCGCCCGCTCCTCTCTCCACGCCTCACCCCACGTCGACGAAACGGTCGAGCAACGCGTCCAGCCCTGCCGTCAGTCCCTCCGGCCCCCCGCGCTCGGCGAGCGCGGGGGCGACGTCCCGGAGTACGGGCAGTTCCTGCGACGGCATGCGGTGCAGACCCAGGCGGAACGACGGGTCCGGCTCGTCGGGGTTGTCCACCATCGCCCGCAGCTCCACGGACACATACCCGAGGAGCCAGGCGGTGAGGGCCCGGAAGGCGGCGGCCGCGCGGTCGTTGTCGAGCCCGGCCTCCCGCAGCAGCACGAGCACCCGCTCGTGGTCCCTGAGCACGGCGAGCGGCCGACGGGCCAGCGGGACCGCCAGCATGCGCGAGGTCAGCAGCGGGACCGCCCGCGGGTGGTCGAGGCAGGTGTCGTAGGTGGCCCGGGCGATGCGGTGGAGTCCGGTGCGCCAATCGGGTGCCCCGGCGTCGTCGCCGACCAGGCGTTCCTCCAGTTCGAGGTAGAGGGCCTCGACCAGGCCGTCCAAGAGGGCGTCCTTGCTCGCCGCGTACCGGTAGAGCGCCATTGCCTCCACACCGAGCTCGGCCCCCAGCCGGCGCATGCTCAGGGCCGACAGTCCCTCCCGGTCCACCAGCTCCAGGGCGCTGGCCAGCACACGCTCCCGGCTCAGCCGTCCGTAACGGCCGCGATCGGCGGCGCGGCGCGCCGGACCTGCTCCGGCCGCGTCGTTGTCGCCCAGTGCCCCGGCCTGCTCCTCGGCCATGCCTTGCCTCCGGTGATCGACCCGTGTCCTGCTCGTATTGACTCTATGCACCTGCGGGGGGAATGTGTATGTATACGTTGTAAATATACGGCATCTGGTCGAGATGTCTGGGAACAGAGGCATCGGTCATGAACACACCCATCGAGGACTACGCCCTCCTCAGCGACCTGGAAACCGCCGCCATGGTCGGCAGGAACGGGTCTGTCGACTGGCTGTGTCTGCCCCGCTTCGACTCTCCGGCCTGTCTGGCCGCTCTGGTCGGCACGCGGGAGAACGGGTTCTGGCGGGTGGCTCCGACAGCCTCCGGCCCCTGCACGCGCCGGGCGTACCGCCGGGACACGCTGGTCCTGGACTCCGTCTGGGAGACCGAGGACGGGGCGGTACGGGTCACGGACTTCATGCCACCGCGGTCCGAGCTGCCCTGTCTCGTCCGTGTCATCGAAGGGCTGTCGGGTGCCGTGCCGGTGCGCAGCGAACTGCGCCTGCGCTTCCATCAGGGGCGAGTCGTGCCGTGGATCCGGATCGCAGACGAGTGCAGCGTCGCGGTCGCCGGCCCGGACTCCGTGTGGCTGAGCGCCGACGGCCAGGTGCGGGCGCTCGGCAGCGAGGGTTCCACGGTTCTCGAGTTCACGGTCCAGGCCGGCCAACGGCTGGCTCTGACGCTCGTGTGGGCGCCCTCGCACCGGCCCGCTCCGCCCGCACCGCTGTCCGTCCCGGCGGAGACGGCGCTGAAGCAGACCGGCGACTTCTGGCGGCGCTGGACCGCCCAGTGCCGCTTCGAGGGGCCGTGGCGGGACGCGGTGGTGCGTTCTCTGATCACGCTCAAGGCGCTCACCTACGCTCCCACGGGCGGTGTCGTCTCCGCGCCGACCACTTCGCTGCCGGGGTGCATCGGAGGCGAACGCAACTGGGACTACCGGTACTGCTGGCTGCGGGACTCCACGCTGACCCTGTCCTGCCTGCTGCGCAGCGGCTACCGGGAGGAGGCGACGGCATGGCTGGACTGGCTGGTGCGGGCCATCGCCGGCGATCCCGCGGATCTGCAGACCGTGTACGGCGTCGGCGGGCAGCGGCTGCTTCCCGAGACGGAGGCGTCCTGGCTGCCCGGTTACGAGGGATCCCGGCCGGTTCGGTTCGGGAACTCCGCGGTCGGTCAGTTCCAGCTGGACGCGTACGGCGAGGTCATGGACACGCTCTGCCTGTCGCTGCAGGCGGGCATCCCCCTGCCGGCCCACGTGTGGAATCTGGTCGGGGAGCTGATGGGCTTCCTGCAGCGGCACTGGCGCGAGCCGGACCAGGGACTGTGGCAGATGCGCGGGCCACGTCGCCAGTTCGTGCACTCCAAGGTCATGGCATGGGTGGCAGCCGACCGCGCCGTGCGCATGGGCAGAATGCTCGGCCGCAACGGAGCTTCGGCCGAATGGGGGGCCATGCGGGACGAGGTGCACCGGGAGATCTGCCGGGAGGGATGGGACGCGAAGCAGGGGGCCTTCGTGCAGTCCTACGGCTCGTCGGAGCTGGACGCCTCGGCTCTGCTGATGTCCAGACTCGGCTTCCTGCCCGCCCGGGACCCGAGGGTGCGCGGCACCGTCCGGGCGATGCGCGCGCTGGACGACGGCGGCTTCGTGCGGCGGTACGAGCAGAGTCCCCGCGGGGTGCACGACGTGGACGGCATGCCCGGCCGGGAGGGCGCGTTCGTCTCGTGTTCCCTGTGGTACGCGCACGCCCTCGCGGCGGTCGGCCACGTGGAACAGGGCCGGGATGCCTTCGAACGGGTCCTGGCCGTTCGCAACGACGTCGGGATGCTGTCGGAGCAGTGGGATCCCGCCGCCGGGCGACAACTGGGCAACACACCCAAGGCGTTCAGTCACATCGCCCTGGTGGAGACGGCGTTCGCCCTGTCACCGGCGCCGTTCCCGAGTTCCCCGCATCCACACGCGACATCCAGTCCACGACGCCGGCCGGCCCGGCGAGCGGTGACGTCGATGGGGTAGGGGCATGTTCCCCGTAAGCGCCGCCACCGAGTGCCTGCCCCCTGTACCGAGTGCCTGCCCCCTGTTCGAAGCCGCAGCCGATGGTGGTCGGCGCGCCTTGCCGTGCCATACCTCGATGCCCTCGGCGATCACGTGCAGACCGGGCATGCCGGCCATAGGTGGCGCAGTCCGCGCGGGTCTGTCCCCACCCCTATCCCTTCGTCCGCCGAGCGGTCCGGGCGTAGCCGTGTGGGTTGAGCCGCTGGAACTCCCAGGCGTTCCGGCACATGTCGTCGAGGTTCCGGGTGGGGCGCCAGCTCCAGGCGCGGGCCATGGCGCTCGCGTCGGCGACGACTTCGGCCACGTCGCCGGGGCGGCGCGGCGCGACCTCGTAGGGGATGTGCTTGCCACTCGCCGTGGAGAACGCGGCGACGACCTCGAGCACCGAACGGCCCTCACCGAGGCCGAGGTTGTACACGTGCATGCCCGGGGCGTCGGCGAGATGGTCGAGCGCGAGGCGGTGTGCCTCGACGGTGTCCATGACGTGGACGTAGTCGCGGACCGCGGTGCCGTCATGCGTGGGGTAGTCGGCGCCGAAGACACGCAGCCGGTCCCGTCGGCCGATGGCGACCTGCGCCACGTACGGCATGAGGTTGTCCGGGACGTCGCGCACGTCCTCGCCGAGCAGTCCGCTGGGGTGGGCGCCGGCCGGATTGGAGTACCGCAGGCACAGCACGGTGTACTCGGGGCGGCGGCGGCATACGTCGGAGAGGAGTTGCTCGCAGATCCACTTCGAGGCCGCGTAGGGGTTGGTGGGCCGCGCGGGGGTGGACTCGCCGACCGGGAGCGGTCCGCTCTCGCCGTAGACCGCGCAGGACGACGAGTACACCAACTGGTGCACTCCGTGGTCGTGCATCGCCCGCAGGAGGGAGGTCGTGCCGCCGACGTTGTTGTCGTAGTACTCCTCGGGGCTGCGCATCGACCTGCTGATGGACTTGTCCCCTGCGAAGTGTATGACGGCGTCCACCGAGTGCCGGTCGAAGACCGCCGCCAGGGCGGGCCGGTCACGGATGTCCAGCTCGTAGAGGGCCCCGACGAAGCGGCCGGCGAGCCGCTCCACACGGGTGAAGGCTCGAGGTGAACTGTTGGAGTAGTTGTCGACGACGATCAACTCGTAGCCGTGGTCCAGTAGTTCGACGCAGGCGTGACTTCCGATGAAACCGGCCCCACCGGTGACGAGGATGGTCGACGGTGCGTTCATGGCCCGCTCCCGTCTGTGCCGGGCTGCGGTCGGGATGTGCCCCGGCACGGGCGGCGGCGTACGTTTACGACGTATACGTACGACTGTCCTCCCCTTGCTCCGGGGAGTCAAGACCTGCCGGACAGGCGGCGCAGCGCACGGGCCCCGCACGTTCGGGTCGAGGTCGCCGACACGCCTGGAAGGCGACGGCCGTGCGGGCGTCACACCTCGGATGGACGCGACCGGGGCGCGGGTTGCCAAGTCGCACGTCGAGCCGCACAGCACTGATGATGAGAAGGAGGGTGCGCTGCCATCTGGCGGGAAGAGGCGCGGATGACGTTCACACAGGAGCTGCGGGGCCTCCTGCCTCTGCGCCCCGCCGGCCTTCTGACCCGTCCCGCCGATGTTCTGATCGCGCGGCGACTGGCCGCCTCACTCGGAGCTGACGGTGTTCCCCACGGCAGCCCCCGGGGAATGCAGCGGACCTTCTCCGATCTGCTGGTTTTCCGTCTCGGGGCCGGCGGCGCACAGCCGGTGGTGGTCAAGCACCCCCGAAGCCCACGCGCGACCGCTTCGCTGGCGCACGAATGTGAGGCGGTGGACAGGCTGGCTCGTGACGGCCGCCTCGGCGTGTGGCGCCGACTGCTGCCCGTGGTGGAGGAGCGTCGGCTGGAAGGGCCGCTGCCGCTGGTGGTGGAAAGCTGTCTGCCCGGCATCGGTGCCGATGCGCTGCTGCAGCGTTCGCCGCAGCTGGCCCACCGGGTCACGGTGTCCGCTCTCGAAGCGATCCGTGAACTGCACCGGGCCACCGGACGAACGCAGGACGTGACGGCGTTGGTGGCCGACTGGGTCGGCCCCCGGCTGGCCGTCCTCACCGAGGAGGTCCGCTGGTGCCGCCGGGGCGAGGGCGCGGAAGCCCTGGCGATACTGGGCGAACGCCTGGTGCGCGAACTGACCGGCCGCCGCCTGTGGGTGGCGTGGACTCACGGCGACTTCCACCCCGGAAACGTGCTGCTGGAGGAGGAGCGGGGCGCGCTGTGCGGGGTGATCGACTGGGCGGGCGCCGTCCCCGAAGGCCCGTCCCTGCTCGACTGCCTCACCTTCGTCCTGACCATGCGGCATCAGCGGGGAGGGCGGCAATTCGGACGGGTCGTCGCCGATGTGGTGCGACGCGGGTCCCTGCCGCCCGAAGACCGGCGGCTGCTTGCCGACGCGGGGGGTTCGGCGGAGGACGACCGAGGAGAGGTCGCTCTCACGCTGTTGACCTGGCTGTGGCATGCGGCAGGCAACGTGACGAAATCGGCCCGGTACGGGCGCAGCCACCGATGGGTCGCCGACAACGTCGTGACCGTGCTCGGCGAGGTGGCCGCACACGAGACCCGCTGACCGGCGGAGCCCTTCCCGCTGTCCCGGGTTCGCCCGAGATGCCCGCCCTGTGTGCCCCACCTAGGATCGATATGTGTACGCACGTGGGTCTTCGCTCCGCGAGCGTCGCCCTTGGGGGACCCACACGCCCGGCAGGAGAAGGCCGTGAACGCACCCTCTGTGCTGCTGACCAACACTCCGGCGGGTCCTGCACACATCACCACGCCCGCGCCCCGTGAGACCTGGTGGGAGCTGGCCGGCCAAGACGCGAACACCTACGTCAGCCAGACCCCGGCATGGCTCGACTGCCTCTGCGCCTCAGGCCCGTACCGGGACGCCAGCCGCCTCTACGAGTTCGACGGCGGCAGCCGCCTGGTGCTACCTCTGTCCGGCAGGAGGCGCTGCCCGAGGCGGCTGGACGCGGAGGAGTCCTGGCCCACCGACTGGGGCATCGGAGGGCCCGTGTTATCAGGGGGCATCGGTCCCGCGGAGGCACGGGCGGTCTTCGACGATCTCGCGCGGCGACCGGCCTTCCAGGTCGGTGTGCGGTTCCGGCCGGGGGACGAGGACATGTGGGCGAGCGCCGCGCCCGCGGACTTCCGGCGAGAGCCCCACATGACACAGGCGCTGAACCTCGACGGCGGGTTCACGGCCGTCTGGGAGCGCCGCTTCCACCAGCGCGCGCGCCGCGCGGTCCGCCGGGCCGAAGGCGCGGAAGTCGAGGTGGAGGTGGACCGCACCGGCCGGCTCGTCCCCGCCTTCTACGCGTTGTACGAGCAGTCGATCGTGCGCTGGGCCGCGCAGCAGCACGAACCGCTGGCGCTGGCCCGGTGGCGCAGGACGAGAGCCTTCCCCCTGCGACAGCTGGAAGCCGTGGCCGCCCGGCTCGGCGAGTCCTGCTCGATCTGGATGGCCTGGCGCGCCGGGGAGCCCGCGGCGGCGATCGTCGTGCTGCGTCACGGCACTCACGCCAAGCTGTGGCGCGGCGCCATGAACCGAGAACTGGCCCATCCCGTCCGGGCCAACCACCTGTTGCACCGGCTGGCGATCGAGGACGCCTGCGCCGAGGGCTGCCTGCAGTACGACATGGGGGAGTCCAGCCCGGGGTCCTCCCTCGCCGCGTTCAAGGAGAGCTTCGGCGCGGACAGCTTCTCGTCCCCCCGGTACTTCCGTGAGCGGCTTCCCGTGTCCGCGGCCGAGCGCAGGCTGCGGACGGCCGTCAAACACGTGATCCGCTTCCGGGATGCCTGACAACCGCTCCCGCCGGGTGCCGGACGGGGCGCCGGCCCGAGAACAGGCCCCCGCCGGGGCGCCGACGGGGTGCCTCCCGACGCCCCGGCCCGAGCCCCTGAGGAGTGATCCCGATTCCCGATACCGAGATCCGTACCCACCGGCCAGCGGTTCCCGACCTGCACGCCGACGTGACCGAGTTGCACCGCGGGCTGCTCGACGCGGTGGGCCGGGGCGACCTGCTCGACGCCTACCTCTTCGCCGTCGGCACGGTCCAGCTCTGCCAGGACCGGCTGAACGGCACGCCCTGGCTGATCAGCCGAGCCGTGCGCACGCTCCATGGCACCGGCCCCGGCAAGGCACTGGGTCTCGCTCTGAACGGCGCCGTGACCATTGCCGGACTGTCCCCCGCCATCGGTCGCCTCAGGGCCTGGTGCTCGGCGGCACAGCGACTGACCGACGCGCTGGCCGACGCCGTGACCGCCGGTCCGCCCGACGCCGGCGCCGCCGGCCGGAGCGCGGTCACCGGGCGGGTGTCCGACCTGCTGGACCGCCTCGGCGCCGAGGTGCCCGCGCCGGTCGTCGCCCTGCTCGCGGGCAGTGTGCTGCGGCCCCCGTCCTCGTTCCGCAGCTTCGACCAGCACCCCCGCGATGTCGTCGAACTCGTCGCACGCTTCGCCCATCGGTATCCCGACCGCAGCCGTCGGCTTCTTGTCGTCGGTCTGCTCACCTCGGGTGGCTATCTCGCCCCGCTCGCCGCGGCCGCCCTCCGCGCCGAGGGCTACGCCCACGTGGACGTCCGCTCGGCCAGACCCGCCGCCGCGTCCTCACGTGCGGACACCGCGGCGCTGCGTTCCGCCGGGCGGGACGGCGCGCTGGCGCTGCTCATGGACGATCCGCCGTCCACCGGCATGACGCTGGCCACGACGGCACGGGGGCTGCAGCGGCTCGGCTTCACCGCCGAGCGGGTCGTCATGCTCTTTGCCGCCTTTGACGACCTGCCGGCTCCCGCGTCCATCGCCGGGTACCCGAGCGTCGTCCTGCCGCCGGCCGACTGGCACATCCGGGACCGGTTGCGGGAGAAGGGCCTGCGCAGCACTCTGGCGGAGCTGCTGCCGGATCAGGAGGTGCTCGCGCTGTCGGCGGGCGAGCCGGGGCTGCCGTCCCGCTGGTCCCACCTCGAGGTACCGCTCACCGCCTTCGTGCACACCGAATCCGGGGACAGGGAGCTTCACCTGGTCGCGCAGGGAGCGGGGATCGGCTACCTCGGCCGACACGCGCTCACGGTCGCCGACGCGCTCGGCACTCTGGTGCCCCGGGTCCACGGATTTCACGACGGAGTGCTCCTGCGGGAACGGCTGCCCAAAGAACCCGACCGGTCGGGTGACCTGGCCCGCACGCGACAGGTCCGTGCGACGGACGTCGTCCGCTATGTCGCCCGCCGCCGCGAGCGGCTGCCGCTGTCGACCGACCGCGCGCCACTGCTGACGGGCCGCCAGCCGGTGTGGGAGGTCGGCGCGCGCGTGTTCGCCGGTAGCTGCGGCCGACTGGCGGACCCTCTGCGTCCACTGCTGATCGACCCGCTGCTGAGGGAGCTGCTGCGCACTCCGACGGCCTCACTGGTGGACGGGCAGACGGCGTTCGGACGCTGGTGGCCCGCCCCCGAGGGATGGGTCAAGACCGACTTCGACGAAGGGTTCTTCAGCCATCTGGACCTGGCCGACTACGACGCGGCCTACGACCTGGCGGGCGCGGCGCAGGCACTGCCCGAGGACGAGGGCCGGTTGGTGGCCGATTACGAGAGGCTCACCGGCAGCCGCATCCCGGCGGCCCGGTGGTGTGTGTACGGGGTCGTGCACGGCTGGAACGCCGAGCGCCTCGCCCGCCCGGGCGTCGGCATCGGCATGCACGAGGCGGAGGCGCGGCGTGCGCGGTCCAGGGCCGTACAGGAGTATCTCGGCGGTCTCTATCTCGGGGACCTCGACCTCAAGGGCGCCGCTGACATGGACACCGGCGCGTGGTCCTCGGGGCAGTGGTGCGCGCTGGACGTGGACGGCGTTCTGGAGACGGACCTGTCCGGCGCCCCGGCGCCCGCGCCCGTCGGGATGATGGCGCTGCGGGGCCTGCGCGCCCACGGCTACCAGGTGTTGCTGGCCACCGGCCGTTCGGTGCCGGAGGTGCGCGACCGCTGCCGGGCGTACGGCCTGCTCGGCGGCGTGGCCGAGTACGGCGCCGTGGTGTACGACGCCGTGCGCGATCGTTCGACGCCGCTCGTGACCGGCCCCGACCGCAGGGCGTTGGCCGCTGTCCTGTCCGGGCTGCCGTCCGTGACACTGGATCCGCAGTACCGGTGGTGCGTGCGGGCGCATCGGGGGTCGGGCAGTGATCGCACAGGCCTTGACGACGAGACCGCGCGCGAGTGCTCCGGCCGTCCGGAAGCCGCCGGTTTCGTCGTCGTACAGGGCGAGACGCAGACGGACTTCGTCCCCGTGGGCGTCGACAAGGCGACGGGCCTCGCGGCGCTGCTGGAACTGCTCGACGCCCCGCAGGGCACCCGCCCGGTGCTGGCCGTCGGCGACAGCGCGACAGACATCCCGCTGCTGCGGTGGGCCCGGCACGGCTGTGTGCCGGGCAACGCCGCCGCCGAAGTGCGTCAGGCGGGATGCACCGTCTTTCGGCGGCCCTACCAGGCCGGACTGGCCGACGCGGTGGGGCGGCTGCTGGGGCACCCCCCAGGCCGTTGCCCCCTGTGCCGTCCGCCCGCGCTGTCACCCGCCGACGCGGCCCTGACGGCTGTGCTGGCGCTGCCCGAGGCGGGCCGGGCGGGAATGCCGACCCGGCTGGCCCGGCTCGCGAGGGCCCGGGCGGCCCTGGGCCGGTCCGGATTCGCGGGATCGGCAGGGCCGTCTTTCGCCGCTTCCGCTCCGTGGACGGCGAGGCAGGGCGGGGAGAGTCGGCGGCGATGAGAACCGCGGTCGGCCGACTGGTGAAGCGGGGGCCGGACACCAGGCCCGGTCCCGTCCTGTTCAACGCGAGGAGGCCGACGTGAGTCACCGCCAGGCACGGCAGCACGAGCCCCGGGAATGGGACGTCCGCAGCGAGGATGGGCCGGTCCGGGCCATGAGCCCGGTTCCGCGTGAGACCTGGGCGCGGGTGCTCGCCGCCGATCCCGGAGCCATGGCGTTCCACCTGCCCGCATGGGTGGACTGCGTCTGCGCGGTCGGCGGCTGGCAGGACGCCGGCCGGCTCTACCGGACCGGAGAAGGCCGGGAACTGGTCCTGCCCATGGTGTGTCGGCCGGCGCGGCCGCACCCGCTCGCCGTGCGGGCATCGTTCCCTCCCGGCTGGGGCACAGGAGGCGTGCTGGCATCCGGAGGAGTGCGGCCCCACGAGGTCGACCTGGTGCTCGCCGACCTCGAGGCCGACCGGGCACTGCGCACCAGCATCCGTCCGCCCTTCCTCACAGCACCCGCGTGGCCGGGCCCGGCGCCGGAGTTCGTCTCGGTGCCGCGCACCGTGCACGTTCTCGACCTCGCCGGCGGAATGGACGTCATATGGTCCCAGCGGTGGTCCAAGAACGCGCGAAGCACCATGCGGAGAGCGCAACGCACGGCCGAGCAGGTCGGCCTGCTCGTCGTGAGCGGGAACTCGCCCGAGCTGGTCGAGGCCTATTACGACGTCTACCTGCGGTGGCTCGACCGGCGGGCGCGGGAACGGCACCTGCCCGCGGCCGTGGCACGAAGGCGGGGAATGCGGGCCGAGCCACTCGCCAAGTTCCACGCGATCGCCGCCGCTCTTCCGGGCACCTGCCGCATCCTGATCGCCACCCTTGAGGGGCGACCGGTGGCCGCGCTGATCGCCCTGGTGCACGGTGAGGTCTGCGTCCACTGGCGCGGCTGCAGCGACAAGGAGACAAGCGGCCCGCTGAGGGCGAACCAGCTTCTTCTGCTCCGCTCCATCGAGCAGGCCTGCGACGCGGGTTGCCGCTACTTCGAGATGGGAGAGTCGGGAGGAGTTGCTTCACTGGCGGCGTCCAAGGCCCGCTTCGGTGCCGCGGAGCGTCCCCTCACGGAGTACCGGCTGGAGCGGATGCCGGTGACCCGGTTGCAGGGGCGGATGGACGGCCTGCGCGCAGCCGTGGAGCGCCGTCTCGCAGAGCGGGGATCCCCAGGCGTGTGAGGCCGTTCAGGTCCGACACCAGATCGCGGAAGCGGTGCCTCGGGGCCGGAGCCGGTGCGTTGGCACCTGTGTTCAGGACCGGGCGGCTCGGCTTTTGCCCTTCCGGGGCGCCGACCGGCCGACGGGCAGCCACAGCGGCTTCTGCCACCACAGCCACGACGCCACAGCCGTCTGCGCGATGAGCCAGCCCGCGCCCACCCCTGCGATTCCCATGACCGGCAGCAACACCAGGGAAAGTCCGGTGGACAGCGAGCAGACCACAGCCAGGATGCCGACCAGCATGCGCAGCCGACGCTGGGCCCGGCAGGCGCTGACGGCGGTGATGACCACCAGATTGGGAATGGCGGACAGAGCCACCAGTCGGAGCAGTCCCGCCCCGTTGCGTGCGTAGTCGGTACCGAACACCCGCAGCACCAGGGGTGCCGCCGCGCAGAGCACCACCGTCCCCGCCACCAGCAGCATCCCGGTGTGCCGCAGCACTTGGTGGCACTGCTTGACGAGTTGAGCCGGGTCGTTCGCCGCCTCCACGATGAGCGATTCGCCCATGCTCGCGTTCAACTGGTACAGCGAGAACCCGGCGAGCCAGGCCAGCGAGAAGAACGCTGCCTGGTCGGGACCGAGGCTGTTGAGGACGATGATCGGGAGAAGGGCCGTCGCGCCGAGCCAGAACAACGCGGCGACGTAGTCCGCCATGATGTACCTGCCCGTGGGTCTGCTGGCGTCGGCCCTCTCGTCCAGCGCCGTCCCGGCGTGCCGGGGAAAGGCTCTGGCGTACAGGAAGCCGTTGGTGAGGGTGATGGCGACCAGCACCGCGAGTGCCCACGACAGCAGGATTCCGCTCGACTGCAGGACGACGGCCAGCGCTCCCACCAGCACGATCTTCCCCACCGCGAACACGGCATTCTCCAGCACCACCCAGTCCGTGCGGCGCAGCCCGGTCAGCACCCCGTCCTGGATGACGAAGATCGCGTAGGCCGCGCTCGCCAGCACGAAGCAGGGCCCGAGCAGCGGGTCGTGCAGGAACCTCAGGCCCGGAGAGAGCACGGGGAGCAGAAGCAGGAACCCGGTCGCAAGGAGCACGGTCGACGCGCAGGCGGCCAGATAGGCCCTGGTGACCAGCTGCCGGGTACGGTCCGCCGCCGTGGGCACGAACCGGAGCAGCACGTTGGTCAGATTGAGCTGGCCCACACCCGCGAGCAGCATCATCGCCGCCACTGCCGAGTAGTTGCGGCCCACCGTCTCGGCGTCGTACACGCGGGCGGCGAACGCCCAGTACGCCGCCCCGAGGGCCGCGGTCAGCACCGAGTTGAACGTCAGCACGTGACCGTTGCGCAGCAACTGGTCCTTGGACTGCGGCCCGGCCGCGGGGTCGGTTCCCCATCGCAGGAGCTTGCCCAGGACCGGGCTCATCGCGACCGCCGGTCGGTGACTCCCGGGCGTGCGCCGTTCGGGCTGGGCGGAGACGAATGGCCCGGACGGGGAGTCTGCGTGTGCGGTGACTCCATCAAGTAGCTGCGCATCGTGCGGTCTTCGGGCAGTTTCTTCTGCTCAGACTAAGCCGGAAGGGACCGGCCTGCGACCGGAGTGGCTTTCCGTCGTCGGTCATACATCGTCCTTCCAGACATCGAGGGGGTCGGCATCGGCACTGTTGGCGAGGGGATTCAGGTCATACGCGTCGAACAGGGTGCGCAGCAGCCCGAACAGGTTGTTCGGCTGGGCGTAGCGGCCCGGCCGGACCTGCTCTCCGACGAGGACGGTCGGAATGCGATTGGTCGCCTCCCCTCCGCCCGCGTCCTCGGCCCAGGTGACCACCAGGAGACTGTTGTGGGTCATCGCCCAGCGCGCGTAGTCCCCGAGGTTGTCACGCAGCCAGGTGTCGGCCTTGCGCACGCTGCCGTCCTGCATGTCGTGCTCGAGGTCCGGAACCACGAACGAGACGGTCGGCAGATCCTCGAAGTCGTGCGGAAAGTCGGTCCACGGACGATTGGCGGAGGCAGGAATGTTGGTGAAGTTCACCCAGGGGTTGTGCCGGCGCACGTAAGGACCGCTGACACAGCCGGTGAAGCCGACACCGGGCATGCTCTGCGCGTAACCGGTGAAGGTCAGACGCGCTTGCAGGAGTTCGGAGGCCAGATTGCGGCTCGTGAGCGTGTCGAGGCAGTAGTCCCCGCTGATTCTGCGGGTGGAGCCGGAGAACAGCGCCAGGTAGTTGGGCTGGCTCGGGTGGGTGATGGCGTAGAACTGGCTGAGAGAGGCGCCCTGCCCGGCCAGCTCATTGATGTACGGGGCTCGTGCCGATCCGATGATGTCGCGGTAGCCGTGGTTCTCCTCGATGACCACCACGACATGGTCCGGCCGGGGGACGCCGTCGTCTGATCCCGTCAAACCGCAGCCCGCTACCGGCAGGAGCGCCGCCAGTGCGGCTGTCGAGGCGATGAGCCGCTTCTTCGTGCGGTGCCCGGTCCTCGATCGTGCTCTCCTCAGTCGTGGGCTCACTGCTCTCCCTCCACCGGCCGACGTGGCTCATGTGCCCCCGTGACGGATCCCCACATACTGCCGATCACGACAAACGGCAGTAACGTACTTTTTATCACCATTGCCGCATGTCAGGCGGTTGATTGCCGACGTGGACCGTGGAGGACGAACGGGGGCTGCCGTGAACCGACGAAAGGAAGTGCCCTTGCATGCGCCGCCGTGCGCTCTAGTCGCACCTGCTCCGCGGAAGGCATCTCCATGGGAAAGCGCCCTACGCTGACGAACGGCCGTCTGGCGCAGGACGCCGATGCCAAGGTGCTGCGGTCCGACAGGTTCGCGACCGGCCGGCACACCCCCCGCCGAACCTCGGTGCGCCAGTGGATCGCACGGGCGGTACTGCCCTGCGCGCTCGCCCTCTGGTTGGTGTCCATCCGCGATGTGCGACTGGGTGGCATGGGCGACCTCGGCCTGCTGCAGGTGCTGCCGGTGCTCTTCTGGGTCGCCCTTGGCCTGCTCGCCGGCGGTTTCTGCCTTGCACTGTCCGACCGGCGGACGGCCGGCGGCTGGTTCGCGGCCTACGTCCTGGGGCTGATCGCCGTCATCCACGCCACTCCCACGCTGGTCTATCCGACCCTGCGCTACGGCTGGGCATGGAAGCACGTCGCGGTCGTGGACGCGATGATCCGCAACCACGGCGACGTCCCGAGCGCGGACAAGTTCGATATCTACAACCAATGGCCGGGCTTCTTCCACCTCAACGCGTTCTTCGTCCAGGCGACGGGCATCGAGTCGTCGCTCGGCTACGCGGCCTGGGCGCCGCCGGCCTTCAACGCCCTGTTGCTGGCCCCGCTGCTGCTGATGTACCGGGCGGTGACGCGCGATCGGCGGATGATCTGGGGGGCCGCGTGGATCTACTACTCGTGCTCCTGGGTGGGGCAGGACTACTTCGCACCACAGGCGCTCGGATTCCTGCTGTTCGTCACACTGATCGCCTTGGTCCTGGGGCAGCTGCCCCCCTCCGAACCGCGTCCACGGGACCCCGCCCGCAGAGCCTGGCACGTCGGCGGGCTGGTGCCGGTGGTCCTGATCGCAGGCGTGATCGCCTGTTCGCATCCGCTGACGCCGATCATGCTGATCGTGGCACTGGCGGTGCTCTCGCTTCCACGTCGCAACCGGCGGGTGGTGTTGCCGGTCCTGGCCTGCGCGGTGATGTTGACCGCGGTGTGGGACGCCACCGTTGCGCGGACCTATGTGTCGGCCAACCTGCACGACTTCGTGGGCGCACTGGTCCACCCCGATGCCAACGTCGTGTCGGGTCTTGCGGCGCTGGGTGCCGCGGCCCCGGGACAGGTTCAGGTGTCCTGGGTCGACCGGGGCCTGTCCGCCGCCGTCTTCCTGCTCGCGGCCGTCGCGTTCCTGGCTCGGCCCTCGGTGCGCCGGACCGGTCTGTGGCTGCTCGTGCTGGCTCCCCTGCCGGTCCTGGCCGCGAACGCCTACGGCGGCGAGATGATCTTCCGGGCTTACCTGTTCGCACTGCCCGCAGCCGCCTTCCTGGTCGCCGCCCTGTTCTTCCCCTGGGGCAGGCGGCCACTCCTTCGTGTCGTCGTCGTCTGTCCCCTGCTGCTCGCGATGCTCGGCGGCCTTGTCTTCGGCTACTACGGCAAGGAAGCGGCGAACTACTTCACCAAGGACGAGGTAGCCGCCAGCCATTTCGTCACGACCGTCACTCCGCCCGGGTCCCTGATCGTCTCCCTCACCTCGGCCGTGCCCGGTCTGGCCGACTTCTACGACAAGCATCCCCGGCTGCAACTGGACGAGCAGGACCTCGTGGACCGGCGACGCCTGGTGCGCGACCCGCTGGCGGGCCTGGAGCCGTTCGTCGAGGGGGCGACCGAGAGTCAGCCCGCCTACATCGTCCTGACCCGCGCGCAGGCCGAGGACTGTTACCTCAACGGGACCCTGCCCGCCGACACCATGCAGCGCCTGGAGTCCGCGATGTCCGACGCACCGGGGTTCGCGCCCGTGTACCGCAACAAGGACGCCGTGGTCTACCAGTACAAGAACCCGGACAGGCGGTAGTGGTGATGGCCCCGCTCCGATCGGTACCCGAGGTCCGCTGGGGGCTCCCGCTTCGCTGGGGACTCGCGGTGTCCGGCTGGCTGGCCTGGGCGGCGGTCGTCGTCCTGCCGGACGGCGCCGCTCTGCGCGTATTCGTCACGACGGTGTTCCTGGTCCTGTGCCCGGGGATGGCCGCCGCACGATGGGCCCGGCCGACCCCGCCGCGCGGAGCGGGCAGGGCGGTCGCTCTGGAGACGGTCGTCCTGACCGTGGCGATCAGCGTTTCGCTCTCGGTGCTCACCGTGGTGGTGTTCTACCTGAGTGGCGCGTACACGACCACACGGGTGCTGATCGCACTCGCCGTCGTCACCTCCGGCCTGGCACTGTTCCCCCGGCCCGGCGGACCTCGCCCCCGAGAAGCACAAGCCGCCCTGGACGACACGCAGCCGATGAGGAAGCGGCGGTAGCCATGCTGCGTGGTCTGCGGCGAGCACTGCCCACGGTCGCGATGGTGCTGGCGGCGGCGTGCGGTGGGGGCGACGCGACGGCGCCGAAGCCATTGGCTCAGGGCGACTGGAAGCTGGTCTTCCACGACGAGTTCGACGGCACGGACCTTGACACCGCGCGCTGGGCCACCTGCTACGACTGGAATCGGGACGGGTGCACCAACGGCGGCAACGACGAGGAAGAGTGGTACCTGCCGGGTCAGGTCTCGGTGGGAGACGGTGCTCTGACCCTGACCGCCGTCCGCCGCCCCACCCCCGGCAGCGACGACAAGACCTACCCCTGGGCGTCCGGAATGATCTCCACCGGTCGTGACCACTGGGACGCGCGACCCCGGCGGACCTTCACCTACGGGTACTTCGAGGCGGCCATCAGGATTCCGTCGCAGCCAGGTATGTTCCCGGCGTTCTGGATGATGCCCGCGTCGAGGTTCACGCCCCCCGAACTGGACATCATGGAGTTCCTCGGGACCACACGGCAGGTCTCCATGTACACGCACTGGCGGGAGCAGGACGGTGACCGCCGGAAGGCGCGAGGCACGTACGGTCCGGCGCGTTTCGCCGACGGGTACCACGTGTTCGGGCTGCGTTGGACGAGCGACGAACTGAGTTGGTACGTGGACGGTGTCCGGCGGTTCCGGGTGACCGGTGCGGAGCAGATTCCTCACGTTCCCATGGAGGTTCTGGTCAACCTGGCTGTGGGAGTTCCGCATTCACCGCCCGCGTCCGTGAGATCGGCGGAGATGAAGGTGGACTGGGTGCGTGTCTGGCAGCAGTGAGCGACAGTGGCGTCATGTGGCGGACGGCTGAGGAAGCGCCTCGTACGGCCGGTGGACGCCCGCCCGCACTCGGCGGTAGGCGCGCCATGCCGTCGTACGCGCACCCTCGGAGAACGGTGCCACGGGGGCGCCGCCACCGAGGCTCCACGACCGGAACTGCTCCGGGTCGGTGTCGGCCCGCACCATCAGCCTGGCGATGCGCAGCGGCTCGTCCTCGCCGGAACTGAAGGCGAAGCGGACGGCGGTGGCCGACGCCCAGCCCGCCTCGCTCACCAGGCGGCGTACCGAATGGCTGGAATAGCCGTGCGGGTAGGCGAAGGAATGGACGGGGTGCCCCAGCGCGTCCTGGAGGCGGTCCTTGCAGCCCTCGATCTCCTCCCTGGCCTGACGCCGCGGCAGGGTGTCCAGCTGCGGATGCGTCCTGGTGTGCCCGCCGATCTCGACACCGAGCGCGTCCAGTTCGGCCACCTGGCGCCACGTCAGCATCTTGGCCGGCGGGAACAGGCTTCCCCCGCTCCCTTCCCGGTCCTGCGGGCCGGGCCCGCTCAGGGCGCCCGTGGTGACGTACAGGGTGGCGGGCAGCCCGCGCGCGGCGAGCAGGGGGGCCGCTGTCGAGTGGAAGTCGGCGAACCCGTCGTCGAACGTCAACACAGCCGACCGGGGCGGCAGCGGCGGTCCACCGTGCAGGGCCGCGACCAGTCGCCGAAGCGGAACGACCACGCGACCGCTGTCCGCGAGGAGGTCGAGCTGTTCGGCGAAGGCGCGGGGACGCACGGTGAAGGGCGCTATCCACGCGGGCGGGTCCTCCGACACCGAGTGGTAGAGGAAGACGGGAACGGGCGCATGCGTCATGGTGACGTCACCGGGGCGGTCGGCCGTCGGCGCGGGAGGGTGCGGGGTGCCGCCGGCGGACGCAGGGAGCGGACCCGGCCCATGGCGTAGCCCGCGACGGTGGCGCCGACTCCGGCGGACAATGCCGCGAGAGTGCGCAGGGCGGCAGGCCGGCCTGGCCGCATGGAGCGGAGGAAGGCACGGGGAATGGTGGACCGCAGATAGGTTCGTTCACTGGACAGGGCTGCTCTGCTCCTGCTGTGCTGCATGACGAGCGCCTTGGAGAGCCCTTCGGCATAGCAGCGCTGCTCGAAGTACTGCCAGCGGGCACGCGTCGTGGGAACGTGGTGCCGGACCGTGGCCGAAGGCTCGTAGAGAAGCACCGAGTCCGGGCGGCGGGCCGCGATCCGCAGGCAGAGTTCTGTCTCCTCGCAGCCCAGGGGCCTGGTTCCCACGCGTCCGAGGTCGGTGCGGAAGCCGCCGACCGCCAGCAGTTCGTCTCTGCGGAACGACATGTTGGCGCCGATGAAGTTGCGTACCGGCGCCGGGCGTTGGGGCAGTCCCCGATACGAGCAGCCGACCACCCAGTCGAACTCCGGTGGGAACCACGCCGGGCGGCCGGTGTGCCAGTTCGGCACGACGAGTCCTCCGACGCCCACGACACGGGGATCGTCATAGTGCTTCAGCAGGTGTTCGGTCCAGGAGGGGGCGGCGGCGGCGTCGTCGTCGAGGAAGGCGACCACGTCACCGAGCGCCGCCGCGACGCCCGTGTTGCGGGCCCCGGACAGACCCTTGCGCTGCAGGTTGGGGAGCACGCGAATGCCTGGCAACGAGCGGCGGGCCAGGCGCCACAGCTGGGGGCAGTGATCGACGATCAGCACGATGTCGTCCGCCGGGCGGTGTTGCGACCGCACCGAGGAGATGGCTGCCTGGATGTCGTCCCACCGGTCGAGGGTGTAGGCGCACACGATGACGGAGAGGGACGGTTCGGTGGTCATGTCGCGGTTCCTCCTCGCCCTCCGCCACTGCCGTCATGTGTCAGGAGGCGGCGGCTGCGGAGATAGCCGAACGGCCCGTAGAGCAGACCGCGCAACTCCAGCAGCGCGAGCCGCCGGGACCAGCCGGCGTCTGCCTTTGTCCGGCCCTGCGCCCGGGCGACGGCGTACCGGACACCTCTGGGGAGCCTGCGCAGCAGGGCCGGGAGCGTGCGGGGCTCGTGGAGCAGGGCACTGGTGAGGTACGCGCCGAGCCCCGCGCCGTAGCCGAACGCCTGACCGTCCAGGGCGTCCGCGGTGCGGCGATGGCGGTGCCAGACGACGGCGTCCGGCTGGTAGGCCAGGGTCTGGCCCGCCGTCAGGACCCTGAAGAAGGCGAGCAGGTCGTCGCCTCCATGGGCCGGCGTGCCGGTACCCGTGGCGGGATCGAATCCGCCCAGGGCGCGCAACTGGTCGACGCGGAAAGCCATGTTGGTGCCGGAGCCGAAGCGTCCGGCGGTGAAGGGGAAGAGGGGATCCTCGGGTGGGGCGCGCAGGGACCAGGTGCGGGGGGCGTATCCCTTGGCGAAGCCGCCGTGGTTCTCCAGGGCCGCCTGCGCCGCGGTCCGCAGTTCGGCCGGGACGATGAGGCCCGTGACACAACCGATACCGCGGTCCTGCTCGAAGGTCTCGGCGAGTGCGGACAACCACAGGGGATCGACCAGGGTGTCGTCATCGGTGAAGGCGGCGATCCGTCCTCGGGCGGCGGCCAGACCACGGTTGTGTGCGCGCGCCAGGCCGGCCACCGGTTCCCGGATGTAGCGGACACTCAGGCCGTACTCCTCCCGGACCAGTCGCTCGGAGGCGTCATCGGCGGGAGCGTTGTCCACGACGATCACCTCGAACCGGGGGTATTCCATCCGGAGCAGGGAGGTCAGGCACTGCCGCAGCAGCTCGGGCCGGTTGTGCGTGGCGACGATCACGCTGATGGCCGGCGCGGAGCGGAGTACGCGGAGCCTCGCGGCCTGGCAGGGCAGCGGGGCCGAGGGTCGCGGACCGCGGAGCGAAGGGTGAGGCAGGCCGCCGGACCGCATGGCCGGTGGGGCCCCGGGAGGGGCGTCGGACGGGTGGCCGTGGGCGCCGTCGGCCTCCAGGTGTCGGGCGAGCGGAGCGGCGAACCGCCGAAAGGCGGCGCAAGCGAGGAACTGCCACAGTTTGTCCGGGCCGCCACCGCCGTTCACGGCCCGATCACCGGCCGTCTGGATCATGCCCAGCGGATGACCGTGCAGCCGCACCAGTGCCAGCACCGGGCCTGCCGGGCGGATGGCTCCGCCGCCGGGCCGACGGAACTCGTACGGCCGGGCCAGATCGATCTCCACGACCGCGAGCGGGGTGTAGGCGGGTTCGGTGAGCGGCACCGGGTCCACCGTCGTACGGGCACCGGTCGAGAGCCGGGGGGCGGTAATCACCCCGTGCCCCCTCTGATCGGTGAGGGTGTCCGGGCGTTCGGCCGCTCGGAGAGCAGCGTCCGCAGCACCCGGCGGCCGTCGGATATCGCGTGCAGGTTGGAACGGCCGCTTCGGCGGGGCAGCTCCAGACTGGGGACCTCGGCGATGCGCAGACCGGAACGGAGCGCGTGCGTGATCATCTCGGTTTCGATCTCGAATCCGGAGGAGTGCAGGTCGAGGTCTTCCAGGAAGCTGCGGCGGAAGGCGCAGAACCCGTAGCACAGATCCGTCAGCGAGGCGTGGTAGAGGCGGTTGGTGGCCGCCAGCAGGACGTGGTTGCCCAGGCGTCGGATGCGCGTGATGTCGAGGGAGCCGCCACCGGCGATGAACCTCGACCCCTTCACGAAGTCGTAGCCGTTGTCGAGGAAGTGGAGGAAGTGGGGGATCTCCCCGGGCACCATGCTGCCGTCCGCGTCCATCATCACGATGTAGTCGCCCGTCGCGGCGAGGAAGCCGGTGCGCAGCGCGTTCCCCTTCCCCGGACCGCTCTGCCGCACATGGTGGACGGTGGGCAGGCAGTCCGTGGCCATGTGCACCGTGGCGTCACTGGAGTCGCCGTCGACCAGGATGACCTCGTCGACGCAGTCCGGGATCTGTTCGAAGACCCAGGGGATGTTGCGCGCTTCGTTGCGGGCGGGCACGACGAGGCTCACGGTGGCGCGGGGTGGGGGGCGGTCCTCCGCCCGGCGCAGGGGGTGGGCCAGCCGGTCACTGGACCGGCGGGAGCCGAGTTCGGAACGGCCGCCGTTGCTGGAGGGCGGAGCGAAGGCGGGGTGGCTGGTCAGGTGGGAAGAACTCATGATGCCGGTGCCTCCCGGAATCGGTCCGGCGAATTTGCTCTGTACGTTTACGACGTATATATACATCTTGACCCGTTGTGGGCGTATGTCAAACCCTGCGGCCACGAATTCCCTGACACGTCCTGTGACCTCGGCCGGGACTGCCGTGTCCGACGGCGTTCGCCCTGCCGTCGGTGCCACGCCCGGCCCGCCCGGCGGGCGGCGTCGGGGCGTCGTTGATCCGGGTCACCGACCGGTCCGGGGCACCGAGCGCCGTTCGATTCCGTGGTGACCGCCTGGCGCCCGGCCCGCCCACGGGGCACGGCCTCGTGCGCCGCGTAGGAGACGGCCGCCGGCCTCGTCGGGGCACCGATCGGCCGCGAGCCGCCGACGCGGCGTGGGCCCGGCGATCGTTCCCTGGTTCAGCCCCTGACCAGCAGCTGGAAGTCGAACGCGTACCGGGAGGCGCGGTAGATGTGCGTGCCGTACTCGACCGGGCGGCCCGTGTCGTCGTACGCCGTGCGCTGCATGGTCAGCAGTGCGGCGCCCTCCCGCTCGTCGAGGAGGGTGGCCTCCTCGGCGGTGGCGGAGCGGGCACCGATGGTCTGGCGGGCGCTGTGCAGGGTGATGCCGGCGGAGCGCATCATCCGGTACAGGCCGGTCGACTCCAGCCGCGGGGTGTCCAGGTCGAGGAGGCCGGCGGGGAGGTGGTTGCACAGGAAGGCCACGGGCTGGCCGTGCGTGGAGCGCAGCCGTTCCAGGACGGTCACCTGGCTGCCCTCCGCGACGCCGAGGGCGGCCGCGACATCGGCGGCGGCCGGGACGCTCTCGTTGCGTACGACGTGCGTGGCCGGACCCTGTCCGGCCGCCTCCAGGTCGTCGTACAGGCTGCTGAGTTCGAGCGGGCGCTTGACCTGGCTGTGCACCACCTGCGTGCCCACCCCGCGCCGCCGTACCAGGAGGCCCTTGTCGACCAGGGACTGAATGGCCTGGCGGACCGTCGGCCGGGACAGCCCGAGGCGCACCGACAGGTCGATCTCGTTGCCGAGCAGGTTGCCGGGGGCGAGCACGCCGTGCTCGATCGCCGCCTCCAACTGCTGGGCGAGCTGGTAGTACAGCGGCACCGGACTGCTCCGGTCCAGGGCGAAGTCCAGGGAACTCAGCGTGGGGGTGGTCGCGGCACGTGGGGAGCCGCCGGTCCGCGTCATGGACGTACCTCCCTCGGAGGGTCGGGAGCAGGGGTCGGAGGTGGTGGCTTCGGGCGGTGACCTGGCGGTCGTATGCCTGCCGCGCCCGTACGGCCGCCTCGCGGGAGGCCGCCTCGGTCACCGGCACGTCCCACCGGGCCTCGGCCGTGGGAAAGGTCGGCGCCGGGTCGGTCTCGACGTACACACAGGCCGGCCGGGAGCGGGGCGCCGGTGAGGTGCCGCACGCAGTCCCGCTCGGTGTACTGCGCGGACAGGAACCGCACCGGCGCCTGGGCGACGGTCGGACGGTCGCTCGCGGCGTGGTTCATCGGGAGCCTCACGGGAAAAGAGCGGCGGGGCAGTGGGCAGGGGCAGGGCAGGAGGCGGAACGGTGGCAGTGCGGGCGGGCTTCGTCTCAGGCGGTCGTCCCCGGCTCGGAAACCCCCGCGAGCAAGGTCTCCACCTCGGCCCCGGTCGGCATCGCGGAGGAGCAGGCGAGGCGGGCGGCGACGTGGGCGCCGGCGGCGTTGGCGTATCGCAGGGCGCGTTCCAGCTCCCAGCCCGAGAGCAGGCCGTGACACAGCGCGCCGCCGAAGGCGTCGCCGGCGCCGAGGCCGTTGACCACCACGACCGGGACGGGCGGGACCTGGGCCGTCGTGCCGTCGCGGTGCACGGCGAGGACACCCTTGGGTCCCTGTTTCACCACCGCCAGCTCCACGCCCGCCGCCAGCAGCGCCTCGGCGCACGCCTGCGGTTCGCGCACGCCCGTGGCGACCTCGCACTCGTCGAGGTTGCCGACGGCGACGGTCGCGTGCCGGAGTGCTTCGGCGTAGTAGGGCCGGGCCTCTTCCGGATCCCGCCAGGCGGTGTCGCTCCACAGCGCGGGGCGCCAGTCGAGGTCGAAGACCGTGGTGCCCGCCTTGTCGCGGGCCTTCAGGGCGGCGAGCGTCGCCGAGCGGCTCGGCTCCTCGCTGAGGCCGGTGCCGGTGATCCAGAAGATCCGGGCGGCGCGGATGGCGAAGTAGTCCAGTTCGTCGGTGTGGACGGCCAGGTCGGGGGCGCTGGGGCGGCGGTAGAAGTACAGGGGGAAGTCGTCCGGCGGAAAGAGTTCGCAGAACGTGACCGGGGTGGGGAGCCCGTCCACCGGTGTCACCCAGCGGTCGTCGACCCCGAACTCCCGCAGCTGCTCGTGGAGATAGACTCCGAACGGGTCGGCGCCGGTGCGGGTGATCACCGCGGTGGAGCGGCCCAGCCGGGCGGCCGCGACCGCCACGTTCGCGGCCGAACCCCCGAGGAACTTGCCGAAGCTTTCCACGCGTGCCAGCGGCACGCCGGACTGCTGGGGGTAGAGATCGACTCCGATTCGGCCCATAGTGATCAGGTCGAAGGAATGGGCTGATCCGGCCATGTGCGACCTCCTCGAGCTGTGCGGGGGGAGACGGGTCCCGTGGGACCCGCCGCCCCAGGTGTAGGCCGCGGGGGGTCGCGCTGTCAATGGTTTGTACTTACATTCGGACCTGCTTGTGAAATGATGTCTTAACAAAGTATTGACAGCGGGCGTGGCAAAGGATTGGATCCCGTCCCAGCGCAACTACCGCGTTCTCGCGGCACAACGACCCGGATCCTCCGAGGTCCGGGCCCTGAAACCCCGTGATGGCTTTCGCCAGTAGCACAGTGAGGTGCAGGAAAGATGGACCGCTCTTCTCGCTTCCGCTCCCGCAGAATGACCCCGGTGGTGGCCGTCGCCGCGGCTGCGGCCCTGACCCTCGCAGGCTGTTCCAGCAGCTCCGGCGGCAAGAAGGCCGAGGAGAGCGAGGCCGGTGCCTCCGCGGGCAAGGCCACCACTCCCCGGATGACGGTCGCGCTGGTGACCCACCAGTCGCCCGGTGACACCTTCTGGGACATCGTCCGCAAGGGTGCCGAGGCCGCGGCCGCCAAGGACAACATCAAGCTCATCTACTCCGCCGACCCCAACGCGGGCAACCAGGCCAACCTGGTCCAGAACGCGATCGACCAGAAGGTCGACGGCATCGCCATCACCCTCGCCAAGCCGGACGCCCTCAAGGACGTCGTGAGCAAGGCGAAGGCCGCGAACATCCCGGTGGTCGGTCTCAACTCCGGTGTGAGCGAATGGAAGAAGCTCGGCCTGATGGAGTTCTTCGGTCAGGACGAGACCGTCGCGGGCGAGGCCCTCGGCAACAAGCTGAACACGACCGGCGTCAAGAACGCCGTCTGTGTCGTCCAGGAGCAGGGCAACATCGGCCTGACCCAGCGCTGCGACGGCGTGAAGAAGACCTTCTCCGGCAAGCTGCAGACGCTGTTCGTCAACGGCACCGACATGCCGTCCGTGAAGTCGACGATCACCGCCAAGCTCAAGCAGGACTCCTCCATCGACCAGATCGTCACCCTCGGCGCCCCCTTCGCGCTGACCGCGACGCAGTCGGTGTCCGAGGCCGGCAGCAAGGCGAAGATCGCCACCTTCGACCTCAACAAGCAGCTGACCAGCGCCATCGACCAGGGCACGATCGAGTTCGCGGTCGACCAGCAGCCGTACCTCCAGGGCTACTTGGCGATCGACTCCCTGTGGCTCTACAAGAACAACGGCAACTACATGGGCGGCGGTGAACAGCCGGTGCTGACCGGGCCGGCCTTCGTGGACAAGTCCAACGTCGACGCCGTGGCCTCGTTCGCCGCGAAGGGCACCAGGTGATGAGCATGACCCAGCATGCCGAGCCGGCGGTGACCACACCGCCGGCCTCCGGCCCGCAGAAGACCGACGGCCGTGCCTCTCAACGGCCGCTGGTGTTCAGGCTGTTGGCCCGCCCCGAGGTGGGTGTCTTTCTCGGTGCCGCCGCGGTGTACGTGTTCTTCCTGATCGCGGCACCGCCGGTGCGTGACGGCAGTTCGATGTCCACGATCCTGTACCAGTCGTCGACCATCGGGATCATGGCCCTGCCGGTCGCGCTGCTGATGATCGGCGGCGAGTTCGACCTGTCGTCCGGCGTCGCGGTGCTCACCTCGGCGCTCACCGCGAGCATGCTCAGCTACCAACTGACCATGAACGTCTGGGTCGGGGTGTTCGCCGCCCTGATCGTGTCGCTGGCGGTCGGCTTCTTCAACGGCTGGATGGTGGTCAAGACCGGGCTGCCCAGCTTCCTGGTCACCCTGGGCACCTTCCTGATCCTCCAGGGCGCCAACCTCGCGGTCACCAAGCTGGTGACCACCAACGTGGCCACCGACGACATCAGCGACATGGCCGGCTTCGACCAGGCGAAGAAGATCTTCGCCTCGTCCTTCGACATCGGCGGCGTCCAGGTGAAGATCACGGTCTTCTACTGGCTGGTCTTCGCGGCCATCGCCACCTGGGTGCTGCTGCGTACCAAGTACGGCAACTGGATCTTCGCGGTCGGCGGCAACAAGGAGTCCGCGCGGGCCGTCGGCGTGCCGGTGACCTTCACCAAGATCTCGCTGTTCATGCTGGTCGGTTTCGGTGCCTGGTTCGTCGGGATGCACCAGCTGTTCACCTTCAACACCGTCCAGTCCGGCGAGGGCGTGGGCCAGGAGCTCATCTACATCGCCGCGGCGGTCATCGGCGGCTGTCTGCTGACCGGCGGCTACGGCTCGGCGATCGGCCCGGTCTTCGGTGCCTTCATGTTCGGCATGGTGAACCAGGGCATCGTCTTCGCCGGCTGGAACCCCGACTGGTTCAAGGCCTTCCTCGGCGTGATGCTCCTCGGCGCCGTCCTGATCAATCTGTGGGTCCGCCAGTCGGCGACCCGGAGGTGACCCACATGACTACCAACGAAACCGGCACCCACGGCGCCGTCATTCCCGACAGTGACACCGCCGCCCCGGACACGGACGCCCCGATCGTCGAACTGCGCGGTGCGGGCAAGTCCTACGGCAACGTCCGCGCCCTGCACACCGTCGACCTCCAGGTCCATCCCGGCCGCGTCACCTGCGTGCTGGGCGACAACGGCGCCGGCAAGTCCACCCTCATCAAGATCATCTCGGGGCTGCACCAGCACACCGAGGGCGACTTCCTCGTCGACGGCGAACCGGTGCGCTTCTCCACCCCGCGCGAGGCCCTCGACAAGGGCATCGCCACCGTCTACCAGGACCTGGCGACCGTCCCCCTGATGCCGGTGTGGCGCAACTTCTTCCTCGGCTCCGAGATGACCCGGGGCCCCTGGCCCGTGCGCCGTCTCGACATCGAGCGGATGAAGAAGACCGCCGACGAAGAGCTGCGCAACATGGGCATCATCCTGCACGACCTCGAACAGCCCATCGGCACCCTCTCCGGCGGCCAGCGCCAGTGCGTCGCCATCGCCCGCGCCGTCTACTTCGGCGCCCGCGTCCTCATCCTCGACGAGCCCACCGCCGCCCTCGGCGTCAAGCAGTCCGGTGTGGTGCTGAAGTACATCGCCGCCGCCCGCGACCGCGGCCTCGGCGTCATCTTCATCACCCACAACCCGCACCACGCCTACATGGTCGGCGACCACTTCAGCGTCCTGCGCCTCGGCACCATGGAACTGTCCGCCTCCCGCGACCAGGTCAGCCTGGAAGAACTCACCAACCACATGGCGGGCGGCTCCGAACTCGCGGCTCTCAAGCACGAGTTGTCCCAGGTGCGAGGCGTCGACGTCGAGGAACTCCCGGAAGCGGAGGACCTCACCGCGTCCGTGGCGGCCACCGGCGAGGGGAAGCCCTGAGATGCCCCGCTCCACACGCGTCAGTGCCTTAAGGTCCTGCGGCGCCTGAAGGGACGGCCATGAGACCCCGTGGCACGAGCGAGGAACTCGGCGTCGCCGTCATCGGCACCGGCCGGATGGGCGCCGACCATGTCCGCCGTATCCAACAGGTCACCAGCGGAGCCCGGGTGACCGCCGTGGTGGACGTCGACGCGGAGCGCGCCAAGTCGGTCGCGGCCCGCGTCGACGGCTGCACCGTGCACACCGACCCGGCCTCCGCGATGGCGGCGGCCGACGTCGACGCCGTCCTGATCGCCTCCCCGGGCCCCGCCCACGAGGCGGCTGTGCTGACGGCCTTCGAGCACGGCCTGCCGGTGCTGTGCGAGAAGCCGCTCACCCCCGACTCGGCCTCCGCCCTGCGGGTGCTGGAGGCCGAGCGCAGGCTGGGCCGGCGACTGGTCCAGGTCGGCTTCATGCGGCGCTACGACGCCGAGTACGTCAAACTCAAGGCGCTCCTGGAGACAGGCCAGTTGGGCCGCCCGCTCATGCTGCACAACCGGCACCGCAACGTCGCCAGCCCGCCCGGCTTCACCAGTGGCATGCTCATCAGCGACTCCGTGGCACACGAGACGGACGTGACCCGCTGGCTGCTCGGCCACGAGATCACGGCCGTCACGGTGCTGCGCCCGACCCCCTCCGCGAGCGCGCCAGAAGCCCTCCAGGACCCGCAGTTCGTCGTGTTCGAGACGGACGGCGGCGCGGTGTCCGACGTCGAGATCTTCGTCAACTGCGGGTTCGGCTACCAGGTCCAGGCCGAGATGGTCTGTGAACGCGGCACCGCCCGGGTCGGCGACGGCCACGCCATGGTCACCCACATGGCCGGCCGCTGGGGCGGCACCATCGACCAGGACTACACCGTGCGCTTCGCCGACGCCTACGACCGTGAGATCCAGACCTGGGTCGACGCCACCCGCCGTGGCGAGACGGTCGGCCCGAGCGTCTGGGACGGCTACGCCGCGGCGGCGGTCTGCGAGGCGGGGGTGCGGGCCCTGGAGGACGGCGGCCGGGTGCGGGTGGAACTCGTGGAGAAGCCCGCGCTGTACCGGTGAGCGAGGCCGTGGAGGCGGCGACGCCGGCCCGTCGTGTCCGCGGGCCGGCGTGCCCCCCGGACCCGGACCTCAGCCCCCGAAGCCCCCGGCCGTCATGCGGGGGCGCGGCGCGAACCCCGCCGCCCGATAGCACGCGTCGATCAGCGTCATCGTCGCCAACGCGTCGTCCGTGTCCGGCGGCACCGGAGCGCCGCCCCGCACCCGGTCCGCGAACGCCTCCAGCTGATACGTGTAGGACGACCGCGTGCCGAGCCGTTCCGTGCGCTCGCCCTCCGGCGTACGCACCACGATCCGGTCGTCCAGGTGCGGCAGCACGAAGTTCGGCGCGCTCGCCTCACCGCGGGTGCCGACGATCTTGCAGCTCATCTCCAGTTCGGCGTACGCCATGTGGCAGCGGGCCGACGCGACCGCCCCGCCCGGGTACGCCAACTCGGCGTCCAGCCACTCGTCGACGCCGGGGGCGGCCGCGCGTTCCCCGCCCCGTGCGGAGACCAGCCGTGGCGCGCCGCCCGCCCAGGGAGCCAGCATCCGCACGAAGTGCAGGCTGTAGCAGCCCAGGTCCATCACCGCTCCGCCGGCCAGCGGCAGCGACCAGCGCGGGTCGAAGTCGTCCGGGGCCGGGATGGCGACCATCGTCTCCACCCGCCGCAGTTCACCGAGTTCACCGCTGCCCAGGATCTCGTGCAGACGCCGGGTGAGCGGGTGGAAGAGGTAGTGGAAGCCCTCCATGAAGACGGCCCCCGACTTCGCCGCCGCCTCCCGTACCTCGGCGGCCTCCTCGGCGTTGCTCGCCGACGGCTTCTCCGTCAGGACGTGCTTGCCCGCCGCGAGGGCGGCGAGGTTCCACGGCCCGTGCAGGCCGTTCGCGAGGGGGTTGTAGACAACCTCGACCTCGGGGTCGGCGATCAGGCCGGCGTACGAGTCGGCCACCCGCTCCACGCCGTGCGCCGCGGCGAAGGCCTCGGCGCGGGAACGGTCGCGGGCGGCCACCGCGACGAGGCGGTGGCCGGTCGCCCGGGCCGGGTCCACGAGGGAGCGTTCGGTGATGCGTGCCGCGCCCAGTACTCCGATGCGCAGTGGTTCCCGGCCCGGTTCGCTCATGCCTGCCGTACCTCCTCGATCGTCACGGGACGGTGCTCGCCCAGCGACAGGGTGCACGCGTCGGCGATCCAGCCGGCCTCCAGCGCGTCCTCGATCGTGCACGGGGAGGTGCGGGTGCCGGCCACGACCTCGGTGAACGCGGTGAGTTCGGCGCGGTAGGCCTCGGTGAAGCGGTCCATGAAGAAGTCGTGCGGGGTGCCGGCCGGGAAGGTCACGCCGGGCTCGACCGAGCGCAGCGGCAGCTTGTCCTCCAGGCCGACGGCGATGGAGTCCGTGAAGCCGTGGATCTCCATGCGGACGTCGTAACCGCGGGCGTTGTGCCGGGAGTTGGAGACCACCGCGATGGTGCCGTCGTCCAGGGTGAGGATCGCGCCCGTGGTGTCGGCGTCGCCCGCCGCCTTGATGTAGTCGGCGCCCCGGTTGCCGCCGACCGCGTACACCTCGGTCACCTCGCGGCCGGTCACCCAGCGGATGATGTCGAAGTCGTGCACCGAGCAGTCCCGGAAGATGCCCCCGGAGGCGGCGATGTACGCGGCCGGCGGCGGCGCCGGGTCCAGCGTGGTCGACCGCACGGTGTGCAGCTTGCCCAGCTCACCGCTCTGCACGGCGGCCCGCGCGGCGACGAACCCGGCGTCGAAGCGCCGGTTGTAGCCGATCTGGATCGGGACGGCACTGCCCTGGACGGACTTGAGGACCTCGACGCCCTCCCGCATGGTGCGGGCGACGGGCTTCTCGCAGAACACGGGCACGCCCGCCTCCACGGCGGCGCGGATCAGCGCCGGGTGGGCGTCGGTCGCCGCCGCGACGACGATGCCGTCGACCCCGGCGGCCAGGACGGCCTCGGGGGAGTCCGCGACCTCGGCGCCGAAGCGCTCGGCGGCGGCCTTGGCGGCGTCCGCGAACGGGTCGGCGACGACGAGCGAGGTGACCGCGTCGAGTCCGGAGAGGGTCTCGGCGTGGAAGGCGCCGATGCGGCCGAGGCCGAGGATTCCGATACGCATGGGGGACGTGCTCCTTGGGGTGCGGGGGTCTTACCAGCGGGGAGGAGAAGGTGGGGCTACGAGCCGAGGGGGCGAAGGCGGAAGCGGAGGCGGAGAAGGCGGTGGGGAGGAAAGGTCAGTCAAGTCCGCCCAGGACGTTCTGGTCCCAGTCGATCACCGAGCCGGTGACCACTCCGGACCGGTCCGACAGGAGGAAGACCACGAAGTCGGCGATTTCGTCCGGCTGGCCCAGTTTGCCCATCGGCAGCCGGGCCGCGGCCTGCTCGCGCCAGTCGTCTCCGGCGCCGTGGAAGGCCTTCTGCGTGGCGTCCTCGCCCTCGGTCGCGGTCCAGCCGATGTTCAGCCCGTTGATGCGGACCCGGTCGAAACGGTGCGCGTGGGCCGCGTTGCGGGTCAGGCCGACCAGTCCGGCCTTCGCGGCGACGTACGGGGCGAGGAACGCCTGCCCGCCGTGCGCCGAGGACGTGATGATGTTGACGACCGTGCCGGGTGCCTTCCTGCCCACCATGTCGGCGACGGCGGCCTGCATGGCGAAGAAGGGCGCCTTGAGGTTGATGGCGATGTGCTGGTCGAACAGCTCGGGCGTGGTGTCGAGGAGCGTGCCCCGCGAGGTCAGCCCCGCCGAGTTCACCAGGCAGTCGACCCGGCCGTACGCGGCGACGACCTGTGCCACGGACGCCTTGGCCTGCTCGGCGTCCGCCAGGTCGGCCCGTACGAACATCGCCTTGCCGCCCGCGGCGGCCAGCTCCGCCACCAGGGCCTCGCCGGGTTCCGGGCGGCGGCCGGTGACGGCCACCACCGCGCCCTCCCGGACGGCGGCCCGCGCGATGGCGGCGCCCACCCCCTGGCTGCCGCCGTTGACCAGGACGACCTTGTCGTCGAGAAGTCCCATGCGTTGCAGGCCCTTTCAGCTCGTGCGGCGCTCGGCGCCGGCCCGTAGTTCGTCCCGCAGTGCCTCGGGTGTCCACGCCTCGCGCACCGCCCGCCGTACCGTGTCCGCCTGCGACGGCGGGGCCAGGCCCGCGACCGGCGGATCGCTGTCGAGGTTGGTGGGGAAGGCGTATCCCTCCGCGCTCGCCGCGATCACGTTGTCCAGCCACGCCTCGTCCGCGCCCCGGGCCCGGCGCTCGAGCAGCACGGGGAACACGGCGTTCGCGACGGCCTCGCGGTCCACCGTCTCCATCGCCCGGCCGAACGCCGAGGACACCTGGAGGAGGTTGGCGGTGCGCCGGATGTCCGCGGAGCGGTTGGTCCCGGCGGCGTGGAACAGCGCCGGGTTGAAGAAGGCCGCGTCGCCCTTGGCCAGCGGGAGCTGGATGTGCCGTTCCTCGAAGTACGCCCGGAACTCGGGCAGGCGCCACGCCAGGTAGCCCGGTTCGTAGGTCTGCGAGTACGGCAGGTACAGCGTGGGCCCGGACTCGACCGGCATGTCGCAGTGCGCGACCGCGCCCTGCAGCGTGAGCACGGGGGAGAGGCGGTGTACGTGCGCGGGGTAGGCGGCCGCCACCTCGTTGGACAGGAAGCCCAGGTGGTAGTCGCGGTGCACCGTCTGCGCCGCGCCGCCCGGGTTGACCACGTTGACCTGCGAGGTGACCTGGTAGCCCGGACCCAGCCAGGCGGTCGAGACCAGCGCCAGGATGTCGTTGGCGTAGTAGTCGGCGAACGCGTCCGGGTCGTGCCGGGCCGCCTTCTCCAGGGCGTTCCAGACCCGGTCGTTGGCGCCGGGCGTGGCGAAGTGGTCGCCGGCCGTCGCACCCGAGGCGTGCTGCGCGGCGATCAGCGCGTCGAACACGGCGGAGAGCCGGTCGACGACCGACGGGTCCGGGAAGGCGCCCCGGAAGACCACGATGCCGGGCCCGTCGGTGAGGGCGCGCACCAGTTCGGCCTGGACCTCGCGCCGGTCCTCGGCGCGCAGCCGCGCACTGTCGTAGACCAGGACGTCGCGCTCCACCGAAGCGGCGTAGGGGTAGTCGGCGAGGTCCGTCGAGCGTTCGACGAGCGAGCGCAGTCCGGCCAGGTCGCAGTCCCGCTCGGACAGCCAGGCACGGCGTTGCACGGAGGTGAAGGACATCGTCGTCCTCTCGATGACAGGGGTGACTCGGCGCTGCCATTCTTGTCAGTACAAACCCCTCGAACAACCGGCAGCGAGCCATCAAAAACCCCTCAAAGGAGCCGCAGGTGGGCCACCCCTTCCCGATCCGGGAGATCGCACGTCAGGCGGGCCTCAGCGAGGCCACCGTCGACCGGGTCCTCAACGGGCGGGGCGGCGTGCGCGAGAGCACCGCGCGGGAGGTCCGGCAGGCCATCGCCGACCTCGACCGACAGCGCACCCAGGTCCGTCTGGTCGGCCGCACCTTCATGATCGACATCGTGATGCAGGCACCGGAGCGGTTCTCCACGGCCGTCCGCGCCGCCCTGGAGGCCGAGCTGCCGTCCCTGCACCCGGCGGTCGTGCGCTCGCGCTTCCACTTCCGCGAGACGGGCCCGATCCAGGAGCTCACCCGGACCCTGGACGGGATCGCCCGGCGCGGCTCCCAGGGCGTGGTCCTCAAGGCCCCGGACGTCCCCGAGGTGACCGCGGCCGTGGGCCGGCTCGCGGAGGCCGGCATACCGGTCGTCACCCTGGTCACCGACCTGCCCGCCACCGCCCGCCTCGCCTACGTCGGCAGCGACAACCGGGCGGCCGGCGCGACCGCCGCGTACCTCATGGGCCAGTGGCTCGGGGACCGCCCCGGCAATGTCCTCACCAGCCTCAGCAGCGGCTTCTTCCGCAACGAGGAGGAGCGCGAGATGGGCTTCCGCAGCGCCATGCGCGCCCTCCACCCGGACCGCACCCTGGTCGAGATCGCCGAGGGGCAGGGCCTGGACGCCACCCAGTACGACCTCGTCCGGGCCGCACTGGAACGCGACCCGGACATCCGGGCGGTGTACTCGATCGGCGGCGGCAACATCGCGACCCTGCGCGCGTTCGAGGATCTGGACCGCCCGTGCGCGGTGTTCGTCGCCCACGACCTCGACCACGACAACACCCGGCTGCTGCGCGAACACCGCCTGTCCGCCGTGCTCCACCACGACCTGCGCCACGATCTGCGCGAGGCCTGCCACCTCGTGATGCGCGCCCATGGCGCCCTGCCGCCCGCGGGGCCCACGCTGCCGTCGGCGATCCAGGTGGTCACGCCGTACAACATGCCGCCCCAGGCGACGGCCGTGTGATCCCCGGCGGCGTTCGGGGGCGTGACGGGCGTGGATCCGAAAGGGAAGCTTGCACAGCCCCTACCGTCGAGCCCATGTGGACATCGCGCCCGGACGGCGGGCCGGACCGGTTGCTGGCACTCGCCGACGGCGTGTTCGCCATCGCCATCACGCTGCTCGTCCTGGATCTCTATGTGCCACGGGGCCTGGAGCCCGACCAGTACCACGAGGCCCTGCGCCGGGTGCTGCCCGACCTCGGGGCCTACGCGCTCAGCGTGGTGGTGCTCGGCGGCTACTGGCGCGACCACCGCAGGATCTTCCGCGGCGTGCGGGAGGTCGACGGACAGGTGGTCATCCTGTCCGTCGCCGGCTTCGGCGTCGCGGCCCTTGTGCCCTTCCCGACCAGGCTGCTCGCCGAGTACGGCGATCAGCCCGTGTCGGTCGCCGTCTACGCGGGGGCGGTCGCCGCGCTCGGCGCCTGCCATCTCGCGGTGGCCGCCGTCCTGGCCCGACGCCCCTGGCTGCGCCATGACACGCCCTCCGATGCGGCGACCACGCTCTACCTCCTCGACAGCGCCACGATCGTGGTGGTCTTCCTCGTCACCGTCCCGCTGACCTTTGTGATCGGCCCCACGATCATGTGGCTGTGGCTCGTCCTCGTCCCAGCGAAGGTCTACCTGGGCCGGCGGCTCCAGACGTCGGGCCGAGGACAGGCGTGACGCCCGACGCACGGCGTCACGTCCGGCCGGGCCGAGGCACGGTCTCATCCCTGCTCGCCCACCTCCGCCCAGGCACCGCTCTCGGCCGACCGCACCATCGCCTCCAGCGCGGCGGCGCTGTGCACGGCGTCCGTGAGGGTGGCCCCGTGCGCGGTGCCCTCGGCGATCGAGCGGAGGAAGCGGTGCGCCTCGATCACCTTGAGGTCGTCGTAGCCCATGGCGTTGGCGGAACCGGGCTGGAAGGCTCCGTACTCGCCCTCGCCGGGGCCGATGTACACCGTGCTGACCGACTGGTCCTGGTAGCGGTCGCCGCGGCTGACGCCGAGCTCGTTCATCCGGCGGAAGTCCCAGAACACCGCGCCCTTGGTGCCGTGCACCTCGAAGCCGTAGCTGTTCTGCTCGCCGACCGAGACCCGGCAGGCCTCCAGGACGCCACGGGCGCCGGAGGCGAAACGCAGCAGGCAGTTGACGTAGTCCTCGTTCTCGACCGGACCCAGCTCGCCGCCGGACGCACGGCTGTGACCGGCCGTGGCGCCGGTGGGGCGGGCCCGCTCCGGGACGAAGACCGCGGTGTCGGCGGTCAGCGAGGCGATGTCGCCGAGCAGGTACCGGGCCAGGTCCACACCGTGCGAGGCCAGGTCGCCGAGTACTCCGCTGCCGCCCCGCTCCCGTTCGTAGCGCCAGGTCAGGGCGCCCTCGGGATGGGCCGCGTAGTCGCTGAACAGGCGGACGCGGACATGGGTGACCGTGCCGATCCCGCCGGTGGCGATCAGCTGCCGGGCCGACTCGACGGCGGGCGCGTTGCGGTAGTTGAAGCCGACCGTGCCCTGCACGCCGGCCGTCGTGACGGCGTCGGCGACCGCCCGGGCGTCGGCCAGGGTCAGACCGACCGGCTTCTCGATCCAGACGTGCTTGCCGGCCTCGGCCATCGCGACGCCGATCTCCCGGTGCAGGAAGTTCGGCGCGGTGACGCTGACGGCCCGCACCCGCGGATCGGCGGCCACCTCGCGCCAGTCCCGGACGGCCGTGGCGAACCCGAACTGCTCGGCGGCCGCCTCGGCCCGCCCCGGCACCTCGTCGGCGACCGTCACCAGTTCCGGGCGCAGGCCGAGCTGCGGATAGTGGTGCAGGACGCGGGCGTACGCCTGGGTGTGCACCCGGCCCATCCAGCCGAATCCGATGACGGCGACACCGAGCGTATCCACCATGAGCCCCTCTTTGGACCGGTCCACAAACTGTCCAAGCCACCCTGAGCGGGCTTTCTACAGGTGTCAACCCCTTTGACAAGGTGGCGCGCCGCATGGAACGGTCCAGAGCATGAGACAGCCGACGATCCGGGACGTGGCCGAGCAGGCCGGCGTCTCCAAGTCGCTGGTCTCGCTCGTACTGCGCGGCTCCGACCAGGTCCGCCCGGAGAAGCGGGAGGCCGTACTGCGGGCGGTGCGGGAACTCGGCTACCGCCCCAACGCGGCCGCCCGCAGCCTCAGCGAGCAGCGCACCCGCACGGTCGGCGTCCTCCTCAACGACCTGCGCAACCCCTGGTTCGTCGACCTCCTCGACGGCCTGAACCCGCTCCTGCACGAGCACGGCCTGCACATGCTGCTGGGCGACGCCCGCCTCAACCGCCGCACCGGCCAGGACCTCGCCCGGCCCTTCCTGGACCTCCAGGCCGACGGCCTGGTCGTGGTCGGCACCCTGCCCGACCCGGCCGCCCTCGGCACCGTCGCCGAGCGGATACCGGTCGTCGTCGCGGGCGCCCGCGAACCCGTCCCGCCCGGCGTCGACGTCGTCGCGGGCGACGACGAGCAGGGCGCCCGGCTGGTCACCGAGCACCTCATCGGCCTCGGCCACCGCCGCATCGCGCACATCGCGGGCTACGGAGCCGTCGGCGAACTGCGCCGCCGCAGCTTCGAGGCGGCCATGCGCGCCCACGGCCTCGCCGACCGGGCGCTCGTGGAGACCGGCGACCTGACGGAGGAGGGCGGCTTCCGGGCCGCCGTACGGCTGCTCGGCCGGCCGGGGCGGCCCACCGCCGTCGTCGCCGTCAACGACATCACCGCCGTCGGCGTGCTCTCGGCGGCCGCGGAACTGGGCCTGCGCGTCCCGCACGACCTGTCCGTCACCGGCTACGACGACACGAGCATCTCCCGGCTGCGCCACCTGTGGCTCACCACCGTCGACAACGCCGGCCACGAGGTGGGCCGCCGCGCCGCCCGCTGCCTCCTCGACCGCTTCGAGGGAGCCCAGGGAGCGGGACGGCTCCACCTGGCCACCCCGACCCTGGAGATCCGCGGCACCACGGCCCCGCCGCTCACAGACTGATCGCGTAGGCCTTCCGCAGCGTCTCGTGCACTGTCCACGTCGTACGGTCGCCCGCGCGCAGTACGGCCATGTCCCCGGGTCCGACCCGCAGCGTCGGCCCGCCCTCGACCTCCACCGTGGCCGACCCGCTGACCACCACGAACAACTCGTCCGCCTCGGTGTCGGTGACCACGCCCGGCGTGATCTGCCAGATCCCACGGAGCTGCCGCCCGTCCTGCGACTCCCAGACGACCTTCCCGGTCACCTCAGGCGTCCCGGACACGATCTGCGCCGGGTCGAGGGGCTCGGGTTCGAGCTCGGCGTCGGGGATGTGGAGAGCGAAGCTGTGCGTCATGCGCCGACCCTAACCAGGCGCGACCGTCTCCGGCCGCCGACAGAGTGTGGGGGAGGTGCCCAGGCGGGAGGACACTTCGTCGCGGGTTCGCGCCGGCTGGCGCCGCCGCCGGGCCCGGGTGATCGTTGGGGGCATGGCGGACAGTACGGCGGCCGTCTCCGAGCCGCACCGGCACAACACGCGCGAGGCCGTCCTGTTCGGCGGTGTCTACGGAGCGGTACTGGCCTGCTCCATGGTCGCCGCGCTCACCCAGCACGGCCACTCCTCCGAGGGCAGCCGCCGCTACGACGCGTTGTGGCTGCTGGTGACGGCATTCGCCTCCGCCCTCGCGCACGGCTACGCCCACTTCATCGCCGAGCGCGCCCCGCACCGCCGCTGGGACGTCCTGCGCGCCCTCGTGGACGAGTGGCCCCTGATCGCGGCCGTGCTGCCGACCGTGGTCGTTCTCGCGGGGGCGGGCTGGGGCTGGTGGCCGGCCGACGGGGTCGAGTACCCGGCGTTCACCCTGAACATCGTGCTGCTGTTCACGCTGGGGCTGGTCACGGCCAGGTGGTCGCACCGCACATGGGCCGTCGCCGTCCTCATCGGAGTGGGCGACGCGCTTTTCGGGGCGGTCGTCGTCGTGGCCAACGCGGTCATCAAGTAGTCGGTGACATCCGAGGCGGCCGCCCCCCGTCGTCCGGTGGCGGCCGCCTCGGTCCTCATAGGGCGTGCGGTCACACCTTGGCCGCGGCGACCTCCGTGGTCTCGGCCGGGCCGTCGGCGGCGGGTGCGGTCCGCGGGGCGCGGTGCTCGGGGATGAAGGTGGCGATGAGGAAGGCGAGGAGGGCCGCTCCGGCGCCGAGGGCCATGACGACCTTGAAGCCGTTCTCCGAGGGGAGGGCGTAGCCGCCGAAGTCGGTGGTCATCTGGGCCAGGATGACGCCGGCGATGGCGCTGGCGAAGGACGTGCCCAGGGACCGCATGAGGGTGTTGAGGCTGTTGGCGGCGCCGGTCTGGGTGGGGTCGACGGCGCCCATGATGAGGGCGGGCATCGCCCCGTAGGTGAAGCCGATGCCGCCGCCGATGACGCAGGAGACCAGGACGAGGTGCCAGACCTCGGACATGAGGACCATGTTGAGGCTGTAGCCGCAGGCCACGATCAGCGCGCCGATCATCAGCGTCAGCTTGGGGCCCTTGGCCTTGGTGATGGCCGCGGACACGGCGGACATGGCCATCATGACCAGGCCCTGCGGGGCCAGCACCAGGCCGACGGTGAGCATCGACCTGCCGAGGCCGTAGCCGGTCTGCTCGGGCAGCTGGAGCAGCTGCGGCAGCACCAGGGACATCGCGAACATCGAGAAGCCGAGCGCGACGGAGGCGAGGTTGGTGAACAGCACCTGCGGGCGGGCGGTGGTACGCAGGTCGACCAGCGGCCGGCTGCTGCGCAGTTCGTAGAGGCCCCAGGCGATCAGGATCGCGACCGAGGCGATGCCGAGGCCGAGCGTGGTGACGGACGTCCAGCCCCAGTCGCCGCCCTTGGAGACGGCCAGCAGCAGGGTCACCAGTCCGGCCGACAGGCCCAGCGCGCCGACCAGGTCGAAGCGGCCGCCGGCCCGCACCGTGGACTCCGGCACGATCACCACCACCAGCACGAAGGCGACGGCGCCGAGGGTGGCGGAGGTCCAGAACAGCAGGTGCCAGTCCCACCTGTCGGCGATGAAGGCCGCCGAGGGCAGGCCAAGGGCGCCGCCGACGCCGAGGGACGCGCTCATCATGGCGGTCGACCCGGCGAGCCGTTCGGCGGGCAGGATGTCGCGCATGATGCTGATGCCGAGCGGGATGACGCCGGCGGCCAGGCCCTGCAGGGCGCGTCCGGCGATCATCGGGATCACGGAGTCGCTGAGCGCGCAGACGACGGAGCCGGCGATCAGCAGGACGATGCTGACGAGCAGCATGCGGCGCTTGCCGTGCATGTCGCCGAGGCGGCCGACCACGGGGGTGGCGACGGCGGCGGCGAGCAGGGTGGCGGTGACGGCCCAGGCGGTGTTGGACGCGGAGGCGTCGAGGAGTCTGGGCAGCTCGGGGACGATCGGGATGACCAGGGTCTGCATCAGCGCGACGACGATTCCGGCGAAGGCCAGCACCGCCACGACGGCGTTCGACCTCGGCGGGGCGGATGTCCCCGCTGCGGCGGGTCGGGCAAGGGCGTCGGACATGGCAAAGGCCTCCGGTCAGAGCAAGGGGGTTCGGTTCGGTCAGTATTGCTTGACTCACTCAAGTTAATCTCAATTGATTGACTTAAGCAAGCGGAAGGGTGGGGGCGCCACGGGCGGGGCGGGGCGGGGCCTCGGGTGGCCGCCGTGCGGATGCTGCCGCCGCGCCGTCGGCGTTGACGACCGTGACGACCGGCCGGTCGTGGGTGTAGGCGAGCCGCACGTCGGCCGAGCCGGTCACGGCGTGCTTGGTGACGTTGGTCAGGGCCTCCCGCGCGACCCGGTACGCCGTGAGAGCGGCACCGGCGGACAGGGGCCGCGGGTCCCCGTCGGTGACGGGAGTGACCGCGAGGCCGGTGTGGTGGAAGGAGGCCGCGAGGGCGGGGAGCTGTGTGAGGCCGGGGGTGGGAGAGCCCGGCCATGTGCCGGCCAATGCCGAGCGCGTGCTGTCGAAGGAGCGGATCTGCCGGTGCGTATGGGGGCGGGTATCGCGCCGACCAGGTCATCGAGAAGCTCGTCTCCCGCCGCCGCGCAAGGCGGACCGGGAGGACCCCGCCCTCATCCACACCCGCCGCGGCTTCGGTTGCGGGCTGGGCCGCGCCACCCGCTGAACCGCTCTCGAAGCGCCCTGCGGGACACTCCTGGGAAGATCCGCCCGCAATGCAGCCGACAAAATTGTTGACAATTTTGTTTGGCTAGATTTAGGTTCGACAGGCACTCACTCAGGGAGGGCAGCGATGCCGAAAGAAGCCCGTCCGAGCACCGGAGAGCAGGCCAGACAGCACGCGCTCGCGCAGCTGCGGCAGGCGATCCTGCACGGCGAGATGGCACCGGCACAGCGGCTGGTGGAGAACGAGCTCGCCGAGCAGTTCGGTGTGACACGGGCCAGCATCCGTGCGGCACTGATCGACCTGGAGTCCCAGGGGCTCGTCGAGCGGATCCGCAACCGAGGCTCGCGGGTACGGGTGGTGACCGTGGACGAAGCGGTCGCCATCACCGAGTGCCGCATGGTCCTCGAAGGGCTGTGCGCGGCGAAGGCGGCCGTCGCGGCCAGCGACGAGCAGCTCGGTGAACTGACCGACCTCGGCACGGCGATGACCAAGGCCGTGGCCGACGGCGAGCCCGTGACCTACTCCGACCTCAACCACGAACTGCACACCAGAATCCGGGAGTTCTCCGGGCAGCAGACCGCCCTGGAACTCCTGGAGCGGCTCAACGCCCAACTGGTGCGCCACCGCTTCCAGTTGGCGCTGAGGCCGGGACGCCCGCAGCAGTCCCTGAACGAGCATCTGGCGATGATCGAGGCGATCAGGGCCAGGGACCCGCAGGCGGCCGAGACGGCCGTCCGCGCCCACCTCACCAGCGTGATCGAGGCGCTGCGCGTCTGAGCGGCGCGAGGCGGGCGCACACCTGTCCACCCCGAGGAGAAACCGAGCATGACGCACCCAGGCGCGCCCGCCACCCCCCGATCGACACTCGTCGTCACCGCGCACGCGGGGGACTTCGTATGGAGAGCCGGTGGAGCCATCGCCCTGGCCGCCTCCCGCGGGGAGAAGGTCACCATCGCCTGCCTGACCTTCGGCGAGCGGGGCGAGTCCGCCAAGGCCTGGCGCGAGGGCAGGAAGCTGGACGAGATCAAGGCGCTGCGCCGGGACGAGGCCGAGCGGGCCGCCGCCACCCTCGGCGCCGAGGTCCGCTTCTTCGACGCCGGCGACTACCCGCTGCTCGTCACCCCCGAGCTCACCGACCGGCTCGTCGAGGTCTACCGCGACACCCAGCCCGACGTCGTCCTCACCCACCCGACCGAGGACCCGTACAACGGCGACCATCCGGCAGCCAACCGGATGGCCCTGGAAGCCCGGGTCCTCGCCCAGGCCATCGGCTACCCCGGCCCCGGCGAGATCATCGGCGCCCCGCCGGTGTTCTTCTTCGAACCGCACCAGCCCGAGATGAGCGGCTTCAAGCCCGAGGTGCTGCTCGACATCACCGAGGTGTGGGACACCAAGCGCAAGGCCATGGAGTGCCTGGGTGCCCAGCAGCACCTGTGGGACTACTACACCGACCTCGCGGTCCGCCGAGGCGTGCAGCTCAAGCGCAACGCCGGCCCGAACCTGGGGCTCGCGCACAAGACCATGGCCGAGGCCTACATGCGTCCGTACCCGCAGATCGCGAAGGAGCTGGCATGAGCGGCGTCATCGTCACCAAGCCCCCGAAGGCCGAGCTCGACGACGTCGACGCGCTGGCCGGCTACGGCGTGGCCACCGTCAGCGAGGCCATGGGCCGCACCGGTCTGCTCGGGCCCGGGATCCGCCCGATCCAACAGGGCGTACGGGTCGCGGGCACCGCGGTGACCGTGCTCAGCTGGCCCGGCGACAACCTCATGATCCACGCCGCCGTCGAGCAGTGCGGCGAGGGCGACATCCTGGTCGTCACCACCACCTCTCCGTGCACGGACGGCCTGTTCGGGGAGCTGTTCGCGACCGCCCTGCACCGGCGCGGGGTGCGCGGCGTCGTCATGAACACGGGCATCCGTGACACCCAGGAGCTGCGGGAGATGGGCTTCGCCGCCTGGTCGCGGGCGGTCTCCTCACAGGGCACGGTCAAGGCCACCGGCGGTTCGGTCAACGTGCCGATCGCCATCGACGGTCAGGTCATCCGCCCCGGTGACGTGATCCTCGCCGACGACGACGGCGTGGTGGTCGTACCCCGCGAGCGGGTGCGCGCCACCGTCGAGGCGTCCGAGGCCCGCGAGGCCAAGGAGGCCAAGGCCCGCGCCGCCTTCGTCGACGGCCAACTCGGCCTGGACCGGTACGGCTTGCGGGAGACGCTGCGGAGGCTGGGCGTCGAGTACAAGACGTATGACGAGTACGAGGGGGAGCGGTCGTGACCGCGGCGCCCGAGGGGGTGCCCTGCCTGCTGATGCGGGGCGGCACCTCCAAGGGTGCCTACTTCCTCGCCGACGACCTTCCCGCCGAACCGGCCCTGCGTGACGAGCTGTTGCTGCGGATCATGGGCAGCCCCGACGAGCGGCAGATCGACGGCCTGGGCGGCGCCCACCCGCTCACCAGCAAGGTTGCCGTGGTCTCACCCTCAGCCGACCCACGGGCCGACGTCGACTACCTTTTCCTCCAAGTCGGCGTCGGCGAACCAGAGGTGAGTGACCGTCAGAACTGCGGCAACCTCCTCGCCGGCATCGGACCGTTCGCCGTCGAACGCGGACTCGTGGCCGCGGGGGAGGAGGAGACCTCCGTCCGCATCCGCATGGTCAACACCGGTGACCACGCGACGGCGACCTTCCCGACCCCCGGCGGCCGGGTGCGCTACACCGGGAACGCCGAGATCTCCGGTGTGCCGGGGACCGCCGCGCCGGTCCTGATCGAGTTCCCGCCGAGCGCGAACCCGCTGCTGCCCACCGGCAACGTCCGCGACGAGATCGACGGCGTGCCCGTGACGTGCGTGGACAACGGCATGCCGACGGTCCTCATCGAGGCCGCCTCGCTCAAGGTCACCGGCTACGAGTCGCCCGCCGAGCTGGAGGCCGACGAGGGACTGGCCGACCGGTTGCGCACGATCCGCCTGGAGGCGGGCCGCCTGATGGGCCTCGGTGACGTCTCGAACGCCACCGTGCCCAAACTCTCGCTGCTCGCCCCGCCCAGGGACGGCGGCGCGGTCACCACCCGCACCTTCATCCCGGTGCGCTGCCACACCTCGATCGGGGTGCTCGGCGCGGCCAGTGTCGCCGCCGGACTGCGGATCGACGGCAGCGTCGGGGCCGGCCTCGCGGAACTCGACGCCGACGGCGACCGCATCCGCATAGAACATCCCATGGGGTTCCTGGACATCGAGAGCAGCCTCGACGCCACCCCCGACGGCCTGCCCTCCGCCCGCCGTACCGCCGTGGTCCGCACGGCCCGCAAGATCTTCGACGGCACCGTCTTCCCCCGGTCCGCCGAGACGGCACCGATTCCCCCGCACACCCGAGGAGGCCGACGATGACTCCGCCGCTCGGCGACATCGCCCACATCGGCCACGCCCAGCTGTTCACCCCCGACCTGGACGCCAGCGTCGCCTTCTTCACCGACTATCTGGGGCTCACCGTCAACGGGCAGAACGGCGACACGGTCCACCTGCGGACCTTCGACGACTACGAGCACCACAGCCTGGTCCTCACCGCCCGCGAACAGCCCGGCCTCGGCCGGCTCGCCCTGCGCACCTCCAGCGAGGAGGCACTCCAGCGCCGTGTGAGGGCGGTCGAGGAGGCGGGCGGCAGCGGCCGCTGGGTCGAGGACGAGCCCGGCCTCGGCAAGCTCTACGTCACCACCGACCCGGACGGCCACGAGCACGCCCTGTACTGGGAGAGCGAGCACTACCGGGCCCCCGACGAGCTGAAGCCGGCGCTGAAGAACCAGCCGCAGGCCAAGCCCAACCGGGGCGTGGGGGTGCGGCGCCTGGACCACGTCAACTTCCTCGCCGCCGACGTGCTCGCCAACGCCGAGTTCCAGCAGAACATCCTGGGTGCCCGGCCCACCGAGCAGATCCGCCTCGACACGGGCAAGATCGCGGCGCGCTGGCTGACGTACACGAACAAGTCGTACGACGTCGTCTACACCTCGGACTGGACCGGCTCGGCGGGCCGGCTGCACCACATCGCCTTCGCGACCGACACGCGCGAGGACATCCTGCGCGCGGCCGACCTCGCGATCGACGCCGGTGTGTTCATCGAGACGGGCCCGCACAAGCACGCCATCCAGCAGACGTTCTTCCTGTACGTCTACGAGCCCGGTGGCAACCGCATCGAGCTGTGCAACCCGCTCACCCGACTGGTGCTGGCGCCCGACTGGCCGCTGATCACCTGGACCGAGGAGGAGCGGAGGAAGGGGCAGGCCTGGGGGCTGAAGACCATCGAGTCCTTCCACACGCACGGCACGCCGCCGGTCGCGTAACACCCCCTCGTCTCCCTGTCGCCCCGACGCTCTTCATTGTCGATGAAATTGTTGACAAAAACGTTGACGAGCATCCCCGCGGGTATCCAGCGTCGGGGCACCACGCCCGCACGAGAGGAAGACAACGATGTCCTCCTCCCCCTGTCCGCCCGCGGCAGCACACTGGCCCTCCTGGTCGTCGGCCTGTGCCGGCTGGCCGTCCTCTTCGACGGCCTGGACATGTTCATCTGCGGCTCGGTGCTCCCGCACCTGCTGGAGACGAAGACCTTCGGCCTCACCCCGGACCAGGCCGGCGACCTCGGCAGCTACGCCACCTTCGGCATGCTGGTCGGCGCCCTGACCGCCGGCACGATCGCCGACCGGATCGGACGCAAGAAGCTGATGGTCTCCCGCGTCGTCCTGTTCTCGCCGGCCTCGGGCGTGTGCGCCCTGGCGGACGGCGTCGCCGTCTTCGGCCTGGGCCAACCCTGGCCGGCGTCGGCCTCGGCGGCCGGTTCCTCGCCGCGGGCAACGGCGAGTGGGGCTTCACCGCCTTCGCCCTCGCCGGACTGTCGTCCATGGTCTTCATCGGCATCGCCACGCTGCGAGGCTCCCGGCAGGCTCCGCGCAGCGCCGCCGGTCAGGAGCTGATCGGCGCCCACTGACGGAGTGGACCCGCTCCCGAGGGCGCGAGGACGGACGCCGGCCCACCGCAGGGGATGCGGGCGCCGGCGTCCGGCGTCAGGCTCGGAGTATGAACGAGAGCTGGGATGTCCGCCGCGCGGGGCCGGCCGAGGCCCCGCACCGGGCGCTGATGATTCCGGGCGGTCTGTGCACGACCGAGTTCTACGCGGACGTGATGGCCGAACCGGCGGTGGAGGGACTGGGGATGGTGGCGGCGACGATGCCGGGGTTCGGAGGGACCTCGGCGCCCGAGGACGTCACCCTGGACAACTACGCCAGGCTGATGGCCGGACTCGCGGCCGAGTCCGGCTGCGACGTGGTGGTGGGCCACAGCCTCGGGGCGAACGTGGCGATCGAGATGGCTGCGTCCGGCCTGTTCCCGGGACCGCTGGTCCTGTTGTCGCCGACGTTCTCGCGCGGGGACGAGGCGAAGTTCCTGGGCGTGATGAACTCCGTCGGACGGGTACCGGTACTCTCCGCCGCCGCCTGGGCCGCGATGCTCAAGCTGCTGCCCCGAGCGATGAAGCACGAACTGCCGCCGCGGCGCGCGGAGGCGCTGGCGGCGGACATGGGCCACAACGACCCGGAGACGTGCCGGCGGATCATCCGGCGCTACTACGAGTACCTCGACCGGCACCCGTCGCTGGTCGCGCGACTGTGTGACTCCGGCGCCACCGCCTGGGTGGTCCGGGGCGACCACGACGAGATCGGTCTGACGGACGGTGAGCGGCTGGAGCTGGAGGCCTGCCCCCGCATCCACATGGTCACGGTGCCCGACGCGGGACACGCGGTCCTGGTCGAACAGTCCGCACGCGTCGCCGACGTCGTCGTGGAGGCGGCCGCCGCGACCTCGGCGGCCTGAACCGGGGGCGTCCGCCTCCTCAGGAGCGGACGGCCTCGCGTAGGTGGCGGGCGATCAAGGCGTACGTGTCGCGCGCCTTCTCGTCGTCCGAGCCGTCGTACCCGTGGTCGGCCCCGGCCACGTCGTGGTGCCCGGCCAGGGACCCCGTCTTCCGCAGTCGGTCGGCGTAGCTCACGGCCTCCGCCCGCAGCAGGTCGTACTCGGCCGTGACGACGAGGGCCGGGGCGATGCCCGTCAGATCCGCGGTGTCGCAGGAATGGGCGGGCGACACCAGCCGGTCGGTGCGCAGCCGGACGTCCGGGACGTACGAGGTGTCGAAGACGTCGGCCATCCAGGGCCGCAGCATCGGCCGGTCGACACTGGCGCGCTTGTGCCGGGCACCGGTCGCGAGGTCCAGCGGGGGATAGTGCAGGACCTGGAGCGCGATCGGGGGACCGTCCTCTTCGAGTGCCTGGCGCGCCACGGCCGCCGCGAGTCCGCCGCCCGCGCTCTGCCCGCCCACGGTGAGGCGGCTGCCGTCCCAGCCGTGTTCGGCGCCGTGCTCGGCGACCCAGCGGACGACCTCGTACGCCTGCCTGGGCGGAGCCGGGAACGGGTGCTGCGGGGCGACGACGTAATCCACGTTGATCACCACGACCCCCGCCCGAGCGGCGAGGAAGCGGCACAGCGGGTCGTCCAGCTCCGTGAGCGACATGACGTAGCCGCCGCCGTGGAAGTTGACGTGCACCGGGGGCGCCGCCCCGCCGGTCTCCTCGGTCGCGGGCAGGTACACCGTCACCCGGGCCGGGGCGATGGTCGTGGGGATCGTCAACTCTTCCACGGTGCGCGGGAATTCGGGGAAGCGGGCGTGCGAGGACGCCGCGGAGCCACGCCCGCCGGAGCGCCGGTCGGCGAGGAGGGTCATCCGTTGCATCGTCTTGGCGGCGAGGGTGGCCACCGCCGGGCGGGCCAGGAGAGGCATGTGGTTCCGTTCGCTGGGACTGCGGCGGGCCCGGGGGGAGCGGGCCGGCGCCTGACGGGCAGCGTGCCGCTGCCGTTTGCTGCGGTGTTACCGGGCGCCAAATTTACTTGAGTCAGGCAATGTAAGGCTAGAGCGGAGTCTCAGTGCCGGGTGCGCACGCCGTCGAGGGCGACGGACAGGACCCGGTCGCGCTGGGCGTCGTCGTCGAACGTCGTCGCGCTGATGCCCGCCACCATGCGCAGCAGGTCGACGAAGTCCATGTCCGTGCGCGCCTCGCCGGACTGCTGGGCCCGGACGAACAGCGGCCCCCCGGCCGCGTACAGGGAATCGCGGCAGGCGGCGAAGATCTCCGACTCGTCATTGAGCGCCTCCCGCACGGCCCGCTTGGTCACCATGTAGCCGGCGAACCGGTCCAGCCAGGCCGTCAGGGCGTCCCAGGGCTCGCGGTCGGCGACCTCCTCGGCGACCCGGCACAACGCGTTGACCTCATGCGCGTAGACGCTCTCGAAGAGGTGGCGGCGGGTGGGGAAGTTCCGGTACAGCGTCCCGATGCCGACGCCCGCGCGGCGGGCGATGTCCTCCAGCGAGGCCTCCGAGCCGTGCTCCGCGAAGGCCTCGTTGGCGGCGGCGAGCAGGGCGTCGTAGTTGCGGGCCGCGTCCTTGCGGTGCGGTCGCCTCGACGCGACGATCTCGCTGACGGGGAAGGGCTGGGCGGTCACGGCTGCCTCCCGGGCGGGCGACTCGATTGAAGCGGAGGGTTGCCTCCGCTAGAGTGGAGGCGTACCTCCACTTTAGCAGTGCGGGGTGCGCTCACCGTGGACGCGTGCGGCCGCACGCGCCCACGACGTCTCCCGCAAGTCCGGCGGGCCCTGTCTCCCGGGCACCGTCCGCCCCCACCATCCCCTCCGCGACCGCTCACCGCGGCCGTCCGCGTCCCGTTGCCGCCCGCAGGGCACCCCGGGCCCGTACGGACGACCGTGATCAGAGGCTTCGGCCGCGTTCTGTGTTCGGAGAGGCTTTTTCATGCCCCGCAAGTCCACCCGCCTCACCTTCGCGGTCCTCGCTGCCGGTGCCGGCGTGTTCTCCATGCTGCAGTCGCTGATCGCACCGGCCCTGCCGACCGTCCAGCACGCCCTGCACACCTCGCAGTCCACCGCCACCTGGGTGATGACGGCCTATCTGCTGTCCGCCTCGGTCTTCACGCCGATCCTCGGCCGCGTCGGCGACCTCATCGGCAAGAAGCGCACACTGGTCGCCGTCCTGGTGACCGTGACGGTCGGCTGTCTGCTCGCCGCGCTCGCGCCGAGCATCGGCGTACTGATCGTCGCCCGGGTCGTCCAGGGCGTCGGGGGAGCCCTGTTCCCCCTCTCCTTCGGCATCATCCGGGACGAGTTCGCCCCGTCCGAGGTGAGCGGCAGCATCAGCAACCTGTCCGCCGTGATCGCCGCGGGCGGCGGCGTCGGCATGGTCGCCGCCGGACCCATCGTGACCACGCTCGACTACCGGTGGCTGTTCTGGATCCCGGTCGGCATCGTCGTCGTGGCCACCCTCATCGCCCTGCGCTACGTCCCCGAGTCGCCCAACAGGGCCGAGGGCCAGGTCAACTGGCTCGGCGCCGCACTCCTGTCGGCCTGGCTGGTGGCCCTGCTGCTGCCGCTCAGCCAGGCCTCCGTGTGGGGCTGGGGATCGGCCCGGGTGCTCGGCCTGTTCGCCGCCGCCGTCGCCCTGTTCGCGCTGTGGCTGTACACCGAGGCCCGCTCCCGCACCCCGCTCATCGACCTGCGGGTCATGCGGCTGCCGGCCGTGTGGACCACCAACACCGCGGCGCTCCTCTTCGGCGCCGGAATGTACTCGATCTGGTCCTTCCTGCCGGGCTTCGTCCAGACGCCCACGTCGGCCGGGTACGGCTTCGGGGCGAGTGTCACCGCCGCCGGACTGCTCATGCTGCCGATGCTGGTCGCGATGTTCCTCTCGGGTGTGCTCAGCGGCCGGCTGGAGCCGGTCCTGGGCGCCAAGACCCTCCTGACGGCCGGTGCCGCACTCGACGCGCTCGCCTGCGGCATCCTCACCTTCTGGCACGACGAGCAGTGGCAAGTCGCCCTGGTCGCAGGCGTGTTCGGGCTCGGCATCGGACTCGCCTTCGCCTCCATGGCCAACCTCATCGTGGGCAGCGTCCCCGCCGACCAGACCGGCGCCGCCACCGGCATGAACGCCAACATCCGCACCATCGGCGGATCCATCGGCGCCGCCGTCACCAGCGTCCTGGTCACCGGCCGCCTCCAGCCCTCGGGCCTGCCGTACGCCTCCGGTTACACCCACGCCTTCGCCCTGCTGGCCCTGCTCTGCCTGGCCGCCGCGCTGGCCGCGCTGCTCGTGCCGGTCCGGCGCGGTGGCCCTGCGACCGGCAAGGCCCGCGCCACGAGTGAGGCGACCGCCGTGGAGCAGGAACCCGTGGCCCACGGCTGACCCGCGCGCAGCGGGCCGACCCGCCGCGGCAGCGGGCCGACCCGCACGCATGGGGTAGGGTTGACCTGCGCGCTCACACGGTGACCTCACACGGATGCCGGTGGAGAGCGCACCGGGACGTGGCGCAGCTTGGTAGCGCACTTGACTGGGGGTCAAGGGGTCGCAGGTTCAAATCCTGTCGTCCCGACTTGCGGATCAGCAGGTCAGAGGCCGTGACGGCGATACCCGTCACGGCCTTCGCGGTTTTCCGGGGCCTGCGTCGAGCCGTTCCCGCAGCGGTCGAGTTTTACGCCAACGCTCATGTGCGGTGGGCGAGTCCGCGACTCCTTGAGTGTGGGGAGCGATTGCCGACCGGGGCGGGGCGATCGATCCCAGGGCGTTCCGGCATCCCGAACCCCTCGCGCGCGCTTCGGCCGCGCACTGAACCCGGCGCGGCCATGGGAGAGTTCGGACGTCGTCCATCCCGGCGATGGGGGCGGACGTACCCACCAGCCGCGCGCAGGCCAGGAAGAGCCTCGCCCGCGACCTCACTCGCCACCCGCCCCCCGACGGCAGGAGTCGACGCCCGCCCCGTGGACGCCCCCTTGACGCCGGCCGGAGCTCGGCCGACACTCCGGAGGGGAATCCTAGTGAACAGGTAGGGAAGCATGAGGTGCCTTGGACCGGTCACCGCCGACGTGAGCCGTACGTCCGGGCAGTCACCCCTTCTGACCTCCCGCCGGCACATCGATCTGCTGCGAGTGTGCAGCGCGATCAGCCCCCTGGGCTGAGCCCGGCCTTCCCCCCGCGCCTCGACGCCCGCCGGCGCCGTCGCACGCGAGGGAGGCCCGCCCCCTCACCGCCCGACGTCGCCTCCGCGGCGTGTACGTCCACGCCTCCACCCGGGGAGAACCATGTCCGTCACACCGCTCGCCGCCATCCCCTCCGCCCTGCCCGCCCCGGCTTTCCGGGGGAGGATCGGCCGGGACGCGCGCAGCGGGCACTACGCCGTGCCCCGCCGCTACCGCCTCCACCTGTCGCCGACGTGTCCCGACGGTCTCCGCATCGCCGTGACGCACAGCCTGCTCGGACTCGACGACGTCTGCCCCGTGACGCTTCTGGGCGCGGTCCCCGACTGTCCCGACGGGGGACACTCCGCACTCCGCCCGCTGTACGAGGCGAGCGTGCACCGGTACACCGGTGCGGCCGCCGGGCCGGTGCTCAGCGACGACTGGTCGGGGCGGATCGTCAGCACCCACGCCCCCGACATCACCCGCGACCTGGCCCTGCACTTCGGGGGCGGTCGCTCGGCGCTGTACCCGTGCGGGGCGGAGTCGGAGATCGAGGCCGTGGAGCGGCTCTGCGGGCAGGGCATCGAGCAGGCCGCGCAGGCGGCCGGGGCGGCGGGCCCGGACACCGGGGCGCGTGACGTGGCTCTCGACAGGCTGCTGGAGACGCTGGGGTCGCTGGAGCGCCGGCTCGTCGGACGCGCGTATCTGATCCGTGATCAGATCACCGCGGCCGACGTCGAGTTGTGGGTCACGCTGGTCCAACTCGACACCGTGCACCGCCACCACCTGGACGCCGCCGCGGTGCACCGCATCGCCGGCCACCCCCTCGTGTGGGCCTACGCCCGCCGCCTGGCCGCCCACCCGGCCTTCGGTGTCCACCTCGACCTCGACGGCATCGCCCGCCGGCACCACGCCCGCTGCCGGGGCCTGGAGGCCGCCGGAGCCGCCGTACAGATCCTCGACTGGGCTGCTTACGCGGCTCAGCAGGCGTAGCCGGTTCCATCTGGCGGACCGGCGTTGACATTCGTACGGGCGTTTGTCTTAACTGACTGGCAGAACGGTAATGAGTGTCAGCGACAAGCCCTGGCTTGCTGACCGGCAACCCTCGCACGCGGTGGGGTGCCCCAGGTGACGACCGGACCGGATGACATTCGGTAAGCGCGAGGGCCCTTCGGGCCGGAAGAGCATGGTGACGGACATGTACGCAGCTCCCAGGACGGCCCCGCGCCGCTCCCAGAGCTGCGTGCCGCCGTACGCGCACCGGCTCGTCGCCGACCGGGCCGTCGATCTGCTCCGCGTGAGCAGCGCACTGTGTACCGCACCGGGCCGTGCCCGCTGTCGGGGCTGACGTCCTTCCCCAGCCCCCGCGTTCCTGACGAACCCCGCCCTCGCGGTGCCTCGTCGTCCGCCCAACCCCCGGTCACCGTGCGTCCCCGTGTGCCACGTCCCGCCGCCCCAGAGCGGCCGCCGTAGCAGTACCATGTTCGCCGCGTCCGGGGGGTCCCGACCCCCGCCGGAGCCCTCCATGAGTGAACCCCCAGGCGCAGCCGTGTCCCTCGCCGAGGCACCGCCGCCCGCCGACACCCCGTCAAAACCACTCGCCGCCCAGCGGGTTCTGCCACTGCGGCGGCCCGGCCGCTGGATCGCCACCGCGGTCGTCCTGGTCCTGGCGGCCCAGTTCGTCCACGGCCTGGTGTCCAACCCCTTCTACCAGTGGGACCGCTTCGGCTACTGGTTCCTGCGGCCGACCATCCTCGACGGGCTCCTCATCACCCTCGAAGTCGCCGCCTACAGCGCGGTGTTGGGCCTCCTCGGCGGCATCCTGCTGGCCCTCGCCCGGCTCTCGCGCAGCCCGGTGCTCCGCGCCGTCAGCTGGACCTACATCTGGGCACTGCGGTCGATCCCGCTGATCGTGGTGTTGCTGTTCCTCTACAACTTCAGCGCCCTGTACCGGACACTCAGCGTGGGCGTCCCCTTCGGGCCGGCCTTCCTCACCTTCGACGAGTCGCGGCTCGCCACCGACATGGCCGTCGCCGTCATCGGCCTCAGCCTCAACGAGGCGGCCTACGCGGCCGAGGTCGTCCGCGGCGGCATCCTCTCCGTCGACCAGGGCCAGCACGAGGCGGCCTCCGCGCTCGGCCTGCCCAAGGGCTACCAGTTCAGGAAGATCGTCTTCCCGCAGGCGCTGCGGTCCATCACGCCGAACTACGTCAACCAGCTCATCGGCCTCATCAAGGCCACCTCGCTGGTCTTCTACGTGTCCCTGCTCGACCTGTTCGGCACCGCGCAGACCATGGGCGCCACCTACCCCGGCGACATCGTGCCGCTCCTGCTGGTCGTCACCGTCTGGTACCTGATCCTCACCAGCGTCGTGTCCGTCATCCAGTTCTACGTCGAGCGGTACTACGCCCGGGGCGCCACGCGAACCCTGCCGCCGACGCCGTTGCAGAAGCTGCGGACCGGTCTCACCGACCTGAGGGACCGCATCCGCCGGGAGGCCGCCGTATGACCGCCGACACGATCGAGCACGCCGCCGCCGTCGAGGTCCACGACGTGCACAAGTGGTACGGCACCCACCGGGTGCTGGACGGGGTCGACCTGACGGTACGGCCCGGCGAGGTCACCGTGATCCTCGGCCCGTCCGGCTCCGGCAAGTCCACCCTGCTCAGGGTCGTCAACCACCTGGAGAAGCCGGAGATCGGCCACGTCAGCGTCAACGGCGAGCTGATCGGCGTACGCCGCCAGGGCGACCGCCTGAAGGAGCTGAGCGAGCGGGCCATCCTGACCCAGCGCAGCCGCATCGGCTTCGTCTTCCAGAACTTCAACCTCTTCCCGCACCTCACCGTGCTGGACAACGTGGCCGCCGCCCCGGTGGCGACCGGGAAGCTCGGCAAGGCCGAGGCCCAGGTACTCGCGCGGGAACTGCTGGACCGCGTCGGCCTGGCCGACAAGGCCGCCGCCTACCCGCGGCAGTTGTCCGGCGGCCAGCAGCAGCGCGTGGCCATCGCACGCGCCCTGGCGCTGCGTCCCGGAGTCATCCTCTTCGACGAGCCGACCTCCGCGCTCGACCCCGAACTCGTCGGTGAGGTCCTCGCCGTCATCAAGGACCTGGCGAGGAGCGGCACCACCCTGATGATCGTCACCCACGAGATCGGCTTCGCCCGGGAGATCGCCGACCGGGTCGTCTTCATCGACGAAGGCCGGATCGTCGAACAGGGCCCGCCCTCCGAAGTCCTGGACAAGCCGCGCCACGAGCGGACCCGGGACTTCCTGAGCAAGGTGCTCTGACCCGGCCGACGCCGGGAACCACCGCTTCCCCCCACGCCACCCTCACCACCCTCCGCATGACAAGGACAAGGACAGCCATGCCCACCCAGATCTCCCGACGCGGCCTGCTACGAGGCATCACCGCGGCGACCGCCGTCACCGCCCTCGCCACCCAGCTCACCGCCTGCGGGGGCGACAGCGACGCCGCCACCAGGACCGACACCGCCGGCACGGTCACCGTCGGTCAGTTGTCCAACGGCGCCGCCAAGGAGACCACCCTGAAGGTCTCCGAGGTGAAGTCCATCAGCGCCGAACTGCCCGCCGCCCTGAAGAAGAGCGGCAAGCTGGTGATCGGATCCGGCACGCTGCCCTCCGGCAGCCCGCCGCTCGGCTTCGTGGGCGACGACCAGAAGACGATCACCGGCTCCGAGCCCGACCTCGGACGGCTGGTGGCCGCCGTCTTCGGACTCGAGCCCGAGGTGCGCCGGTCGACCTGGGAGAACCTGTTCATCGGCCTCGACAGCGGAAAGGTCGACGTGGCCTTCTCCAACGTCACCGACACCGAGGAGCGCAAGCAGAAGTACGAGTTCGCGTCCTACCGCAAGGACGATCTCGCCTTCGAGGTGAGGAAGGACAACACCTGGAAGTTCGACGGCGACTACCAGAGCCTCGCCGGCAAGACGGTCTCCGTCGGCAACGGCACCAACCAGGAGAAGCTCCTCCTGGAGTGGAAGGCGAAGCTGGCCAAGGAGGGCAAGAAGCTCACCGTCAAGTACTTCCAGGAGAGCAACAGCATCTATCTGGCGTTGAACAGCGGCAAGATCGACGCCTACTTCGGCCCCAACCCGAACCTCGCCTACCACGCGGCGAAGACCGCCGGCACGCCCCAGGCCACCCGCATCGCGGGCCAGTTCTCCGGCGCCGGCGAGACGCTCCAGGGCCTGATCGCCGCGACGGCGAAGAAGGACAGCGGCCTCGCCAAGCCACTCGCCGACGCCATCAACCACCTGATCGAGAACGGCCAGTACGCCAAGTGGCTCGCCGCCTGGAACCTCTCCAACGAGGCCGTCGCCAAGTCCGAGGTCAACCCGCCCGGCCTCCCACTGGCCAACTTCTGATCGATCGTCACGCCGCCTGCGACACATGCCGATCACACCAAGAAGGGACACCGTCTCCGTGGCCCGTCCGACCGTCCTCCGCGGGGGCGCGGCCCCGTCCGCACCCGACGCCCCCGTCCTCGACAACGCCGTGTGGGCGGCGCTCGACGGCCCGCACGCCCACCTCGCCGAGCGCGTCGGCCGAGCCGCCCGCTACCCGGCCGACGTCTACGACTTCGCCGCCCTCGCCGATCCCGACGACCCGGCCGCCTGGGCCGACCTGCACACGCTCGTCGGTGCGGGGACCGTCGTACGGATCAAACCGGTCGAGAAGGTGCCCGCCGCCTGGGAGGTGGTCGGCGGCGGGGTGGGTGTCCAGCTCGTCGACACCGCGCTGCGGGCCGAGCCCGCCCCCGAGGCGGTACGGCTCGGGCCCGACGACGTCCCCGAGATCCTGGACCTCGTCGCCCGCACCAGGCCGGGCCCGTTCCTGCGGCGGACGGTCGCGCTCGGGACCTACCTGGGGATCCGGGAGCGGGGGCGACTGATCGCCATGGCCGGCGAACGGATCCGGCCGCCCGGCTGGACGGAGATCAGCGCGGTCTGCACGGACCCGCGACACCGCGGCCGGGGCCTGGCCACCCGGCTGGTGCGCGCGGTCGCCGCGGGCATCCGCGAACGCGGCGACACCCCGTTCCTGCACGCCGCCGCGGACAACACTCCCGCCATCCGGCTGTACGAGTCGATCGGCTTCACCCTGCGCCGCCGCTCGCCCATCCTCCTGGTACGCAGCCCCGGAACATCCCACGAGGCCAGGACGTTGTGACTCACGACGAGATCCGCGAGGCGCCCTCCCGCGCCCGGACGAAGGAGGTGACGGCCGTGCCCCGCGTCCTCCACGCCGTCCACCTCCACTCCCGGCCCCACATCGATCTCCAGCGCGTGGCCGGCGCGCTCTGTTGCTCCTGACCCGTCGCCCAGCCGCCGTGCCCCCCTGTCTGCGGGCCGGTGATCTCGTACGGACCTCCAGGAAGGCACCCACTCGTGTCCCCATCTCCCTCCCCCTCCCTGCACCTTGCCGTCGCCCTGGACGGCACCGGCTGGCATCCGGCCTCCTGGCGCGAGCCGGTGTCCCGTCCGCGTGACCTGTTCACCGCCGGATACTGGGCCGACCTGGTCGCCGAGGCGGAACGCGGCCTGCTCGACTTCGTGACCATCGAGGACGGACTCGGCCCGCAGTCCTCCCACTTCCTCGAACCGGACGAGCGCACCGACCAGGTGCGCGGCCGCCTGGACGCCGTCCTGATCGCGGCGCGCATCGCCCCGCTGTCCCGGCACATCGGCCTGGTGCCGACCGCGGTGGTCACGCACACGGAGCCGTTCCACCTCTCCAAGGCGATCGCCACCCTCGACTACGTGAGCACCGGCCGCGCGGGACTCAGGGTGCAGATCACCGCCCGCCCGAACGAGGCCGCGCACTTCGGCCGCCGCACCATCCCCCGCATCGAGGCCTACGACAGCCCGGACACCCGGGACCTGGTGGCCGACCTCTTCGACGAGGCCGCCGACCACGTGGAGGTCGTGCGCCGCCTCTGGGACAGCTGGGAGGACGACGCGGAGATCCGGGATGTCATCACCGGCCGCTTCGTCGACCGCGACAAGCTCCACTACATCGACTTCCAGGGTCGGCACTTCAGCGTCAAGGGGCCCTCCATCACGCCCCGCCCGCCGCAGGGCCAGCCACTGGTCAGCGCCCTCGCGCACGACACCGTCCCGTACCGGCTGGTGGCCCGCGCGGCCGACGTCGGCTACGTCACCCCGCACGACACCGACCAGGCCCGTGCCATCGTCGCCGAGATCCGCGCCGAGCAGGAGACGGCCGGCCGTGCCGACGAGCCCCTGCACGTCTTCGGGGACCTGGTGGTCTTCCTCGACGACGACCCGGCCGAGGCAGCGGCCCGCCGGGACCGGCTCGACGCGCTCGCGGGGGAGCCGTACACCAGCGACGCCCGCATCTTCACCGGCACTCCCGCCCAACTGGCCGACGTTTTGCAGGAGTTGGCGTCCGCCGGTCTCACCGGCTTCCGGCTCCGCCCCGCCGTCCTCGGCCACGACCTCCCGGCGATCACCCGCGGCCTGGTCCCCGAACTCCAGCGCCGCGACGCCTTCCGCCGCGCCTACGAGGCCGACACCCTGCGCGGACTGCTGGGGCTGCCCCGCCCCGCCAACCGCTACGCCGCTGCCGCGACCGCCTGAGCCGGAAGGACCGCAGACCCATGAGCAAGCCCCTGAAGCAGATCCATCTGGCCGCCCATTTCCCCGGCGTCAACAACACCACCGTCTGGAGCGACCCCGAAGCCGGCAGCCACATCGAGTTCAGCTCCTTCGCCCACTTCGCGCAGACCGCCGAGCGCGCCAAGTTCGACTTCCTGTTCCTCGCCGAAGGGCTCCGGCTGCGCGAACAGGGCGGGAAGATCTACGACTTGGACGTCGTCGGCCGCCCCGACACCTTCACCGTCCTCGCCGCGCTCGCCGCCGTCACCGAGCACCTCGGCCTGACCGGCACCATCAACTCCACCTTCAACGAGCCCTACGAGGTGGCCCGCCAGTTCGCGAGCCTCGACCACCTCTCCGGCGGCCGCTCCGCCTGGAACGTCGTCACCTCCTGGGACGCGTTCACCGGCGAGAACTTCCGCCGCGGCGGCTTCCTCCCGCAGGACGAGCGCTACTCCCGCGCCAAGGAGTTCCTGGCCACCGCCAACGAGCTCTTCGACTCCTGGCACGGTGACGAGATCCTCGCCGACCAGGGCGCCGGCACCTTCCTGCGGGACGCGAAGGCCGGTTCCTTCGTCCACACCGGCCGGCACTTCGACATCCACGGGCAGTTCAACGTGCCCCGCTCCCCGCAGGGCCGCCCGGTCGTCTTCCAGGCCGGCGACTCCGAGGAGGGCCGCGAGTTCGCCGCCGCCGGCGCCGACGCGATCTTCAGCAGGTACGCCACCCTCGACGCGGGCCGGGCCTTCTACACGGACGTCAAGAACCGCCTCGCCGAATACGGCCGCCGCCACGACCAACTCAAGATCCTGCCCGCCGCGAGCTTCGTCCTCGGCGACACCGACGCGGAGGCCGAGGAGATCGCCAAGGACGTCCGCCGCCAGCAGGTCAGCGGCGCCACCGCCCTCAAGCACCTGGAGTTCGTCTGGAACCGGGACCTGTCCTCGTACGACCCGGACGGCCCGCTCCCCGACATCGACCCGGACCTCGGCGAGCACCACATCGCGCGCGGTCGCGCCCAGGTGCGCATGTACCGCGATCCGCTGGCCACCGCCCGCGAGTGGCGCGAGCTCGCCGCCGCCAACAACTGGTCGATCCGCGACCTCGTCATCGAGACCGGCAACCGCCAGAACTTCGTCGGCTCCCCGGCCACCGTGGCCCGGACCATCAACGACTTCGTCCAGGCCGACGCCAGTGACGGCTTCATCCTCGTCCCGCACATCACCCCGACCGGCCTCGACGTCTTCGCCGACAAGGTCGTCCCACTGCTCCAGGAACAGGGCGTGTTCCGCACCGAGTACGAGGGCCCGACCCTGCGCGACCACCTCGGGCTCGCCCACCCGGACGCCGTGGGGGGCGAGCAGCGGGCGGCGTCGTGAAGTCCCTGTCGATCACCGGGGGTTGGCGTCATTCCCCCCAGTCGAGCTGATGCTCGGGAGTGCCCACCGACCGGCCGTACGCGATCGCCTCGGCGCGGCACGCCTCGTCGCCGCGCCGGTAGCGGAAGACCTTCCCGGCGAAGACGACCACGCGCTCGTCGCCGGCGGTGAAGTCGGCGTACCAGCCGTTCTCCGGCTCCAGCGCGGCGGCGAAGGCGTCCGCGAGAGCGGCGACGTCCTCGCCGTCGCTCTCCCACTCGACGAACGTCCACAGCCGCGGCTGTCCGTCGGTCGCGCTCGAACCGACGTCGACCCGGCTGACCTTGCGCAGCCGCAGTCCGTGAGACGCGAACGCGGCGCCGGGGCGGAGGCTTTCGCCGATGACGTATCCGGTGATCACGCGCTGTCTCCCTGACGGTCGATGCCCTGTGTGCCCCAGAGGCTACGACCCATGACTGACATCCCGGCATGGGTCGGGGGCACGTCACCCTCCCCCGAAGGTGACGTGCCCCCGACCGCTCCCCCGGCGCCGGACAGTGGTCCAGCATCGCCCGTGCGGCCCGCATGTGCTGTCACCAGCACATGACCGCTGTTTCCCCCGAACCCCAGCTGGAGTACAGGCGCACACGGACGAAGTAGCGGCGGCCCTTGACGAGACGGGCCTTGATCGTGGCGTTGCGCGGGGTGCCCCCGTCGTCCTCGCCGGTGAGGTAGCGGGGCTCGCCGTCCCGCTCCTCGAAAAGCAGCACCAGGGCGTCGCTGTCGCCGAAGGTGCCCACGGTGTACTCGCGGGTCTCCGGCGGCTCGACGACGAAGTCGGCCTGTTCGCCCGGGCCGAGACCGAGCGGAGCGGAACGGAAGGGCACCAGCGCGTGCTCCTGCGGCGGCCGGCCCGGCGGGTACCAGCGCAGGACGTACTCCTTGTCGGCGGCGGAGAGCGCGCCGGGCGGGTGGAGACCGGCGCGGTACTGCTCCGGCTCCAGGATCAGTCCCGCCTCGAAGGGATACTCCATGATCGACTGCGGATCCCACACGGAGCCGTTGACCTCCCGCGGGTCCAGCTTGCGCAGGATGTTGAAGAAGGTGCGGTCCCGGCTCCAGAAGTTCGGCGGACCCGCCAGATCGGCGTAGACGGCCTCGTCGTCCCAGTGGATGCCGGCGAACGGGCTCTGGTGTTCGTGCAGCATGCCGAGCGCGTGACCGATCTCGTGCAGGGGCGTTCCGCGCTCCCCGGGCGCGGTCAGGTCCCAGCCGAAGTTCATGGTGCGCTCGTTCAGGCCGACCCGGAGAGCGTCCTTGCCGACGGTCGACCAGGAACCGTCGCCGAGCTGGAACCCGATCCGCAGTTCGGCCTCGGAGCGGTCGCCGACCTCGGCGAACGACACTCCGATACCGAGGTCCTGCCACTCCTGGAAGCACTCGCGTACGACGTCCCGCTGGTCCTTGCCTCCGGCCCACGAGACCCGCCTGGTCGCACCGGAGCCCGGTACCGGAATGACGGACCCGTCGGTGTCGTCGTCGAAGAAGTAGTAGTGCAGCACGGTGTGGTTGGCCCACATCCGACTGCCGGCGATGAGCGCACTGTGCCGCTCGGCGGCCAGTCCCGGCGCGAACGCCGGAGCGGGCTGCTGCGCGAGTGAGCAGTAGCGTGCGGTCATGGCGAACAGACTGCCCCGGGCCGCCCCGGGGCGCCTGAGTCGAGGGCTACTCAAGTCCCCCTGTATCAGGCGTGAGTATGGCGCCTCTTGTAGTCGTGACGATTTTCGAACGGGACGCGAAGACGCTGGAGCTGCCCTGGCCGTTCACCGGCCGGGAGGACGAACTCGAACTGGTCCGCCGGGCCCTGTCCGCCGGTCGCCAGGGCATCGTGGTGACCGGGCCGACGGGCAGCGGCAAGACCCGCCTCGCCACGGAGGCCGTGCGCGGCACCGACTGCGCGAAGGTCGCCGGGACGCCCGAGACGCGGCAGATCCCCTTCGCCGCGTTCGCGCACCTGCTCCCCGAGCCCGTCTCCCTGCACGGTGCCGTGCAACTCCTGTCCGAGACCCGGGTGTTGCTGGTCGACGACGCCCACCTGCTCGACGACGCCTCGGCTGCCCTGGTCCACCAGCTGGCCGTGCACGGACGCACCCGCCTCTTGGTCGTCGCCACCGAGGGCGCCCCGGTGCCCGGCGCGATCTCCCGGCTGTGGACCGGGGAGTTGCTGCCGCGCCTCACCCTGGAACCCCTGTCCCGTCAGGAGACGGCCCAGCTGCTCGCGACGGGCGCGGGTGAGGGCCTGGAGCCGCTCACCGTCAACCGCCTGTACCGCCTGTGCCAGGGCGACCTGCGGCTGCTGCGCGACCTGCTGGGTGCCGTGCGCGAGTTGCTCACCCCCCTCCCGGGGGCCGACGGCGACCGGGCCTGGCGCGGCCCGGTGCCGATCACGGCGACCGTCCGCGAACGCACCGCGCACCTCCTCGACCGCACCGGCCCCGCGGAGCGCGAGACCCTCGAACGGCTGGCCTTCGCCGAGCCCCTTCCACTTCCCATGGACGACCTCGACCTGCGCACCCTCGAACACCTGGAGGCAGACGGCCTGGTCCACGTCGACGACCACGGCGCCGCCCGCCTCGCCCACCCCCTGCACGGCCCGGTGCTGCGCGCCGCGGCCGGACGGCTGCGGTCCCGACGGCTGGCCCGCACGCCGGACAGCTGCACGGCCGCCCTGGCCGCCGAGTCCGCCGCGCTGACCCGGGGGATCGAGCGGGCGGACGTACGGGCGGTCCCCGCACCGGTGGGCGAGTGGCTGCTGGACGAGGGCGCTGTGGTGCCCGCCGGATACGCGGCCGTCCGCGCGCGGTTCTCGCGGCTGCGGGGGGAACTGCGCGAGGCGGCGGCCTGGGCGGGGGAGGGGCTGAGGGGGGCTCCCGGCGACCGGCCCTGCCGCGTCGAACTCGCCCTGGCCGCCGCCCAGTCGGGCGAGGCGGCCATCGAGACCGTCATGGGTGTGGCGACGGTCTGGCAGGCGGCCGCCCGCGATGACCTCGACACGGTGGCGGCGGCCACGGACGATCCGTACGACGCCGTCCGTCTCGGCGTGCCCGAGACCGCCGTCGGCAGGCTGACCGGAGTGTTCGCCGCCCACGCCGACGCGCTCGCCCGCGGCGACGGACCGGCCCTGGACCGGGCGGCCGTACGGCTGGAGGAGCGGGGCTTCGTGCTGTTCGCCGCCGAGGCGCACGCCCAGGCCGTCCGCGCGCACCGTGACCCGCGCGCCGCCCGCACCTCACGCACCCGCGCCGTCGCGCTGGCCCGCCGCTGCCAGGGCGCCCGCACACCCGCGCTGTCCGGGCTGGTCCTCGGCGAACTGACCGCACGCCAGCGGCAGATCGTCACGCTCGCGGCCGCCGGTCTGAGCAACCGGCAGATCGCGGAGAAACTCACCCTGTCCGTCCGTACGGTCGGCAATCACCTCTACAGCGCGTACGCCCGCCTCGGCGCGAGCGACCGCGGTGCGCTGCCCTGGCTCGTCGAACTGCCGGAGGCACAACCGGCCTGAGCCGCATACCGGACCGGCGGTCTGACCCCCGTGATCGGGGGTGGGGTCAGGCCGCCACACACCGCGTGGCGCCCTGGGGTCGGGCTGCCGTGCATGGCGGGGTGGGCTGTGGGTCGGGCTGCCGTGCATGGCGGGGTGGGCTGCGGGTCGGGCTGCCACGCACTGCGGCGGTGCCCTGGGGTCGGGCCGCCGTGCATGGCGGGGTGGGCTGTGGGTCGGGCTGCCGTGCATGACGGAGTGCGCTGCGGGTCAGGCCGCCACACACCGCGTGGCGCCCTGGGGTCGGGCTGCCGTGCATGGCGGGGTGGGCTGCGGGTCGGGCTGCCGTGCATGGCGGGGTGGGCTGCGGGTCAGGCCGCCACGTACTGCGGCGGGGTCCTGCGTTCACGCCGCCCCGAACGCCGAGAACGCCCACCCCGTCGCCTGGTGGGTCGCGTCGCCCGGCAGCGCGGCACGGGCGTCGCGCAGCGCCTCTGCCAGGGACAGGCCGGCGTCGAGCCCTTTGTGCAGGGCGAGCATCAGGGGCACCACCGCGGCGTCGTTCACGGGTGCGCTGCACGCCACCACCCCCGCCGTGCCCAGCGGCAGCAGCGCGGTCACCAGGCCGAGCAGTTCGTCGGCGCCGACGGACGCGAACCGGGCGGTGTCGCAGCAGGACAGGATGATCCGGTACGGGCTGCGGTCCAGGCGTTCGAAGTCATGGACGATCAGCGGGCCGTCGGCCATCCCCAGCGACGAGAACAGGGGGCTGTCCGCGCGGAACGTGCCGTGCGCGGCGATGTGCGCCAGCGCCGACCCGTCGAGCTCCTCCAACACGCGGGGAACGCAGGCGTCCTCGTCCTCCAGGACGGTCGATCCGCCGTACCGCTCGGCCAGTTCGGGCACCTCCGCGCCCCCGGTCGCCAGGCCGGGGCCCCGTACCAGCACCTGGCGACCGCCCGGCGGCGGCGCCGTCTCCAGGGCGCGCAGCCAGCTGCTCGCCGACGGAGACACGCTGAACACCCGCTCCCGCAGCGAGGGCAGCAGCGCCCACGGCACCCGGTGCAGCCGCCCCGGCGGCACCACCACGACCGGGCCGGAGCCCAGCTGCGCCGCCGCCGGACCGAACAGCAGTTCCTCCAGCCGGCGCCCCGCCGCCTCCACCACCGGAAGCCGCGCCTCCGCCCCCGGATGGGCCAGTCGCCGCAACCCGGCCTGCACATGCTCCGCCTCGGTCTCCGCCTCGGCCAGCAGCCCGGCCTCGAACCGGCGCACCCGCCCCCGCCCGCACAGCAGCACCTGCACCCGCCCGTCGAGCACGGCCAGCTCCACCAGCCGTACGTCGTCCCCCAGGCGTTCCAGCAGCCGGGCGGGGTCGAACCGGTCGCCGTCGCCGGGCGCCTCGCCGCGGATGTGCAGGGTCCGGGAGCGGATCTCCCGCTCCAGCCGCCGCTGGTCGCGCTCCAGCACCGGCACCGGACGGCCCTCCATCCGGGCGGACTCGGCGCGGGCGGCGATCTCCCGGAACGCGGTGAGGCCGCTGAGCAGGGCGGGGTCGGCCGGGGGCCGGGTCGGCGGCGCGGTCAGGACGGTGGCCCGCCAGCGCTCGCTCCACACCAGCAGCCGCCGCGGACCGCCCGAGTCGAGGCTGGCCCGCTGGGCCAGCGCGGCGAGTTCCGCGCCCTGTGCGGTGGCCCGGGCCCTCAGCTCCGAGGCGCCGAGCGTCATCCGGTGGTCGTCCAGCACGTCGAGGCCGTGCCGGCAGGCCTTGAGGACACCCCGGCCGGAACCGGCGGCCCGGGCCCACAGCGCCTGCGCCGCCCAGCCCGTCATCCGCGCCAGCGGCGGCCCGCTGTGCCGGCTGCGGGCGGCGACCGTCAAGTGCCGTTCGGCGTCAGCCGTCCAGCCCAGGGCGAGGGCGATCCGCCCGGCGAGCAGCGAGGCCTCCGGCGCGGCCGGCGCGCCGAAGGAGGCCAGCCGGTCGGCCACCGCGGCGGCGTCGGCGACCATGCGCCCGGAGCGGCGCCCGGTGGCGACCCGCGCCTCGATCAGCACCAGCCGGGCGTGCGTCTCCCACCAGGTGCGCCGCTGCCCGGCGAACAGCCGTACGGCCATGTCCGCGCGCGCGATCGCCGTGTGCGGGTCGCCTGCCAGCCGTGCGGCGCGGGCGGCGGCCAGCAGCAGTTCGGCCTTGCGGGTGGACTGCCCGCCGATGGAGTCGAGGACGGCGATCGCCGAGTCCGCCTCGCCCAGCGCCTCCGGGGCGAGCCCGGCCGCCATCAGGACCTCGCAGCGGCGGATGTTGAGCATGAATGTGGGCGTGCCGAGCTTGGCGTACCGCTCCTCGGCCTCGTCGAGCAGCCGCAGCGACGCGGGGATGTCGCCCGAACGGTACGCGGCAAGTCCCCGGCTCTCCACCGCGTCCGCCTTGTCGTGCTCCTGGCCCGTGGTGTCCCACAGCGCCTCGGCCGCGGTGAAGTCGGCGTCCGCGCGGTCCACCGCGCCGAGCGCCAGATGCACGGTCGCGCGCAGCGTCAGCGCGCGCGCCGTCCAGATGACGTCGTCCGCCTGCCGCAGCACCGGGACCGACCGGCGCACGTCGTCCAGCGCCTCCCGGTGATGCCCCAGCACCCACGAGGCGTAGGCCCGCCGGAACAGCACCCGCGCGCGGGTGTGCCCGCTGCTCACCTCGACTCCGCGTTCCAGCGCCTTCAGACCCTCCCGGGTGCGGCCCGCGTGCACCAGGGCCACGCCGAGGGCGGCCAGGACGTCCGCCTCCCGGTCGGCCGACTCGGCGCGCGCCGCCAAGTCGCGGGCACGGCGCAGGTGGTGCAGCGCGATCCTGAGGTCACCCCAGTCCCGCTGCCAGATGCCGATCACCTGGTGGGCGACGGAGGCACACCACGGAGACGGATCGGAGTCGAGGACCGCCTCTGCCCGCGCCAGCGCCTCGTTCGGTGCGGCGAACACCATCGGCAGCAGTTCGAGAACCGAGTCGCTTCCCGCTGTCACTCCATGGATGGTAGTGGCCCTGGTCGCACGCCACACAGGGTTGTCGCTGTATCAATCGCCGTCTCGGCGGCTCTGACTGACGACCGCCGCCTCAACCGGAGGACATGCCATGGCACCACAGCGTTTCCACGAGCAGTTCGACCAGATCCAGCGTTCCATGCCCGACGTCGCCCTCGCCCTCGGGCCCGACGACGCCGCGGAGTTCATCTACGAGAAGGGCGTCGTGCTCGCCCGCGACGGTGAGGAGGCGCGCCTCGTCGAGGACAGCGTGCGCAGCCACTTCACCGCGGCGCCCGACCTGACCGCCGACCACGTGCGGCGGGCGAGCCCGGAGACCAACCGCTCGGGCATCACCCGTATCCAGGTCGGCGACCCCGGCCAGGGCGACCGGCACGCGGACCTGGCCGTCGCGAACGCCCTGCGGGCCCTGCGCGCGCCCGAGGGACGCGCCGGACGCCGCCTGGTCAGCCGTAACCACGTGGTGTCGATCGCGGTCAACTCCTGCCCCGGTGACGAACCCGTGCCCGCCCCGCGCGCCCAGGGCACCAACCCGGCTCCGGCCGAGGCCGGTCACGACCCGGACACCGCCGTCGGCGTCCTCGTCATCGACAACGGCCTCACCCACGACTACGCGGCCCTGCCCCTGCTCGCGCACGTCCAGGGCGACCTGCACGGCACCGAGACCGACAGCGCGGGCAACCTCCTGCAGTACGTCGGCCACGGCACCTTCATCGCCGGGCTCGTCGCGGCCGTGGCACCCAACACCGACGTCACCGTGCTGAACACCCTGAACGACGCCGGCGCCATCCTGGAGTCGGAGTTCGGCGAGCGGCTCTTCGACGCCGTCGACCGGCACGGCTGGCCCGACGTCATCAGTCTCTCCGCGGGCACCTCCAACGGCCGCACCGACGGACTGCTCGGCATGGACGCCTTCATGGAGGAACTCCGGCAGCAGCGCACCCTGCTGGTCGCGGCGGCCGGCAACAACGCCAGCGCCACCCCCTTCTGGCCCGCCGCCTACGCCGCGCTGCCCGACTACCAGGGCGTCGTCCTGTCGGTCGGCGCGCTGCGCGGCGACGGCGAGCACGGCGCCTGCTTCAGCAACCACGGCTCCTGGGTCGACGCCTACGCCCCCGGCGAGCGCCTCACCAGCGCCCTCACCGGATTCGACGCACCCGTCCCGTACCTGTACCAGCACTCCACGTACGACGCCTGCCGCTACGGCTTCACCTACGCCTGCACCTGCCAGTCCCCGCAGCACACCGGTGCGCTGAGCGAGGAGGGCGACACCGTCACGCCCGACCAGGTGACGTTCGAGGGGTTCGCGCACTGGAGCGGCACCTCCTTCGCCACCCCGGTCGTCGCGGGCCTGGTCGCGGCCCACATGACCGCGCACAAGGAGACCGACCCGCGCGCCGCCCGGCAGCAACTGCTCACCGCGAACACCGAGTTCGCGGAAGTGCGCGGGGCGCACGTGCCGGCGCTGCGGCCGGCCACCTGGCGCCCGGTCCCGGTCACGCAGCCCTCGGCGGGCGCATGACGGCCGGAACCGCCCACTCCACGGCGTACGATGACTTGCCGTACACGAGGGGTGGGGCCGTGGACCGTGCAGATGTCGGCGCGCTCGTCCAGTCCGCCGTCGACGGTGACGCGGCGGCCTGGAAGGCGCTGGTGGAAGGGCTGAGCCCGCTGGTGTGGTCCGTGGCGCGCGCACACCGGCTGTCCGACGCCGACGCGCACGAGGTGTACCAGACCGTGTGGTTCCGCTTCGCCCAGCACCTGGGCCGGATCCGCGAACCCGAGAAGGCGGGCTCCTGGCTGGCCAGCACCGCGCGGCACGAGTGCCTGAAGGTGCTCAAGAGCCTGAAACGGCTGATGCCGACGGACGACCCTCAGGTCCTGGACCGGATCAGCGAGGACCGCACACCCGAACAGTCCTTCCTCGACTCGGAGGAGGCCGCCGCCGAGACCGAGCGGATCCGGCGGGTCTGGCAGGAGTTCGAGGAACTCGGCGACCGGTGCAGGCAGTTGCTGCGTGTGCTGATGGCCTCGCCGCCGCCGAGCTACCAGGAGGTGTCCGCCGCCCTGGGTATCGCGGTGGGCAGCATCGGGCCGCTGCGCCAGCGCTGTCTGCGCCGCCTGCGGGCCCGACTCGACGCACGGGGGGCGTTGTGAGCGACACGCATGACATGAACGACATGTACGACCTGAACGGAGACTCCTTCGCCGAAGAAGGCATCGGCGACGAGGAGTTCGACGACGCGGCCGACGCCGCGGAATTCGACGCCGGCCTCCTGGACGACCTGCGCCTGGCCGCCGGCATCCTGGACCCGGTGCCGGCCGAGCTGCGGCAGATCGCCGTCGAGGCCTACGCCCTGCACGACCTCGACGCCCGGCTCGCCGAGCTGACCTTCGACTCGCTGGTCGACGCGATCCCCGTCAGAGGAGCGGCGGCCCCACCGCGGATGCTCACCTTCCACACCGGTGACGTGACCGTCGACGTGGAAGTGACCCCGCAGGGTCTGATGGGGCAGGTACTGCCTCCGCAGCCGGCGAGCATCGAGGTGCTCAGCGGCCCCCGGCCCGGCGCCGCGCTCGTCGCCGACGCCATGGGGCGCTTCACGTCCGACGTGCCCCCCGCCGGGCCCTTCGCGCTGCGGTTGCGGGCCGGCGGGGAGGTGGTGGTCACGGAGTGGCTGCGGGCCTGACCGCGTGCTCCCTCCGCACCACGTGACGGGTAGGGCAGGGGCTCCGGTCCGCGGGTCGTCGTCTTCCGACGTCGGGGGACCTGGCCGGCCGGGACCGTGAGCCGCGGGCCGGGCAGCCGGTCGAGCAGCGTGCCGGCCAGGGACTCGCTTGGCGGGCACGTGAGGACGGCACCGGTGCGAAGCGGCCCCGGTCGCCGAGGTGGGCGGCGGGGGCGAGGCCGAGGGCGCCGACGGTGAGGCGGCCCGGCATCAGCTCGGTGCGACTGACGTCGATCAACCCGGCATCAGTTGGGTGCCGCTGACGTCGACCAACTCGGCGATGCGCAGGGCCGCTTGCGGGCCCGTTGCCGAAGGCGAGAAGCACCAGGTGGGATCCCGGCCCGGGCCGATCAGGTCCGGTCAGGGCCGATCAGGTCCGGTCCGGCCAGCCGGTCAGCGCGTCGACGAGGCCGGCCAGCGCCGACGCGAGACGGGTCAGTCCGGGCCCGGCGGGGCCGCCCGGCTCGCTCATGTACGTATCCCGGCGGATCTCCACCATCAGAGCACCGACCCGGGGCTCGGTTCCGTAGAACTCCAGCGGCACGTATGCCCCGCCGAACGGACTGTCGAGCCCGATCTCCCCGCACCCCGCGAACGCCTCCCGTGCCGCGGTGAGCAGACCGGGCGGCGTGTGGAAGGAGTCGGTGCCCAGACAGACCGGCGGGCGCGGACCCTCGCCGTGCAGCTCGTAGGGCAGCGGCTGGGTGGGGTACGAGTGCACGTCGATGATCACGGCCCGCCCCGCCACGGCAAGCCGTTCGGCCACCGCTTCCGTCATGGCCCGGGCGTAGGGGCGGAAGTACCGCGCGATCAACGGCTCCGGGTCGGCGTCGGCGGGCCGCAAGGGTGCGCGGTGCGTGGTTCGCGTGTACACGGCGCCCATGCCGACGGCGAGCATCTCCTCCCGCTCGTCCGGGAACCGTTCCGGGTCCACGACCAGCCGGGAGAGCCGGTTGACGAACCGCCAGGGGGCGACCGGGGACAGCCTGGAGGCCTCCGTGGCGATCTCGGCGGTGTGCGCGTCGGTGATGTGGTCGAGTTCCCGCTCCAGCCCCGCGTCGTCCAGCACGATCCCCGCCCGCACCGCGGGCGGTATCTCCCGCGCCGAGTGCGGCACGTGCAGGATCACCGGTGAGTCCGCCGCACCGGGCAGCAGCTCGAAGGACGGTGCGGCAGAGGTCATGAGGCTGCTCCCGGGGGCGTTGTCAGTGGCGTGGTGCACGATCAAGGTGCCACATCGGAACGTCGAGGAAGGGCGGGGGAGCAGCATGCCCGTCAGTAACCAACAGGTGACCGCACACCCGTTTCTCAAGGGGCTGTACCGGGACGACTACTACCCGGACCACGTGGTGGACCGGGGCAGGGAGATCCTGCTGCGGCTGTGCGAGCGCATCGAGACCGAGCGGCCCGCCGGTCTGGCGGCGCTGTACGCCCTGACCCAGGCCGCCACCGAAGAGTTCAACGGCCTCCAGGCCGACTTCGAGGAGGCCGACAGCGACATCGAGACCGTGGCGCGCGAGGAGATAGCCGAGGACTTCTGGTTCGTGGCGCAGGCCTACGGCTTCGCGGACGCGGACGTGGAGGTGCTGATCGCCACCCGGGACTGGTGAGGGTCGGGCAACCACCGCGGCTGTCGGCGGAGCCGGGCGCGCAGCCCGGGCCGCCGCTGGCGTCCGGGCGTCGACGTCGGCGTCGGGTGCGGTCTCGCGGTCGTTGAGCGCCCGGCCGGAGACAGGCGCCCGGGTCCGCCGGCGTCGTTCCGGCGTGGTTCCTGCGTCGGTGCCACATGCGGCCTCACGGTCATGAACCCGGGCGAAGACAGCCCCCGATCCGCTCCCGGACGACTGCCGGACGACGCTCCGCCCCGGCCGGGCAGCTGCCGACCGGGGCGGAGTCGTGCGGGGCCTCGCAAAGGCCGGTGCGTCAGCTGAGGGACGCGAGCGCCTCGTTCCACGTGGCCGACGGGCGCATCACCGCGGCGGCCTTGGCCGGGTCGGGCTGGTAGTAGCCGCCGATGTCGGCCGGCTTGCCCTGGACGGCGTTCAGCTCGTCGATGATCTTCTGCTCGTTCGCGGCGAGGGTCTCGGCGAGCGCGGCGAAGGCCTTCGCCAGGTCCGCGTCCTCACTCTGCCGGGCCAGCTCCTGCGCCCAGTACAGGGACAGGAAGAAGTGGCTGCCGCGGTTGTCGATGCCGCCGACGCGACGGGTCGGGGACTTGTCCTCGTTGAGGAAGGTCGCCGTGGCGCGGTCGAGGGTGTCGGCGAGGACCTTGGCACGGGTGTTGCCGGTGGCCGTCGCGCACTGTTCCAGGGACGGGACCAGCGCGAAGAACTCGCCGAGGGAGTCCCAGCGCAGGTAGTTCTCCTTGACCAGCTGCTGGACGTGCTTCGGCGCGGAGCCGCCGGCGCCCGTCTCGAACAGGCCGCCGCCCGCCATCAGCGGGACGACCGACAGCATCTTGGCGCTGGTGCCCAGCTCCAGGATCGGGAACAGGTCGGTGAGGTAGTCGCGCAGCACGTTGCCGGTGACCGAGATGGTGTCCTCGCCGCGGCGGATGCGCTCCACCGACAGCTTGGTCGCCTCGACCGGGTTCAGGATCCGGATGTCCAGGCCCTCGGTGTCGTGCTCCGCCAGGTACGTCTTGACCTTGGCGATCAGGTTGGCGTCGTGGGCGCGGGTCTCGTCCAGCCAGAACACCGCCGGGTTGCCGGTGGCGCGGGCGCGGGTGACGGCCAGCTTCACCCAGTCCCTGATCGGGGCGTCCTTGGTCTGGCAGGCGCGGAAGATGTCACCGGCGGAGACGGCCTGCTCGATCACGACGTTGCCGGCCTGGTCGACGAGGCGGACCGTGCCCGTGGTCGCGATCTCGAACGTCTTGTCGTGGCTGCCGTACTCCTCGGCCTTCTGCGCCATGAGGCCGACGTTCGGGACCGAGCCCATCGTGGACGGGTCGTAGGCGCCGTTGGCGCGGCAGTCCTCGATCACGGCCTGGTACACGCCGGAGTAGCTGCTGTCCGGCAGGACCGCGAGGGTGTCGGCCTCCTGGCCGTCCGGGCCCCACATGTGGCCGGAGGTGCGGATCATGGCCGGCATCGAGGCGTCGACGATGACGTCGGACGGCACGTGCAGGTTGGAGATGCCCTTGTCGGAGTCGACCATGGCCAGCTCCGGGCCCTCGGCGAGCTCGGCGTCGAAGGAGGCCTTGATCTCGGCGCCCTCCGGCAGGGCCTCCAGGCCCTTGTAGATGCCGCCCAGGCCGTCGTTCGGGGTGAGACCGGCCGCGGCGAGCGTCTCGCCGTGCTTCGCGAAGGTCTTCGGGAAGAAGGCGCGCACCACGTGACCGAAGATGATCGGGTCGGAGACCTTCATCATCGTGGCCTTGAGGTGCACGGAGAAGAGCACGCCCTCGGCCTTGGCCCTGGCGATCTGCGCGGTGAGGAACTCGCGCAGCGGCGCGACGTGCATGACGGAGGCGTCGACGACCTCGTCCTTGAGGACGGGTACGGACGGGCGCAGCACGGTGGTCGTGCCGTCGTCGCCCACGAGCTCGATGCGCAGGGCGCCGTCCTCGGCGATGACCGCGGACTTCTCGGTGGAGCGGAAGTCGTCGACGCCCATGGTCGCCACGTTCGTCTTGGACTCGGGGGTCCAGGCGCCCATGCGGTGCGGGTGGGTCTTGGCGTAGTTCTTGACCGACGCGGGGGCGCGGCGGTCGGAGTTGCCCTCACGCAGGACCGGGTTGACCGCGGAGCCCTTGACCTTGTCGTAGCGGGCCTGGATGTCCCGCTCCTCGTCGGTCTTCGGGTCGTCCGGGTAGTTCGGCAGCGCGTAGCCCTGGCTCTGCAGCTCGGCGATCGCGGCCTTGAGCTGCGGGATCGACGCCGAGATGTTCGGCAGCTTGATGATGTTGGCCGCCGGGGTCTTGGCCAGCTCGCCGAGTTCCGCGAGGGCGTCCGGGATGCGCTGGCCCTCCTCCAGGTACTCCGGGAACAGCGCGATGATGCGCCCGGCCAGGGAGATGTCGCGGGTTTCGACGGCGACACCCGCCTGCGAGGCGTACGCCTGGACCACCGGCAGGAAGGAATACGTCGCCAGGGCCGGGGCCTCGTCAGTGTGCGTATAGATGATGGTCGAGTCAGTCACCGGGTGCTCCGCTCCACGTCTGCAACATTGCTCGACATCAAGATATCTCCTGACCGCTCTCGTCTCGACAGGGGTCCGGACAGTCGTGCGGTCCCGCAAGAAATTTTCGCTCCGAGGCAACCGACTGTTCCGATCATGTGGTCATGGAGGGTGATCGCCCACGATCGCCCACCGGATGCGGCGGCCGGACCTGACCCGTCGGCCGCCAGAGCGAAAGCGGACCATGAGATATCGCACCCGAGTGACGGCCCCGGCGGCCGTCCTCATCGGCACGGCCGCGGCCCTGGCCACGGCACCTTCGGCACACGCGGCTCCGAAGGAGACCGGCACCCCGGGCCCCGAGACCCTCGGCGACCCCGTCTACCCGAGTCTCGGCAACGACGGCTACCGCGTCTCGGCCTATCGCCTCGACCTCGCCTACGACGCGACGACCCGGCTCGTCGACGCCGAGGCGACCCTGCGGATGAGGACCACCCAGGCCCTGACCCGGTTCTCCCTCGACGCGCTCGGCCTGGACATACGCGCGGTCCGCGTCGCCGGCCGTCCGGCCACGTTCGAGCAGGTGGACGAGAAGCTGCGGATCACGCCGGCGAGCCCCCTGCCGGCGAACACGCCCGTCACCGTCTGTGTGGAGTACGGGGCCGACCCCCGCCAGGCACTCGCGCACACCGCGTGGGTCCCCACCCCGGACGGCTTCGCGGTGTGCCCCCAGCCGAACTCCGCGCACACCGTCTTCCCCTGCAACGACCACCCGGCGGACAAGGCCGACTTCACCTTCCGCATCACCGTGCCCGCCGGCCTGCGCGGCGTGGCGTCCGGCCTGCTCGTCGCCACCGAGAGCCTCGACGGCGACCGGACCGCGTACACCTACCGGTCCCGCTCGCCGATCGCCACCGAACTGGTGCAGATCACGGTCGGCGACTACGTGGTCAAGGAGCGGCAGGGCCCGCACGGACTGCCGCTCAGGGACGTCGTGCCGGTCGCCCGCGCCGCCGCCCTGGAGCCCGCGCTCGCCCTGACGCCCGGGCTCGTCGACTGGATCGAGCAGCGACTTGGGGCGTACCCCTTCGAGACGTACGGGCTGCTGCCCTGCAACTCCGACGATCCGGCCGCCTTCGACTTCACCGGCCTGGAGACCCAGACCCTCACCCTGTACAAGCCGAACTACCTGCTGCAGGCGGAGCCGAAGATCGGCTCGCACATGATGCACGAGCTGGTCCACTCCTACTTCGGCAACAGCGTCAGCCCCGCCACCTGGGCCGACCTGTGGCTGAACGAGGGCCACGCCGACTTCTACGGGCTGCTGTACCGCTACGAGCGCGGCTGGACCGACTCCCTGGGCCTGACCACGATGGAAGCCCGGATGAAGGACACGTACGCGCGCGGCGACCAGTGGCGCAAGACCTCCGGGCCGGTCGCGTCGCCCAACGAGGCGAACCTCTTCGACAGCCAGCGCTACCTGGGCGGCGTCCTGGTGCTCTACGCGCTCCGGCAGGCCGTCGGCGAGGACGTCTTCCACGCGATCGAGCGCACGTTCCTGGAGCGGTACCGCAACTCCTCCGCGTCCACGCAGGACTACATCGCCGTCGCCACGGAGGTCTCCGGCCAGGACCAGTCCGGCTTCCTGCGGGACTGGCTGTACGGCACGAAGACCCCGCGGATGCCCGGCCACCCGGACTGGACGGTCACACCGGTGACGTCGACCCTCATCGCGCCGAACAACCGGACGGGCGGGCACTCCCACGACAACTCGGCCACCCTGTGAGGATCAGCCGAGGCTGGTGATCAGAGACAGGTGATCAGAGGAAGATGATCAGTCGAGCCGGGCGGAGGTGACTTCGCCCGGCTCGGTCTCCGCGCCGCGCTGCTGCGGGATCACCACCGCGCCCTGCTGCAGGGCCACCGTGCGGGTCGGCGCCGGGATCCGGATGCCCTCCGCGCGGTAGCGCTTGTGTAGGCGCTTGATGAACTCGTGCTTGATCCGGTACTGGTCGCTGAACTCGCCGACGCCCAGGATCACCGTGAAGCCGATCCGGGAGTCGCCGAAGGTGTGGAAACGGACCAGCGGCTCGTGGTCGGGGAGCGCACCGGTGATCTCGGTCATCACCTCGGCGACGACCTCGATGGTCACCCGCTCGACCTGCTCCAGATCGCTGTCGTAGGCGACCCCCGCCTGCACCAGGATGGTCAACTGCTGCTCGGGGCGCATGAAGTTGGTCATGTTCGTCTTCGCGAGCTCCCCGTTGGGGATGACCACCAGGTTGTTGGAGAGCGAGCGGACGGTCGTCTGCCGCCAGTTGATGTCCTCGACGTAGCCCTCCTCGCCGCTGCTCAGCCGGATGTAGTCGCCGGGCTGGACGGTCTTGGAGGCGAGGATGTGGATGCCCGCGAAGAGGTTGGCGAGGGTGTCCTGGAGGGCCAGGGCGACCGCAAGACCGCCGACGCCCAGGGCGGTGAGCATCGGCGCTATGGAGATGCCCAGCGTCTGGAGCACCACCAGGAAGCCGATCGCCAGGATCAGTACCCGGGTGATGTTGACGAAGATCGTGGCCGATCCGGCGACGCCGGGGCGGGACTGGGTGACCGACCGCATCAGGCCGGCGACGACCCGGGCCACGGCCACCGTCACGACGAAGATCAGCAGGACGGTCAGGACCTGGTTGACGTTGTGCTGGACCGTCCCGGTCAGCGGCAGCGCCGCCGCCGCGGTCGCCGCACCGCCCGCGATCGCGGCCCACGGGACCGCGGTCCGCAGGGCGTCCACGATGACGTCGTCACCGCTCCAGCGGGTGCGGTCGGCGTGCTTGCCCAGCCAGCGCAGCAGCATGCGCAGCAGGAACGCCGCCAGCAGGCCCGCGATCACCGCGATGCCGGCGATCACCAGGTCGTCCATGGTGAGATCCCGCTTCACCGGTCACCTCCGGAGAGAAGTCCTGCGGCGAAGTCCCTCGCCGACGGCCGGATGTGAAGTCGTGTCACGTTGCCACCTGTTCGATTCCGGGATGAGAGGTCGCGCCGTCCAGGAAGCCCCCCATGGCCGACGCGACCGCTCATCCTGCCGCATCCGGTACAGGAGTTCGTACCTGGACCCGCGCCGGACCGCGCGGATTCAGACGATCCCCCCGGCCCCGGTTCGGCCGGTTCGGCCTGTTCCCGATCCGGGTGCGGCGGTGGTGGGCATTGCGGTCCGGTGCGCGTCGCGCTCGCGCGGCGGTGAGTCAGATCACCTTCAGCCGTACCAGCGCGCCGAGCGTCAAAGCCCCCGGCAGCAGCGGCAGCCACACGGTGATGATCCGGTAGGCGAGGACCACAGCGGTGGCCACGGCCACCGGGCCGCCCGCCGCCACCAGGGCCACGATCAGCGCCGCCTCGACCGAGCCGATCCCGCCCGGCACGGGCACCAGGGCGACCGCGACCGTCGCCGCCAGATAGGCGAGGGCCATGTGCGCGGGCGGCACGTCCAGCCCGAGCGCCTGTCCCACCGCGACCAGCCCCGCCGCCTGCAACGCCGGGAAGGAGAGCGAACCGCCCCACAGGGCGAGCGCCCGGGCCGGCCGCGCGTGCACCGAGCGTGCCTCGCCCAGCGCGGTCCGCAGGAACGAGAACACGGCCGTACGCAGCCGCCGTACCGACGCGAGCACGCCCACCGCCACCACCAGGACCGCCACGACGGCCGACAGCAGTGGGCCCACGGCCCCTTCGGGCAGGAGCGGGCCGAGCCGCAGCGCGTCCGGGAAGGCGATGAGCAGCGCGGCCAGCAGGCCGAGCCGGCCGATCGACTCCGCCAGCAGATACAGGGCGAGCGCGGCGGAGGAACGGGCGAGTGGCAGCCCGCACACCGTCATGAACCGCAGGTTGACCGCGCTCGCGCCCAGGCCCGTGGGCAGCAGATGGTTGGCCGCGCCCGCCGCGAACTGCGTGGCCACCAGCCGCCCCTTGGGCAGGGGCTCGACCACGGCACCCTGGCGGGTGAGCGCCGCGGCGACCCAGGTCAGGCAGGTGGCGCCGACCGCGACCGCCAGCCACGGCAACCGGGCGTCGCGCAGATGACCGAAGCCCTCGGCGAGCACGGACCGGTGCTCCACCGCGACGACGGTGACCAGCAGGAGCGGAAGCAGACACAGGATCTGGCGGATGCGGCGGACCGGGACGCGACGGGGGAGTTCGGGGAGTTGTACCGCTGTCACATCCGAAGAGCCTTCCCACCCCGCACCAACGGCGGGTTGCGGAAGCGGGGACAAGGGATTGCGTACGGTCATCGGGTCCTTCGTGGGGGTGGACGACGGGCGGGGGGACGAGGGGCGGGTCGACGACGGGCGGGTGAACGACGGAAGCACCTTGACCTCAATCATGCTCGAGGTTCTACGGTCCTTCCCATGAGTATGGAGACCACAGCCTGGACCCAGCTGCACAGCGTCATGAACGCCGAGCAGGAGCGCCGCCCCCTCGCCCGCGCCACCCTGAGCCGCATCGGCGGGTTCGCCCGCCCGCACCGCCGCCGTATCGCCCGGTTCGTGGCGCTCGGCGTGGTGACCGCGCTGCTCGCCGTCGCGACCCCCGTCCTCGCCGGGCGTGTCGTGAACGCGATCGTGTCGGGCGGCGACGAGGGCACGGTGGTACGACTCGCCCTGCTCATCGCGCTCATCGCGGTCGCCGAGGCGGCCCTCGGCGTGCTCGGCCGACGACTCTCGGCGACGCTCGGCGAGGGCCTCATCCTCGATCTGCGGACGGCCGTGTTCGATCATGTGCAGCGGATGCCGGTCGCGTTCTTCACACGTACTCGTACGGGAGCGCTCGTCTCCCGTCTCAACAACGACGTCATCGGCGCCCAGCGTGCCTTCAGCAACACCCTCTCCGGAGTGGTCAGCAACCTGGTCACGCTGCTGCTCACACTCGCCGTGATGCTCACCCTGTCCTGGCAGATCACCCTGCTCGCGCTGGTGCTGCTGCCGGTGTTCGTGATCCCGGCGCGGCGCATGGGCCGCAGAATGGCCGGGATGCAGCGGGAGGCGGCGGCCCTGAACGCGGCGATGGGCACCCGGATGACCGAGCGCTTCTCGGCCCCCGGCGCCACACTGATCAAGCTCTTCGGCCGCCCGGAGCAGGAGTCCGAGGAGTTCGCCGTCCGCGCGCGCCGGGTGCGGGACATCGGCGTACGGACGGCCATGGCGCAGTCCCTGTTCATCACCGCCCTGACCCTGGTCTCCGCCCTGGCACTGGCCCTGGTCTACGGCCTCGGCGGCTGGTTCGCCCTGCGCGGCACCCTCGACCCGGGCGCCGTCGTGGCCCTCGCCCTGCTCCTGACCCGCCTGTACGCCCCGCTGACCGCACTGGCCGGCGCGCGCGTCGAGGTGATGAGCGCCCTGGTCAGCTTCGAGCGCGTCTTCGAGGTGCTGGACCTGGAGCCGCTGATCAAGGAGCAGCCGCACGCACGGCCCGTCCCCGACGGCCCGGTCTCCGTCGAGTTCGACAACGTCCGCTTCGCCTACCCCTCCGCCGACAAGGTCTCCCTCGCCTCCCTGGAGGAGGTGGCCTCCCTCGACACCCGGGGCGGCGCCGAAGTCCTGCACGGCATCTCCTTCCGCGCCGAACCCGGGCAGACCGTCGCCCTCGTCGGCTCGTCCGGCGCCGGGAAGTCGACGGTCGCCCAACTGCTGCCGCGTCTGTACGACGTCGACGAGGGCGCCGTCCGGGTCGGCGGCGTGGACGTCCGTGACCTGCGCACCGAGTCACTGCGCGGCACCCTCGGCATGGTCACCCAGGACGGCCACCTCTTCCACGACACCGTCCGCGCCAACCTCCTGCTCGCGAGCCCCACCGCGACCGAGCCCGACCTGTGGGACGCCCTGCGCCGCGCCCGCCTCGACGATCTCGTACGGTCCCTGCCCGACGGCCTCGACACGGTGGTCGGCGAGCGCGGCTACCGGCTCTCCGGCGGCGAACGCCAGCGCATGACCATCGCCCGGCTGCTGCTGGCCCGCCAGCGCGTCGTCATCCTCGACGAGGCCACCGCCCACCTGGACAACACCTCCGAGGCGGCCGTCCAGGAGGCGCTCGCCGAGGCCCTGGAAGGCAGGACGGCGATCGTGATCGCCCACCGCCTGTCCACCGTGCGCACGGCGGACCTCATCCTCGTCGTCGAGGCGGGGCGGATCGTGGAACGCGGCACGCACGAGGAGCTGTTGGCGGCCGGTGGACGGTACGCACAGCTGTACCGGACACAGTTCGCGCAGGAGCCGCGCGGGGTCACGGAGATCGAGTCGGCGGCGTAGACGGCCGGCGGCTCAGGCGCCGGGCGGGGCCGCGGAGGTGCGCGGACCGCGCCACTGGCCGGGGGAGACGCCGTACGCCGTGCGGAAGGCCCGGCTGAAGTGGGTGGGGCTGACGAAGCCCCAGCGCCGAGCCACCGCCGACACCGTGGGGTTCGTCCGGCCGCGGCGGGCCAGATCGCGTGCGCACTCCTCCAGCCGGCGCTGCTGGACGAGCCGTCCCACGGTGACGCCCTCGCCCTCGAAGAGCCGGTGCAGATACCGCACGGAGATCCGGTGCGCCCCGGCGATGGCCTCGGGCGTCAGGGCCGGATCGCCGAGGTTGCGGTCGATGTGGTCGCGCACGCGCCGCACCAGGTGGGCGCGCGTGCCGTCCTGGTCCGGGCCGGCCTGACGGGTTCGCTCGGTCACCAGGGCGCCGACCAGGTCGACGACGCTGCCGGCCAGCCTGCCCCCGAGGGCGGGCGAGTAGGAGTGGGCCGAGGTCGCCAGCGAGGCCAGGAAGGGCAGCAGCACGGTGCCGAAGCCGTCGGCGGTGCCGATGGCGGTGCCGGTGATCCGGCGGAGGTCGGCGTCCGGTACGCCCAGTGCCGGGCGCGGCAGGCGGAAGACGTGGGTGACGAACCGCTCCGGGTGGTCGAGGGAGTACGGCCGCGTCGTGTCGTAGACCAGGAGGTCACCCGCGCGTACTTTCGCCCTTCGGCCGTCCTGGGTCAGGGTCGCCGTGCCCGACACCTGGATGCCGACGGCCCAGAACGCCTCGGGGGAGCGCGCGATGAGTGACGGCGTACGGCTGATCCGAGCGGCGTCCGCCTCCAGCGTGGACACCCGCAGGTGGCCGAGGTCGCTGGTCGTGATCCGGCCGTCGAACGGACCGGTGCCGCGCGGGACGACGGCCATCGGCACCAGTGCTCGTCCCACCGCGTCGCGCCAGCAGACGACTTTCTCCCCGTCGGGAACCGAAGCGGTCGTCAGTACCGGACTCAATCGGCTCGCCCCCTTCTCGCCTGTGCTGTCGTGCAACAGCAGCCAATCAGGGGCGTGTCGGTGACTCCAGGCAGAACACAGGCAGAAATGCGGCCAGGACGGCGGCGCCGTTCAGGCGTCGCGTCCGGCCAGCCGCTCGCGGGCCTCGGTGACGGCCCGGGGGTCCGCACCCGCGCCGAGGGCGAGACAGCGGGTGAACGCCTTCCGGCCCTCCGCCTCGCGTCCCGCGTCCAGCAGGACCTGGCCCAGGTCGACCAGGCAGCGGCTCTCCAGGCCGGTGTTGCCGCTGTCGTGGCTGAGTTCGAGGGCGATCCGGAGGTGCTCGACGGCCTCGTCCCAGCGCTTCAGGAGGGCGTAGGCGCGACCGTTGCCGTGGTGCCGGCTGAACCGGGTGAACAGGGCTATGTGCGGCTCCAGGCGGTCCCCGGCCTCATCGAGGAAGGCGAGAACCCGAAGGTTGGCGGCGATGGCCTCCTCCGCCCGGCCGGCCTCCACCAGGACGCTGCCGTGACCACTCATGGCCTGGACGGTGCCGTGCATGTCGCCTGCGTCCTGGAACAACCGCGCTGCCCGCTGGTTGTGTTCGGCGGCCGGCGTGTAGTCGCCGAGCCAGCGCAGGGCCCAGGCCGTGTAGAAGTGCGCCCACGCCTGCTGGACCGTGTCGCCGGCGCGCCCGGCGGCCGCGAGGGCCTCGGCGGCGCGGGCGATGCTGTCGTGGTGGCGTCCCTCGCACAGGAGCAGTGCCCAGGCGTGGTAGTTCAGCTGGGTCGCTTCGATGAGCGGGTCGCCCAGCTCCTGGGCGGAGCGGGCGGCGGTACCGAAGACCTCGGGCCAGTGCCCCCAGTAGATCCACTGGTCGGAGAACCAGTGCAGGGCCTCGGCCACCTCCACGACGGTGGCGTGCGCGCCCGCCGAGGCCGCCCGGCGCAGCGCGGCCAGCCAGTTGGCGCCCTCGGCCTGCAGCCACCGGCGGGCCTTCTCGGCGGTCGACAGGTCGACGGTGCCCTGCCAGGTCGGGGGCGGGGCACCGTGGTCGGGCTCGTACCAGCGGCCGGCCACCACGGCGGTCTCCAGCAGCCAGTGGTGCATCGCCGCGCGGGCCCGCTCGGTGTCCTCGGCGCTCTCCTCCGCCGCCAGACGGGCGCGGGCGTACAACCGCAGCAGGTCGTGGAAGCGGTAGCGGTCCCCTTCCGCGGCGAGCAGACCGGTCTCGACCAGTTCCTCCAGGGTGTCCTCGGCGTCGAACACCTGCTGCCCGGTCAGCCGGGCGGCGCAGGCCGTGCCGACGTCCGGTCCCTCCACCAGGGCCAGACGCCGGAACAGCCGGGCCGCCGTGGGGGTGAGCTGGCGGTAGGACAGGTCGAAGGCGGCCGACACGCGAAGGTCCCCGGCCGCCAGCGCGTCCAGCCGCCGCTCCTCGAAGGCGAGACGGTCGGCCAGCCGTCGCACGCTCCAACCGGTACGGGTGGCCAACCAGTTGCCGGCCACCCTCAGCGCCAGCGGCAGATGCCCGCACCGCTCGGCGACCTCCGCCAGCGCGGCCGGATCCGCACCGGCCCGCTCCTCGCCCACCAGAGTGGTCAGGAACACGGCCGCCTCGTCCGCGCTCAGCTCCCCGAGCGGCAGCCGGTGCACGCTCTCCAGCCCGGTGAGCATCCGCCGGCTCGTCACCAGGACCATCCCCGCACCGCTGCCGGGCAGCAGCGGGCGGACCTGGGCCTCGTCACGGGCGTTGTCCAGCACCAGCAGACACTGCCGGTCGGCCAGCACCTGCCGGTACAGCCCGGGATGCCCCTGAGGCCCGGCCTTCGCCAGATCCCGGTCGGCCACGCCGAGGGCCTTGAGCACGCCCAGCATCAGTTCGACCGGCTCGGGCGGAACGTCGTCCATACCGCGCAGGTCCACCAGCAACTGCCCGTCCGGAAAAAGGCCGGCCAGCTCCCGGGCGGCGTGGAGCGCGAGGGTGGTCTTGCCGGTGCCGGGCGGGCCGGACACGGCGGCGACGACCACGCCCCCCTGTGGTCCGCCTTCCACCGCCGTCGCCGCGGACCGCACGACCACGCGCGCCCCCTCGGCCAGCTCTCTCAGCCGCACGAGCTCCCGCTCCCGGCCCACGAAGTCGTCGATTCCGCGCGGGAAGGCGCGCACGCCGACCGGGCTGTAGCCGGGGCTGCGTCCGGCCCGGGCGGCGGCCAGGAGCCGTTCCCGACCCGGTTCGGCCAGACCCAGACCGTCGGCGAGGGCGGCCACCGTACGGCGCTGCGGGGCCGCCCGCCGCCCCCGCTCCAGATCCCCGATGCCCCGCACGCTGACGCCCGAGGCCTCGGCCAGGCCCTCCAGCGTCAAGGACGCGGCGAGCCGCAACTCCCGCAGCACAGAGCCGAACGCCGCGCTCTCCTCGGCCAACCCGCCCCCCTCGCACACCCTGCGCGAGCGGAACGCCCGAACAGGATCACGAATTGTATGGGGGTGTTGTGTGCCGGACGTAAACGAGCGGTGCGTACGGGAAGGCCGGCGACGGGAACCGCCTGTGTCAGCTCGTCGCGCGCACCGCCTCGCGGATCAGGTCGGCGACCTCCTTGGGCCGGGACACGGCCACGGCGTGCGAGGCGCCCTCCACTTCGACGATCGTGGCCCCGGCCCGCTTGGCACCGAAGCGCTCCACCTCGGGGTTGATCGCCTGGTCCGCGCCGGCGACGAGCGCCCAGGACGGCTTGGTCTGCCAGGCGGCCGCGGCGGCGGTCTCCTCGAAGGCGGCGGCCGCCAGGGGGCGTTGGGCCGCCGCGAGGACCTTGGTGACGGCGGCTGGTACGTCGGCGGCGAAGATCTCCGGGTAGGCCTCGGCCTTGATGGTGACCTCGACCGCGGGCTTCGCCCCCTCGACCGGGTACGTCCACTCCTTGAGGTTGCTGACGAGCGGCGAGAGCGGGAAGCGACCCTGCAGTTCGCCGAGGCTCTCACCCTCTTCGAGGACGTAGGCGGCGACGTAGACCAGGCCGACCACGTTCTCCGTGGTGCCGGCCACGGTGATCAGCGCACCGCCGTAGGAGTGGCCGACCAGCACGACCGGGCCGTCGATCTGGGCGGCCGCCGAGGCGATGTACGCGGCGTCGGACGCCAGGCCGCGCAGCGGGTTCGGCGGCGCCACGACGGGGATGCCGTGCTGCTGCAGCTCGGCGATGACGCCGGACCAGCTGCCGGCGTCCGCGAAGGCGCCGTGCACGAGAAGGACGGTGGGGGTGGTGGACATGCGGGGTTCTCCTTGTCGATGTCTCAGTGGCCGTGGAGCGCGGTGCGCAGGGCGCTGACGGCCATCGCGATCGCGGCCTCGGCGGCGTGGGTCTCGCGCAGGGCGTTGAGCATCACGAAGTCGTGGATGATGCCCTGGAAACGCACGGCCGTGACGGGGACGCCGGCCTGGCGGAGCTTGTTGGCGTAGGCCTCGCCCTCGTCACGCAGGACGTCGGCCTCGCCGGTGATGACCAGGGCCGGGGGCAGGCCGGTGAGCTGGCCGGTGGTGGCGCGCAGCGGGGATGCGGTGATCTCGGCGCGCTGCTGCTCGTCGGTCGTGTACTGGTCCCAGAACCACTGCATGCCGTCGCGGCGCAGGAAGTAGCCTTCTGCG
>NZ_JBXEJE010000039.1:0-99803 GCF_056820935.1 Streptomyces sp. Q2 | reverse complement strand
GGAAGCTAAGCCTTACAGCGCCGATGGTACTGCAGGGGGGACCCTGTGGGAGAGTAGGACGCCGCCGAACAATTTTTGAGAAAACCCCCGTGCCATCGGCACGGGGGTTTTCTGTTTTTCCGGGTCGTTTAGGGTCGGGCCATGCGCTATGACCTAGTCATCTTCGACAACGACGGTGTCCTCGTCGACAGCGAGCCCATCTCCAACCGGCTCCTGGCCGGCTATCTGACCGAGCTCGGGCACCCGACGTCGTACGAGGACTCCATCCGGGACTACATGGGCGCCGCGATGCATCGGATCCACGACCTCGTTCGGGAGCGCACGGGGAGGCGGCTTCCCGGGGACTTCGACGACGTCTTCCACGGGCGGGTGTTCGCGGCCTTCGAGCGCGAGCTGGAACCCGTGGCGGGCGCCGTGGGGGTGCTGGAGAAGCTGACCGCGGACGGGGTGCCGTACTGCGTCGCCTCTTCCGGGAGCCATGAGCGGATCCGGGTGGGGCATCGGAAGACCGGGCTGGACCGGTGGTTCGACGAGGGGCGGATCTTCAGTTCGCAGGATGTGGGACGAGGGAAGCCGGCACCGGACCTCTTCCTGTACGCGGCCGAGCGGATGGGTGTCGCGCCCGAGCGGTGTGTCGTCATCGAAGACAGTCCGTTGGGGGTGCGGGCGGCTGTGTCGGCCGGGATGGATGTGTACGGGTTCACCGCCATGACTCCTGCCGAGCGGCTGGCGGGGGCCAATCAACTCTTCTCGGGCATGGGGGAGTTGGCTGACCTGCTGGTCTGACGTCAGTGCGGACGGTCGACGAGGCGTTTGGTGGGGCTGTCACCGGTGACGAAGTAAAGCTGAGGGAAACTCATCTTTGGCTGGATCTACCCATGAGTACGCCGGGGCCCTACGCTCGCGGCCATGACTGATGTGCTGCGGCGCGGTAGGGCCTCGCTGGCGTTCAGCTTCTTCGCGCAGGGTGTCGCCTTCGCCCTGCTCGTGACGCGGATCCCGGCCATCCAGGACCGATACGGGGTCTCCGACGCGTTGCTGCCCGCGTTCCTCGCGGCCGTGCCGATCCTCGCCGGCGTCGGGAGCGTGAGCACCGAGCAGTTGGTGAAGCGAATACCGCCCAGCCGGATACTCCGCTGGTCNCCGATACGGGGTCTCCGACGCGTTGCTGCCCGCGTTCCTCGCGGCCGTGCCGATCCTCGCCGGCGTCGGGAGCGTGAGCACCGAGCAGTTGGTGAAGCGAATACCGCCCAGCCGGATACTCCGCTGGTCCCAGCCCGTCGTGCTCCTGGCGCTGCTCGGGGTGGGGGCGGGGGAGTCGATGCTCGAACTGGGAGTGTCGCTCGCCGCCTTCGGGCTCGCCGTGGGTGCGCTGGACGCGTCGATGAACATGCTCGGGGTGAGTCTGCAGCGGGCGTACGGGCGCAGCATCATGCTCAGTTTCCATGCCGTGTACAGCCTGGGCGGGATCCTGGGCGCCTCACTCGCCTGGGCGGGGGCGCACTGGCATCTCGCGTTGTGGGTGTCGTATCTGCCGGTGGTGCTGTTGCTGTTGCCGGCGGCCCTGGTGGGGAGTCGGTGGTACGTCGACGGGGGCGGGGACGCCGATGTCGTGGAGGAGAAGGGCGAGGGCGGGACCCTCGCCTTCAAGTTGCTCCTGCCGCTGTGTCTGGTGATGTGTTTCGCGTACATCGGGGACTCGACCGTCTCCAACTGGAGCGCGAAGTATCTGCAGGACGTGCTGGGGAGCAGTGAGCAGCTGGCGACCGTGCCGTACAACGTGTACATGGTGACCACGTTGGTGGGGCGGGCCATCGGGGACCTCGGGGTACGGCGGTTCGGGGCGGTCGCTGTCGTGCGGGCTGGCGCGGTGGTGGCGGCGGTCGGGTTCGGCGTGGTGGCGGTGGCGCCCGGGGCGTGGGTCGGGATGCTCGGGTTCACGTTGCTGGGGCTCGGGTTGTGTGTGCTGGTGCCGCAGACCTTCGCGGCGGCCGGGCGGTTGTTCCCGGGGGCGTCCGATGCGGCCGTGGCCCGGCTCAATGTTTTCAACTACGTCGGGTTCCTGGTCGGGTCGCCGTTGGTGGGGGCGTTGGGGGACGCCTGGAGTTATCGCGGGGCCATGCTTGTGCCGATGGTGTTGGTGCTGGTGACGCTGGTGTACGCCCGGTCGTTCGCCGCTCAACCGGACCGATACGGTGGCGGGCATGAGCGGCCGCGCACAGCTGATGTGGGACGAGGCAGTAACGGGCTATGACTTCGGTCCGGATCATCCGATGGATCCGGTCCGGCTGGCCCTTACCTGGAGTCTTGTCCAGGCCTTCGGGCTTGATCGGGAGATGACGGTGGTGGCCGCCAAGCCGGCCGGGGAGTCCACGCTGCGGCTGGTTCACCGGGAGGACTACATCGAGGCCGTCAAGGCGGCTTCCGTGGATCCCGGGGCGGCTGACCAGTCGTACGGGCTGGGGACCATGGATGATCCGGCGTTCGCCGGGATGCACGAGGTGTCCGCGCTGATCGCGGGGCAGTCGGTGGGAGCCGCGGAGGCCGTGTGGCGGGGGGACGCGCTGCACGCGGTGAACTTCGCGGGTGGGTTGCATCATGCGATGCCGGGGGCTGCGTCGGGGTTCTGCATCTACAACGACGCGTCGCTCGCCATCGCCCGGTTGCTGGAGCTCGGGGCCTCGCGGGTCGCCTATGTGGATGTCGACGTGCATCACGGGGACGGGGTGCAGGCGGCGTTCTGGGAGGATCCGCGGGTTCTGACGATTTCGCTGCATGAGCATCCCCGTACGTTGTTCCCGCAGACCGGGTGGCCGGAGGAGACGGGGGCGGAGAGCGCGGAGGGGGCGGCCGTGAATGTCGCGTTGCCGGCGGGGACCGGGGACGCGGGGTGGTTGCGGGCGTTCCATGCGGTGGTGCCGGAGGTGATCGCCGACTTTCGGCCGGAGGTGCTGGTGACTCAGCACGGGGCCGACACGCATTTCGAGGATCCGCTGGCTCATCTGGCCGTGTCTCTGGACGCGCAGCGGGCCGTGCAGGAGGCCTGTCACGACCTGGCGCACGAGTACGCCGACGGGCGGTGGGTCGCGTTGGGCGGGGGCGGTTACGCGGTGGTGGATGTGGTGCCGCGGTCATGGACTCATCTGGTGGGGATTGCGGCGGGGCGGGCGGTGGAGCCCACGGCGATGATTCCTGATGGGTGGCGGCAGGAAGTGTTCGCTCGGACTCGGCAGTTGGGGCCGGGGCGGATGACTGATGGGCGATGGCCGGTGGGGTGGGCCGGCTGGGAGGCGGGGTACGACCCTGCGGATCGGTTGGACCAGGCGGTGTTGGCGGCTCGGCGGGCGGTGTTTCCGTTGCGGGGGTTGTTGGCGTAGGGCGTGGTGGGGGTTGGCGATGACGTTTCCTCGCCCCCGCCGCCCCTACCCGTCCCATCCCCCAGGGGCGCTGCCCCTTCGACCCCGCCAGGGGCAGGGCCCCTGGACCCCTGGAGGGCTGGGCCGTGGGTCCTTGGCGGGGCTGGGCCTCGGGCGGGGCGTTGCACCCCGGGCCGGGCTGAGTCCTTGGGTCGGGCCGGGCTGGGCTCCTGGACTCGGGCGGGGTTGTGCCTCTGGACTCGGGCGGGATTGGGTCTCTGGACTCGGGGGCGGGGCGGCCGCTGCATCTCGGGCCGGGCTGCGCTCCTGCGCCGAGGGCGGGGCGCCGCACGCGAGGCGGGGTTGAGCCCCGCCCCTGGACCCGGGGCGGGGTTGGGGTCGCTGCGCCCTGGGCCGGGCTGCGCCCTGGGCCGGGCGCGGCTGGCCCCCTGGATCTGAGCGGGGTGGGCCCTGCGCCCAGGCAGGGTGGGCCGTGGATCCTTGGCGGGGCTGCGCTCCTGCGCCCCGGTCGGGCACTGCATGCGAGGCGGGGCTGGGCCCTTGTACACCGGGCGAGGCTGGGCCTCTGGACCCGGGCGGGGAAATGGGCCGCTGGACCCGGGCGCGAGGCCGGGCCTCTGCACGTGGGCGGGCCACTGCACCCTGGGTCGGGCCGGGCTGCCCCTGGACATCAGGGCACGAGGCCCGGCCTCTGCACCTGGGCGGGCCCCCGCACCCTGGGTCGGGCTCCCCGCTGGACCAGGCCGGTCTGTGCCCCCTGCGCCCAGGCAGGGTGGGCCGTGGATCCTTGGCGGGCCGGACCTCTGGACCCGGGCGGGGCGGGCCCGGACCGGGCCGGGCCCCTGGACCTGGGCGGGGCGGGCCCCTGCACCAAGGCAGGGTTGGGCCGTGGGCCCTTGGCGGGCTGGGCTCTTGGGCGCGAGTGGGGCTGTGCCTCTGCGCCCCGGGCAGGGGTAGGCCTTCGGAGGGGTGGACGGGCCCATGCGCCTCGGGCAGGGGTGGGCCTTCGGCGGGGTGGGCGGGCCCGTGCGCCCCGGGCAGAGGTGGGCGCCGGGTGGGGCGGGACTCTGCGCCCGGGCAGGGCTGGGGGTGGGCCTCGGGTCTGGGTGGGTGGGGGTTACGCCGACTGTGGGGTGTTTGGGGGTTCGGGTCGCGGGGGTGGGGGTTTTCCGTCAGCATCGCAGCGTGTTGAGCGTCGGGGCGCTGCGTGCCCATCTGCTTGCCGCGGGGTTGGCCGGGAAGGTGGCGACCTCGCGGGAGGAGAGTCTGCGGAGTTATCGGTTGTTCGCTGCTCGGGATCCTCGGGTGCTGATCGGGCTTGATCCTCAGTGGTCTTGGGGGCAGCGGGATTTGATCGGATTGATGGCGGACAAGTGTGGCGTTTCGGGCGACCCTCGGGATGTCGAAGGCCATGACGTGATCGATCCTGAGCGGACGCTGGCCGCCCTGGATGCCTTCGCCGGGCGGATCGAGGCGGCCGTCCAGTGCCGCTCGACCGTGCTCCTCGGCACCGGACACCCCCATCGACTGCTCGGCTTCTACGCCGCCTTGGCGGACGCGTTGTCGGCGGCGGGATGTACCGTCCTCACCCCGGCGCAGGGTCACTCTGTCGACATAACGACCCGGTTCGGTCTACGCACGTACAACCTTGACTACGTACGAGGAGTCGCGCTGGTGCGGGAACCGGGCGCGCCGAGCTCCGGTTGTGCGACCGGCGCACACACGCACTCACCGCTCCCGGTTCGGGTCGCGCTGGCCGCGGCCGCGGATGCCGGCGGACCTCTTCCCGAGCTCGTCATCGGAGACCACGGCTGGGTCTGCGGAGCAGGTCAGCTGGGGTGTGAGGCCATTGGGCTGGCGGATACGGATGACCCCGCGCTCTTTGTGGGGGAGGCGGAGGGGGTCGTGTCCGTCGTCGTTCCACTTGATGACGGTGTGCGGTCTGATTACTACCGGCCGCTGACCCGCTACGTACTCAATCGAGCGTGTCTGTCACAGTAGGCCGCCGATGGGTGCACCTCTTCCCCACTTGCATCACCCGCCCCTACATTGGGGAGTGAGCACGCAGCGACGAAGAGTCACCGGAAGGGGAAGCCGGTGGCCGTCGAGTGCGGAAGGTTCAGGTGTGTCATGGCTGCTGAGCAGAGGCCTCTGAGCGAGGTTCAGTTCCTTACCGTGGCGGAAGTCGCCTCGGTGATGCGAGTGTCGAAGATGACCGTGTACCGATTGGTGCACAGCGGTCATCTGCCCGCCATCCGGGTGGGGCGGTCCTTCCGCGTCCCGGAGAATGCGGTTCACGAGTACCTGCGTGAGAGCTATGTGGGGGTGGAAACAGCCTGACGACGGCGGGCCGGGGCGGTCTCAGGGCGGTATTGGATCACCCCGGTCCCCTCGATTACGACCTCAGCGCTCGGGCGGGTAGGCTAGCCCCTCGTAGGTCGTATGGGCCCATGGCGCCCAGCACCGAGTGATGAGAAGTGAGCGAGGGTAGTCGTGGGCTCTGTTATTAAGAAGCGGCGCAAGCGGATGGCCAAGAAGAAGCACCGCAAGCTGCTCAAGCGCACGCGCGTTCAGCGTCGCAACAAGAAGTAAGCGACACCGCGAGAGCGTGTTCTGTGGCCCCCCACCCGTGATGGTGGGGGGCCACACGCGTGTCCGGGTACCGCGTCCGAGGGTTTTGGGTTCGTCACTCGGGGGCTTGATGTCGTCACTTCTTGCATTGGGCAGTCATCACAGCGCAACATCAACCCGCTAGGTTGGCCGCACACGGGGAACGCGGCAGGCTACGAGTGCCGGATGGGCTGGAAGGAAGGCGCTGATCTTGGGCAAGGTCGTGCTCGTGACCGGAGTGGCCCGTCAACTGGGGGGCCGTTTCGTACGACGCATCCAGCGTGACCCGCAGGTGGACCGGGTGATCGCCGTGGACGCTGTGCCGCCCGAGCACCACCTGGGCGGTGCCGACTTCATCCAGGCCGACATCCGCCAGCCCGGGATAGCGCGTGTGCTCGCGGAGACGGCCGCCGACACGGTCGTCCACATGGACGTCACCGGTACCGCGCTGGGCAGCGGCAGCCGGACCTCCGTCAAGGAGACCAACGTCATCGGCACCATGCAGCTGCTGGGGGCCTGTCAGAAGTCCCCGACCGTGAAGCGGCTCGTGGTCAAGTCCAGTACGAACGTGTACGGATCCGCGCCGCGCGATCCCGCCGTGTTCACCGAGAACACCCCGCCGAAGTCGCTGCCCAGTGGCGGGTTCGCCAAGGACGCGGTGGAGGTCGAGGGCTATGTGCGCGGGTTCGCCCGGCGGCGGCCGGACGTCGCCGTGTGCGTGCTGCGGTTCGCCAACATCCTCGGCCCGACCGCGGACACCCCGCTCGCCGCGTACTTCTCGCTGCCGATCCTGCCGACCGTGCTGGGCTACGACCCCCGGCTGCAGTTCGTGCACGAGGACGACGTGATCGAGGTGCTGCGGATCGCCTCGCACGAACCGGCGCGGGGGACGCTCAACAGCGGGACGTTCAACATCGCCGGGGACGGGGTCCTGCTGCTGTCGCAGTGCTCGCGGCGGCTGGGGCGGCCCACGGTGCCGTTGCTGCTTCCCGCGGTCACCTGGACCGGATCGCTGGTGCGTACGCTGGGCATGACGGACTTCTCGCCCGAACAGATCCGGCTGCTCACCCACGGCCGGGTCGTGTCGACGACCCAGATGCGTGAGACGCTCGGGTTCAAGCCGAAGCACACGACGGCGGAGACGTTCGCGGAGTTCGCGCGCAGTCGCGGACCGGGACTTCTGCCGCCGGAGGCCCTTGCGGGGGCCGTCGACCGGATCGCCGCGCTGCCGCTGGCGGGCAGCGGCCACCCCCCGACGCAGAGCGCCAACTGAGGAGCGCATCAACGATGGCGGACGCCAAGGTCATTCCGTTCGACGACGACCGGTCCCGCGGGAGCGCCGTGCAGCGCCCGCCGCGGCGCCGGAGCGCGGGCAGCCGGCGCAAGGGCACGGAATCGGCGCAGGTCCGTGAGGTCCAGCCCCTGCCCAGCAGGTCGCCGGCGCAGGATGATGTTCTTGTGACCCGTGAGGAACAGCCGCCCCAGCAGTCGCCGGACGAGAGCGAGTCCGGCGGCGGCCTGGAGCGCCGTGTCGCGGGCGGCCTCGCCTTCCTGCGCCGCCGCCTCACCGGCGACTACGAGGTCGACGACTTCGGCTACGACGAGGAGCTGACCGACCAGGTCCTGATGTCCCTGCTGCGCCCGGTGTACGAGAAGTACTTCCGGGTCGAGGTGAAGGGCGTCGAGAACATCCCGTCGGAGGGCGGGGCGCTGATCGTCGCCAACCATTCCGGGACGCTGCCGCTGGACGGCCTGATGATGCAGGTCGCCGTCCACGACCACCATCCCGCCAACCGCCATCTGCGGCTCCTGGCGGCGGACCTGGTGTTCATGCTGCCGGTGGTCAACGAGCTGGCCCGCAAGCTCGGCCACACCCTGGCCTGCGCCGAGGACGCCGAACGGCTGCTGGCCCAGGGCGAGGTGGTCGGGGTGATGCCCGAGGGCTTCAAGGGCATCGGCAAGCCCTTCAGCGAGCGCTACAAGCTTCAGCGCTTCGGCCGCGGCGGCTTCGTCTCGACGGCGCTGCGCCAGGGCACCCCGATCATCCCGTGCTCGATCGTCGGGGCCGAGGAGATCTACCCGATGATCGGCAACGCCAAGACCCTCGCGAGGGTCCTGGGCTTCCCGTACTTCCCGCTCACGCCGACCTTCCCGTGGCTGGGTCCGCTGGGTGGGATCCCGCTGCCGACCAAGTGGACCATCCAGTTCGGCGAGCCGATCCCGACGGACGGCTATCCGCCGGAGGCGGCCGAGGATCCGATGCTGATGTTCAACCTGACCGACCAGGTCCGCGAACAGATCCAGCACACGCTTTACAAGCTGCTGGTGCAGCGTCGGTCGGTCTTCTTCTGAGAGACCTTTTGAGAACCAGACGAAAGCCTGGGTACGACGACGGGGGCGCCCTTCTCAGGAAGGGCGCCCCCGTCGTCGTACGGACTACTCCGCGTCCTCCGGGTCGATGCCCAGGCCGGGCAGCAGGCCGGGCAGGAGCGGCGGGACGGTGACGTCGGGCTGGGTGGTCGGTGTCGTGGTCGGCGGGGACGAGCTGCCGGTGTCCTCGGGCGGGTCGAGGAGGCCGCCGGTGTTGCCGCCCAGGAGGCCGTCGTCCTCGGTGTCGGAGCCGGCCGACTTGCTGGGGCTGTTGCTGCCGGTGCCGCTGCCGCCGGAGGAGCCGCCGTCGCCGGTGCCGGGCGCCGACGAACGGCCGGAACCCGTCGAGGTGTCGGAGGATGCCGAGCCGGAGCCCTGCCGCTGGCCGTTGCCGCCGCCCGGGGCCGGGGGCTTCGGGAGGAGGGACTGGAGCGGGGCGACCTCTTCGTCTATGGCTTCGAAGACCGACGACACCTCCTGGCTGACGTCACCGAGCTGGACGGGCAGCCGGTCGCGGAGCGCGCCCCACACTTCTCGGTGCGAGCGCGAGAAGGTGTCCAGGGCCTGGATGGGGCCGAGGGAGTCCGGGTCGCGTTCGTACGCCGCCGTCAGTAGCCGGTGGCCCTCGGAGGCGTCGTGGGTCATGCCGGACAGGGCGCGGCGGATCTCGCCGAGGGACTCGTGGTCGAGTGGGCCGCCGCGGTCGCGCTCCATCAGCCGGCGGGCCTCGCTGAGGCGGGTGGAGGCCTGGTCGAGATAGGCCACGCCGCGTTCGTCGTCCCCGTCGGACATGTAGGTGAGTTTGAAGTCCTCGATACCTCGCTTGAGGCCGTAGAGGGAGTCGCCGGGCAGGGCGTCCGAGCTCGCCGCTGCGACTCCGCCGAACGCGCCGGCGGCGACACCGACACTGAGTCCGCCCGCGGCGAGGCCCTTGGTGAGCCGGGAACGCGGTCGGAGCTTGCCCAGCGTGCTCGCCCGGTGGGCGCCACGGGACCGGGAGCGCTGCTCCGGCACCGAACGGTCTGCCTCGCCTCCAGCGGTGCCCTCCAGCAGCATGGCCTCCATAGCGGCCACGAGCTGGGCCCGCTGGACGACCTTGACCGCGGGGTCCAGCTGTGGCTTGGGCAGCTCGCCGAGACCGGTCGCGAGGGCCGTGAGGCGGCCCTGCTCGGTCTGTTCCGCAGCAGCCGGGGACGGCGGTGGTCCATCGGACTGCTCGGCCGCCGTGCCCTGGCTGGACTGCTCCTCCAGGGCCTGGGCGAAGGCGTTCGCCCGCCGGTGCGCCGATACGTTCGCGATCACTGGCGGCACCTCCTCTCGTCAAGACGGTCGACTCCCCAGGGGGTCCTGAGGGTTGCACGCCCTGACCACAAGCACTCGATCGAGTGATCGAAGTCGGCCAGGGAGTGACCACAGGGAGCCTGCATCCCGCACAACGAGCGGCGCGGCACTTGGGTTACGGACGACGGACGAGCGGATCGGGAAGTCAACGGACTTTCACTGACTGCGAGTTGGGTATTACCGAGTGTGTTCTGTCAGCGGGCGTCTTCCGGGAGGAGCCGGGCCAGCGTGCGTACGGCGCGGTACTGGAGGGTCTTGATCGCACCCTCGTTCTTGCCCATCACGCGGGCGGTCTCGGCGACGGAGAGCCCTTGGAGGAAGCGGAGTGTCACGCACTCCTGCTGCTGGGGGTTGAGCCGTCGTACGGCATCGAGGAGGGCGGCGTTCGAGAGGGACTCCAGGACGGAGTCCTCGGGGGAACGCTCGACCTCGTTGGCGTCGAGCATCTCGCCGGTGGTGACTTCCAGCCGGAAACGGCTCGACTTGAAGTGGTCGGCGACGAGGTTGCGGGCGATGGTGACGAGCCACGCGCCGAAGTCGCGGCCCTGCCAGGTGAACGTGCCGATCCGGCGCAGTGCGCGCAGGAACGTCTCGCTGGTGAGATCCTCAGCGGTCGCCTTGCCTCCCACTCGGTAGTAGATGTACCGGTACACGGTGTCGCTGTACTGGTCGTAGAGACGGCCGAAGGCATCGGCCTCGCCGGCCTGAGCGCGCTCCACAAGATCCATCATGCGGGCGCTGTCGCTGTCCGCGGCGGGACGGCGGGTGGTTGTGGCACCGGTCGAACGCCCTCGTCTTCCGACGGCGGCGCTGCCGTCGGCGAGCGCGTAGCACGGGCCGACGGGGGTGGTGGCAACGGCGAGGGCAGGGACGGCGTACGCGGTGGGGACGAAGCCGCGCAACAGGCCTTGGACCGTTGCGCGCAGCGTAGCCAGGCCCGAGGCGTCAACCCCGACGTGTGGGTACACGGGACTCCCAGAGGCAGAGCTTCCATCACGTGCAGTGCGGGACCGTTCACCCGCCGTAGCGACGGAAGGGGTACCGGATTGCGTCTGAGGAGAATAACGCTTAGTGCAGGCGCTGCTACACGCAGTTGCTCAATTCACCGATTACGTCGCTTCTGTAACCGAATGGCGCCTGATCAAGTACCGCTGAGTGATCGATTGTTGATCGAAAAGGGTCGCGTTCCGTCTGGGTCCGGGGCGTGTTGTGGCCGTGTGCAGCCAACGGGACTGGACAGCGGGGTCACGGGGTACGACTGCGGGATTGACCGGGCGCGCCGGGCGTGACCTGTTGTGACGCCCGGTGTCAGCGACGGCGCTTGTGCAGGGCGATCGCCGCCGCCGTGCCGCCCGCCACCGCGCCGACGCCCGCGGCCGCCGGGATGCCGACCTTCGCCGCCTTGCGGCCCGTGCGGTAGTCGCGCAGGCGCCACTCCAGCCGGCGGGCGTGCTTGCGCAGCTTGCTGTCCGGGTTGATGGCGTAGGGGTGGCCGACCAGCGAGAGCATCGGGATGTCGTTGTGCGAGTCGCTGTAGGCGGCGCAGCGGGACAGGTCCAGGCCCTCCGCCGCGGCCAGCGCGCGGACCGCCTCCGCCTTCGCCGGGCCGTGCAGCGGTTCACCGACCAGCTTGCCCGTGTAGACGCCGTCCACCGACTCGGCGACCGTGCCGAGCGCGCCGGTCAGGCCGAGGCGGCGGGCGATGACCTGGGCGATCTCCACCGGGGCCGCGGTGACCAGCCACACCTTCTGGCCCGCGTCCAGGTGCGCCTGGGCCAGGGCCCGGGTGCCGGGCCAGATGCGCTCGGCCATGTACTCGTCGTAGATCTCCTCGCCGATCGACATCAGCTCGGAGACCCGGTGGCCCTGGACGATCGACAGCGCCGAGTCGCGGGCCTCCTGCATGTGCTCCGGGTCCTCGACGCCGGCCAGCCGGAACCACGCCTGCTGCCAGGCGAACTTCGCGAGGTCGCGGGTCTCGAAGAACTTCCGCTTGTACAGGCCGCGGCCGAAGTGGAACAGGGCGGCGCCCTGCATCACGGTGTTGTCCAGGTCGAAGAAGGCGGCGGCGTGCGCGTCGCCGTGCACCGGGAACGCCGGTTCCTCACCGGCGGTTTCCTGCGTCGACTTGCGCGCGGCCTCCGCCGAGGCCTCGCCTGCCAACACGCTCCGCGCCGTGGCGGAGCGCCTACGGGGAGTGAGCCATCCGAGAGCGGCCATGGCGTGAGCATAGCCAGTCTGTTCGGTGGTTCCGGAGTCGCGAGGTTCGAAGGGTGTGAACTCTCGGCGACCGTGTCGTTAAAGAGCCGGTCCGGCGGAGCGAGAATGGCCGACATGACTCCCCTCTTTCGGCGCAACGCCCCAAGGTCCCCACAGGACCGGCTCGTCACTCTCGTCCGCAAGCCCGGGTGTCATCTGTGTGATGACGCACAGACCGTGGTCGAGAAGGTGTGTGCCGATCTCGGTGTTCCCTGGGAGCGCAAGGACATCACCCAGGATCCCCAACTCCACGACCAGTACTGGGAACAGATCCCCGTCGTGCTCGTCGACGGGGAGCAGCACACCTTCTGGCGGGTGGACGAGGGCCGCCTCCGCACGGCACTGACCGAGTAGTCCAACTGGGCCGGAACGTCGCTTAGGATCGGCGGCGACTTGGTCTCGGGGGCGGGAATCGTAGAGGAGCGTGTGCGGTTTTGCCCCCAAGAGAAGAGGAACGGTGGTGCGTGTGCGCCGGTTCCGTACAGGTGCGCCGGGGGCGCGTGACCCCGGTCACGTTGGCCGGGCAAATCGGACACCATCTTTGTGCACGCGTTCACAAAGACATAGCCTGCTTTCGACGGGGCGGTCCGGGAACGTGTGACCGCCTGCAGCCCCGCTCTACCCGCAGGAGCACCGTGGCAACTGGCCGAACTCACCGACCGGCGACCCGTAGCCGAGGGATTCCCGAGGCCACCGTCGCCCGCCTTCCGCTGTACCTCCGCGCGCTGACCGCACTGTCGGAGCGCTCGGTGCCCACGGTCTCCTCCGAAGAGCTCGCGGCCGCCGCGGGGGTCAACTCCGCGAAGCTGCGCAAGGACTTCTCCTACCTGGGCTCGTACGGAACGCGTGGTGTGGGCTACGACGTCGAGTACCTCGTCTACCAGATCTCCCGCGAGCTGGGCCTGACCCAGGACTGGCCGGTAGTGATCGTCGGTATCGGTAACCTCGGCGCCGCCCTCGCCAACTACGGCGGGTTCGCCTCGCGCGGCTTCCGGGTCGCCGCGCTCATAGACGCCGACCCCGCGATGGCCGGAAAGCCGGTGGCCGGGATCCCCGTCCAGCACACCGACGAGCTCGAACGGATCATCGACGACAACGGCGTGTCCATCGGGGTCATCGCCACGCCCGCCGGTGCCGCCCAGCAGGTCTGCGACCGGCTCGTGGCCGCCGGGGTCACCTCCATCCTGAACTTCGCGCCGACCGTGCTGTCCGTGCCGGACGGCGTCGACGTGCGCAAGGTCGACCTCTCCATCGAGCTGCAGATCCTCGCCTTCCACGAGCAGCGCAAGGCCGGCGAGGAGGCCGCCGCCGCGGCCGACGGCGCGGTCCCGCACACCGCCGCCCGCAAGCAGCCCGCCGACAAGGGTCCAGACGGGGACGTCCCCGCCGTGATGCCGGCATGAGTCTCCTCGTCGTCGGGCTGAGCCACCGCAGCGCCCCGGTCAGCGTGCTGGAGCGGGCCGCGCTGAACGCGGACGCGCAGGTCAAGCTGCTCCAGGACACCGTCGCCGCGGAGCCCGCCACCGAGGCCGCGGTCCTCGCCACCTGCAACCGCATCGAGCTGTACGCCGACGTGGACAAGTTCCACGCCGGTGTCGCCGAGCTGTCCACGCTGCTCGCCCAGCACAGCGGAGTGGGGCTGGAGGAGCTCACTCCGTATCTGTACGTGCACTACGAGGACCGGGCCGTCCACCATCTCTTCTCGGTGGCCTGCGGGCTGGACTCGATGGTCGTCGGCGAGGGCCAGATCCTCGGCCAGATGAAGGACTCCCTTGCCAAGGCGCAGGACGTGCACTCCGCCGGACGGCTCCTGAACGACCTGTTCCAGCAGGCCCTGCGCGTCGGCAAGCGTGCCCACTCCGAGACCGGCATCGACCGGGCCGGACAGTCCCTGGTCACCTTCGGCCTGGAGCAACTGGCCGCCGGCAACGCCGTCGAGCAGTGGGCCCGCGGCAAGAAGGCCCTGGTCATCGGCGCCGGCTCGATGTCCTCGCTGGCCGCGGCCACGCTCGCGCGTGCCGGGGTCGCCGAGATCGTCGTCGCCAACCGCACCCCCGACCGCGCCGAGCGGCTCGTCCAGATCCTGACCGAGGGCGACGACACGGACGTGCTGGCCCGCGCGGTACCGATGGAATCGGTGCCGGCCGAGCTGACACGTGCCGATCTCGCCGTCTCCTGTACGGGAGCGACGGGCCTGGTCCTGACGGCCGAGGCGGTCGCGGCGGCGGTCGAGGACCGTACCGAAGAGACCGTCGCGCACAGCGGGACCGTTTCGCCAACGCCGTCCGACGGCGGCTTCGGCCGTACGGCCGTGGCGGACGCCGGGCGCGGCGAGCTCCCGCCCACCAGCCTGGGCACCGAGGACGGCTGCCCGATAGACCTGCCGGCCGCGCAGGCCGCCACCGCCGGGTTCTCCGTGCTCGGGGAGGCCGCCGTGGCCGGGATGGCCGCCGCCGACCTGGAACAGCACGCCGCCTGGGTGGACAAGGGCACCCAGCGCCAGCAGACCTCCGCCCCCGCGGGTGCCCTCACCGTGCTCGACCCGGCCGAGGAGGCGGACGCCATCGCCGCGCTCGCCGCGGCCGCGGCCACCCTCGGCCGGGTGCCCGAGCGGCGCAAGCCCGAGCCCGTCGCCGAGATCCCGCGGCCCGAGCCGACCCTCTTCCTGCTCGACCTGGCCATGCCCCGCGACATCGACGCGGCCGTGCACCGGCTGGCCCGGGTGCGGCTCGTGGACATCGAGTCACTGGCCGACGCCTCGGCCGACGCTCCGATGGCGGCCGACGTCGACCAGGTCCGCCGTATCGTCGCCGACGAGGTCGCCGCCTTCGGGGCCGCGCTGCGGGCCGCGCACATCACGCCCACCGTGGTCGCGCTGCGCACGATGGCCGCCGACGTGGTCGCGGGCGAGATCGCCCGGCTCGACGGGCGGCTGCCCGGCCTCGACGACAAGCACCGCGCCGAGATCACCCAGACCGTGAAGCGCGTCGTCGACAAACTGCTGCACGCGCCGACCGTACGGATCAAGCAGCTGGCGGCCGAACCTGGCGGCGCCGGGTACGCGGACGCGCTGCGGACCCTGTTCGACCTCGACCCCGAGACGGTGGCCGCCGTCTCCCGGGCCGACGGCGCCGACGACGAACCTGAGAACAGCAAGAACCGAGGGCCGGCATGAGTAGCAAGGCATTGAGGCTCGGGACCAGGCGGAGCAAACTCGCCATGGCCCAGTCCGGGCAGGTCGCGGACGCCGTGAGCCAGGTGACCGGACGGCCCGTCGAGCTCGTCGAGATCACCACCTACGGCGACACCTCCCGCGAGCAGCTCGCACAGATCGGCGGCACGGGCGTCTTCGTGACCGCGCTGCGGGAAGCGCTGCTGAAGGGGGAGGTCGACTTCGCGGTTCATTCGCTGAAGGACCTGCCTACCGGGCAGCCCGACCAGCTGGCGCTCGCCGCCGTACCGGTGCGCGAGGACCCGCGGGACGTGATCGTCGCCCGGGACGCGCTGAAGTTCACCGACCTGCCGCGCGGCGCGCGCATCGGTACGGGTTCGCCGCGCCGGATGGCCCAGCTGAACGCGTACGCGCGCGGCCACGGGCTGGACATCGAGACGGTTCCGATCCGGGGGAACGTGGATACGCGGATCGGGTTCGTGCGCGACGGCGAGCTGGATGCGGTCGTGCTGGCCGCGGCCGGCCTCAATCGCATCGGCCGCGGTGACGAAGTGACCGACTTCCTGTCGGTCGACACGGTTTTGCCCGCCCCCGGCCAGGGGGCACTCGCGATCGAATGTGCCGCGGACAACGCGCACCTGATCGCCGCGCTCGGTGAGCTCGACGACCCGTTCACGCGGGTCGCCGTGACTGCCGAACGGTCCCTGCTCGCCGCCCTGGAGGCCGGTTGCAGCGCCCCTGTGGGCGCGCTGGCCGACCTTCTGGCCGACGGGCAGATTGTCAAGGAAATGCGCCTGCGCGCAGTCGTCGGTACCACCGACGGCACGCGGATGGTGCAGTTGTCCACCACCGGTCCCGTGCCCGAGACGAACGACCAGGCAATGGCGCTCGGTCGCGAGCTCGCTGCCGAGATGCTTGCCCAGGGCGCGGCCGGTCTGATGGGGGAGCGAGCACAGTGAGCCCCACCACCCTTCCCGCCGCCGGTCACGAACACGGGCACGTCACCTTCCTTGGTGCCGGACCCGGGGATCCGGGACTGCTGACTCTTCGCGCCGTCGAGGCGCTGACGCACGCGGACGTTCTCGTCGCCGGGCACGAAGTGCTCGACGTCGTACGTACGCACGCCAGGGCCGGTGTCACCGTCGTGAACACGGATTCGGATCCCTCTGTGGATCTGTCCTCCGGTCCGACTCCGGGCACAGGCACGCCTCAACTAACGGTAGTTGACGGCGCATCAACCACCGTGAGTGTCCCCGTCGTGCGGGATGCCGCACATCTTGTCATGGAGGCCGCGCGGGGCGGCAGGCGGGTCGTACGTGCCGTGTCCGGGGATCCCGGGCTCGACGCGTACGCCGCCGAGGAGATGCTGGCGTGCGCCGCCGCGGGGGTGCCGTTCGAGGTCGTCCCCGGGGTCGCGGCCGGCGTCGGCGTGCCCGCCTACGCCGGCGTACCGCTGCGGGACGCCGAAGGCGCGGACGTCCGGTTCGTGGATGCGCGGACCGCCTCCGACCGGTGCTGGACGGAGGTGGGAGCCTCGGACGGCACGGTCGTCGTCTCGACGACCCTCGACTCCGTGGCCGCCGCGGCCGGTGAGCTGGTCTCCGCCGGGCGCAAGCCCGATACGCCGCTGACCGTCACCGTCGCCGGTACGACCACCCGGCAGCGGACCTGGAGCGCGACGCTGGGCACCATCGCCCAGACGCTGAAGCAGGCCAAGGTGCTGCCGTCCCCCGAGGGCGGGCGGCCGGTGATAGCCGTGGTCGGTGAGCGGTCCGCCGCGGCTCAGCGTGAGCAGCTCTCGTGGTTCGAGTCCAAGCCGCTGTTCGGCTGGAAGGTGCTCGTGCCGCGCACCAAGGAGCAGTCGGCTTCGCTCTCCGACCAACTGCGGTCCTACGGGGCCGTGCCGCACGAGGTGCCGACGATCGCCGTCGAGCCGCCGCGGACGCCGCAGCAGATGGAGCGGGCGGTCAAGGGGCTGGTGACCGGACGGTACGAGTGGATCGCTTTCACGAGCGTGAACGCCGTGAAGGCCGTCCGGGAGAAGTTCGAGGAGTACGGGCTCGACGCGCGCGCCTTCGCCGGCATCAAGGTCGCCGCGGTGGGGGAGCAGACCGCCAAGGCGCTCGTCGCCTTCGGTGTGAAGCCCGACCTCGTGCCGAGTGGGGAGCAGTCGGCCGCCGGGCTGCTGGAGGACTGGCCTCCGTACGACCCGGTGTTCGACCCGATCGACCGGGTGTTCCTGCCGCGTGCCGACATCGCCACCGAGACGCTGGTCGCCGGGCTGATCGAGCTCGGGTGGGAGGTCGACGACGTCACCGCCTACCGGACCGTGCGGGCGTCGCCGCCGCCGGCCGAGACCCGTGAGGCGATCAAGGGCGGTGGGTTCGACGCCGTGCTGTTCACCTCGTCCAGCACGGTGCGGAACCTGGTGGGTATCGCCGGCAAGCCGCACAACGTGACGGTCATCGCGTGTATCGGACCCGCCACGGCCAAGACCGCCGAGGAGCACGGGCTGCGGGTCGACGTGATGGCTCCCGAGCCGTCCGTGCACAAGCTGGCCGAGGCCCTTGCCGACTTCGGGCTGCGGCGGAGGGCTGCCGCGCTGGAGGCCGGGGACGCGGTGACTCGGCCGAGTGAGCGGCGGCCTGGGGCTCGGCGGAGGCGTACGACTACCTGACCGGTGGTGCGGGCGGTTGCCTGGGGTGGCGGGCGGCTGTCTGACCGGTGGTGCGGGCGGTTGCCTGGGGTGGTGTGCGGCTGTCTGACCGGTGGTGCGGGCGGATGTCTGGTGCTGGTGTGCGGCCTGCCTGCCGGTGGCGTGCGGGTGCCTGGTGGCGTGCGGCTGCCTGGGGGGCGGGCGGTTGCCTGGTAGTGGCGTGCTCAGGCCGGTGTCACCGTGTGGCCGTAGCGCAGGAGGTTGTCCGGGTCCCAGGTCGACTTGGCCTGTTGCAGGTGGGCGTAGACCTCCGGGGTCCAGGCTCGGGCCCGGTCCGCTTCGTCGCCCGGGGTGCCGTGGATGTTGACCATCGTGCGGCCCGTGCCGTACGGGGCCATCGCGGTCTGCAGGGCTGTCGTGGCCCGTTCTATGGCCTCGGCGGCCGGCGGGGCGGCCAGGACCGCCACCGTTTCCAGGAAGTACTCCGCGTCGCGGGAGCAGATCGCGTCCTCGACCGCTGCCGGGTCGGACAGGGCTCCGCCCATGTGGCGGATCTCCACCAGGAGGATCGGGCAGTCGGGGTTGTCCGGGCCCACCTGGTCCAGGAACGTGCGGATGGCGTCCGGGCTCAGGTCGCGGAGCAGGGCGCAGGATTCGCGGGCGGGGAGCGGGTCCTGGGGCTCCATGTAGATGCGGTCCACCGCCGCGTAGTCCATCTCCTCCACCAAGTCGACCGCCACGGGGGCGGCCTCGCGGATGGGGGCCAGGAGGCGTTCGCCCTCCTGTGTGTCGCCCGTCCACGCGATCGCCACCCTTGCCCAGAAGCCGCCGCGCAGGGGTTCGGGGATCTGGGGGATCGGGGGCAGGCGCAGGAGGCTGAACGCGCTGCACATCTCGTTCGGCACGGTGCGTGTCCACTCCGCCCATGCGCGCAGGAGGGGCTCGGTGTGCTCGCCGGGGCAGTAGATGCCGCCGCCCAGGATGCGGGCGAGGGGGAGCAGGTCGAAGGTCAGTCGCGTGACGATCCCTACGTTGCCCTTGCCGCCGCGCAGGGCCCAGAAAAGCTCGGGTTCGGTGCTCTGGTTCACCTCGCGGAGAACGCCGTCGGGGGTGACGACCTGGAACGAGCGGACCAGGTCGGCCGCGTAGCCGTAGGTCCGGCCGAGGACGGGGAGGCCGCCGCCGAGGGTGTAGCCGACGACGCCCGCGTCTGTGGAGGTGCCGGTCAGGGGGCCGAGGCCGTGGGGGGCCGCGGCGTCCATGACGTGGCGCCACTTCGCGCCGGCGGCGGTGGTCGCGGTGCGGTTGGCCGGGTCGATCTGTACGTCCGTCATACGGGTGGTCGTGATCAACAGGCCGCTGTCTATGGGGAAGTTGGCGCCGTGGCCGGTGGCCTGGACGGCTACCGGGGTGCCGGTCGCGGTCGCCCAGCGCATCGCCGCGACGATGTCGTCGGCGCTGGTTGCTCCTATGACCACGTCGGGGGTGTGCAGGGCGGCCAGGTTGAAACCGGTGACCTCGTCGGCGTAGCCGTCGTCGCCGGGGCGCAGGACCGGGCCTCTGATGTCGGAGAGGGCGAAGAGGTCGGGGGTGGGGTGGGGGTGGTGCGTGGACGTCATCTCGTCCTCCGGGGGTGGGAGGCTTGTACTTTCAGCTTGGACCTGTGGTGTGTGTGGCGCATGCGGGGTACGGGTTCCGGCTTCGGATGCGTGGGAGGTCGGGGCCGTGTCGGGGGGTGTCCGTCCTCGGAACGGCGCGGAATCGGTCACCTACCGGCTCACCCGTGTTGACGCGCCAACCGCTGCTGGCGGACACCCCCCGACACGGCCCCTTGCCGCCGTGGCCGGGCGCGGGTGCAGTTCGTGCACCTCTCGACCGACCGAGTCGGGTCGTGCCTGGGGCTTGTACGGGCCGACGGGGCGTCGGCAAAGGGGGTGGTGGGGCGGGCGTAGCGTGGGTGTATGACGACGTACGGATCCTTTCCCGGCAGTCGGCCCCGGCGGCTGCGGACCACCCCCGTCATGCGGAGGATGGTCGCCGAGACCCGGCTGCATCCCGCGGATTTCATCCTTCCGGCCTTTGTGCGCGAGGGCGTTGCCGAGCCGGTGCCGATCGCGGCGATGCCCGGGGTGGTGCAGCACACCCGGGACACGCTGAAGAAGGCCGCCGCGGAGGCCGTGGCGGCCGGGATCTCCGGGATCATGCTGTTCGGCGTGCCGGAGGAGTCGAAGAAGGACGCGGTGGGGACGCCCGGGACCGATCCGGACGGGATCCTGCAGGTCGCCATCCGGGATGTGCGGGCCGAGGTGGGTGACGAGTTGCTCGTCATGTCCGATCTGTGTCTCGACGAGACGACTGATCACGGGCACTGCGGGGTGCTCGACGGGGAGGGGCGGGTCGACAACGACGTCACCCTCGAGCGGTACGCCGAGATGGCTCAGGTCCAGGCCGACGCCGGGGCCCATGTGGTGGGGCCCAGCGGGATGATGGACGGGCAGATCGGGGTTGTCCGGGATGCCCTGGATCAGATCGGGCGGGAGGATGTCGCCGTCCTCGCGTACACGGCGAAGTACGCGTCCGCGTTCTACGGGCCGTTCCGGGAGGCCGTCGGTTCGTCGTTGAAGGGTGACCGGAAGACGTACCAGCAGGACCCGGCGAACGCGCGGGAGTCTCTGCGGGAGCTGGCGCTCGATCTCGAGGAGGGCGCCGACATGGTGATGGTGAAGCCGGCCGGGCCCTATCTGGACATCCTGGCCCGTGTGGCGGACTCCGTGGACGTGCCTGTTGCCGCTTACCAGATCTCCGGCGAGTACTCGATGATCGAGGCCGCCGCCGAGAAGGGCTGGATCGATCGGGACCGGGCCATCCTGGAGTCGCTGACCGGCATCAAGCGGGCGGGTGCGCGGAACATCCTCACGTACTGGGCCACCGAGGTCGCGCAGCGATTGCTGTGACGCGAACGGGGCGCTCTCGGGTGCCTACGGTGGGCAACGGTTCGAACTCGGTCCCGTCACGGACGGAACTCGGTCCGGGGAACAAACGGGCCGTCGAGTGTGGTGTTTCGGTGGCGTTTCGGGGTTTCCGCGGTGAGCTTCTGGGGGTCTGTCCGGAAAACGACCCTGAGGAGAGGTCCGGCTCTCCGGCGGACGGTGGGCTCGGGGCGCGGAGCTGGACGGATGTGACGAATTGACGAGTCCCCGTCAGCGTCCATATCTTCTGCGCCTGGCCTGATCCGTTCGGAGGGGTCTTACGTCGATCCCTGGGGGGACGCAATGAGCTGGTTCATCGAGGCGCTGAAGAAGTACGCCGTGTTCAGTGGGCGCGCGCGCCGCAAGGAATACTGGATGTTCACGCTGTTCGTGGCGATCATCTACATCGTGCTGGCCATCATCGCCGGCGTGACCAAGCAGCCGCTGATCGCGGTCGTCTTCTACCTGGCGATCCTCCTGCCGAGCCTGGCGGTCACCGTTCGCCGCCTGCACGACACCGCCCGCTCCGGCTGGTGGGTCCTCATCGGGCTCGTTCCGCTCGTCGGCGCGATCGTGATGCTGGTCTTCCTGTGCAGCGAGGGGGAGTCGGGCCCGAACAAGTTCGGTCCGAACCCGAAGGAAGCGCCCGTTCTCGCCTGAGACCCTGCTGTGCTTCGAGGCCGTCCGGCTCACCGGGCGGCCTTTCGGCTTGTTCAGCGGGTCGTCGAGGACACGGTCGACGGGCCCTCGTCGCGTACGCCCGTTCCGTCCTCGCAGCCCGTCAGTACGAGCGCGAGGAGCGTGAGGGCGGCGGTGACGAGGAGGCAGCGGATTCGGGCGGGCATGGGAACAGCGTGCGGGGTGATCCGCGGCGGTTGCCAGGGTTCGCGGGGGATTCGGGACGCCGGGGCGATGGGACGCGGGCTGACCTGCGGGGATGGCTCGGTCGCGGGACGTCGTGCGGGACGCCGTGGGGCGGGGATGCGGGAAATGTGGGCGTGGGCACCATCAAGTGCCGCCGGGAGTTAGGTTGTTGACCCTCTTCCGCCGACTCTTCGAGGAGACGCCGATGTCCGGTGACGCCCTCAGCCAGGATCCCGCCGAGCTGAGAAGGAGGATCGACACCACCAAGGCGCACCCGGCCCGTGTCTACGACGTCTTCCTCGGCGGCAAGGACAACTACCCCGTCGACCGTGAGGCGGCCGCCGCGGCGCTCGCCGCCAACCCGCGCGGGTACCTCGACGTCCGCCACAACCGCGACTTCCTGCGCCGGGCCGTGAACACGCTCGCCGAGGACGGCATCCGGCAGTTCCTCGACATCGGCACCGGCCTGCCGACCGCGGAGAACGTCCATCAGATCGCCCAGCGCATCGCGCCGGACTCGCGGGTCGTGTACGTCGACAACGATCCGGTCGTCCTCGCGCACGCGCGTGCCCTGCTGACGAGCGGGCCCGAGGGGCGTACGGACTACATCGACGCCGACTTCAAGGACCCGGCGCAGATCCTCGAACAGGCCGCGAAGACGCTGGACTTCGACCAGCCGATCGCACTGTGCCTGGTGGCGATCCTGCACTTCGTCGAGGACGAGGAGGCGTACCCGATCGTGCGCGGACTCGTCGACGAGCTGCCCTCCGGGAGCCGGCTGGTCCTCAGCCATCTCACCGAGGACCTCAACGCGGAGAACGTCCGGGCGGTGCAACGGACCTACACCGAGCGCGGGTTCACCTTCGTGCTGCGGACGAAGGCGGAGGTCGAGCGGTTCTTCGCCGAGAACTCGCTGGAGCTCGTCGAGCCGGGTGTCGTGCCGGCCCACCGGTGGCGGTCGGACGGCGCGGCGCCGGTGCCGGAGCAGCCGGAGGCGTCGTACCTGGCGGGGCTCGACGCCATCGAGAAGGTGCGGTACGCCGACATCAACGACGTGACGGACGCGGACATCAACGTGTACGCGGCGGTGGGGACGAAGGTCTGACCGCCCGGGCTCTGGGGGGGGCTGATTCCGTCCGTATGGCGGAAACCTACTTGTAGAGGGCATGTATGTCTCTAGGCTGCCGTGGCACGAGTCGCTGTTCGTCCGCTGTAGTCGAAGGAGCCGTCGTCATGACCGTCACCGAGGTGGAAACCGCGCCCGCTCCCGTGCCGCAGCTCGCCGCTCGGGCCCGGGCGGTCGGCGGCTCGGCCGTGCGGGACATCCTCGCCGTCACCGCCCGGCCCGAGGTGATCAACTTCGCGGGCGGGCTGCCGGCGCCGGAGCTGTTCGACGCGGAGGGCATCGCGGCGGCGTACCGGGCGGTGCTGGCGGAGGCGCCCGCGCGGGCGTTGCAGTACTCCACGACCGAGGGCGAGCCGGGGCTGCGGGCTGCCCTCGCGGGACGGATGTCGGTGCGCGGGCTGCCGACCGAGGCCGACGACGTCCTGGTCACCACGGGCTCGCAGCAGGCGCTGTCCCTGCTCGCGACCGCGCTGGTGGAGCCCGGGGACACGGTTCTCGTCGAACGTCCCTGTTATCTGGCGGCACTTCAGGCCTTCGGCTTCGCCGGGGCGCGGGTGCTGGCCGTGCCGGGGGACGAGGACGGGCTGGACCCGGCGGCGCTGGAGGAGCTGGTGGTGCGGGAGCGGCCCAAGCTGCTGTACACCGTGCCGACGTTCCAGAATCCGACGGGCCGTACGCTGCCGGCCTCGCGTCGGGCAGCGGTCGCCGCCGTTGCCGCCCGGCGGGGGCTGTGGATCGTCGAGGACGACCCGTACGGGGAGCTGCGGTTCGAGGGCGAACGGGTGCCGTGGATCGCCACGTACCCGGGGGCGGAGGACCGTACGGTCCTGCTCGGCTCCTTCTCCAAGGTGATGGCGCCGGGGCTGCGGCTGGGGTGGCTGCGGGCGCCGGGATCGCTGCGGCGGGCGTGCGTGGTCGCCAAGCAGGCCGCCGATCTGCACACGCCGACGGTCAACCAGCTCGCCGCGGCACGCTACTTGGCCGACCGGGACCTGGACGCCCATGTCCGGCGGGTCGCCGGGGTGTACCGGGAGCGGCGGGACGCCATGCTCGCGGGGCTGGGGGACGCGCTGCCGGAGGGGTCGGCCTGGAGCCGGCCGGAGGGCGGCATGTTCCTCTGGGCTCGACTGCCGGCTACGTACGACACGACCGAGCTGCTGGAGGGGGTGGTGCGGCAGGACGTCGCCTACGTGCCGGGGGCGCCCTTCTACGCCGGTGAGCCGGACCGGTCGACGCTGCGGCTGTGCTTCGTGACGCAGACGCCGCAGGAGATCGGGGAGGGGCTGCGACGGCTGGGAGTGGGGCTGCGCGAGGCGGCTTCGCAGATTTCCTGAGGTCCGCGCAATGGGGGCTGCTCATGGTGCAGTCATGTCGGATGTCGGGGAGAAGTACTTCGAAAGGATCGGCTGGGACGGGGAGCGGCGGGCCGATCGGCGACGCTGAAGGGTGTGCGCCTGGCGCGCACACCCGGGCCATCCCCTTCGAGAACCTGGACGCACTGGACCGCCGGGCGCCCTCCCTGGACCCCGCCGACCTCATGGCCAAGCCGGTCCACAGCCGGCGCGGCGGCTAGTGCTACGAGCACAACTCGCTGTTCGCGCTGATCCTGGAGGCGCTGGGCTTCGGCGTGACCCGCCTGACCGCCCGCGTCGTCGTGGGCACCGACCGCATCGAGAGCCGGCCGCACACACATGACCCTGCTCGTCGAGGTGCCGGGCGACCCCCGGCCGTATCTGGCCGACGTCGGCTTCGGGACCCTCGGGTCGCTGCTGGAGCCGGTGCCGCTGGTGGCCGGCACCGAGTTCCGGGACGCGGAGCGGCGGCACCGGTTGGTGCACGCGGCTGAGCACCGGGGACCCTCGGAGACGTGGGTGCTCGAGGCGTACCTGCCGGGGAAGGGCGCCGCTGATCCGGTGCAGGCGCCGTACGCGTTCACACTCGAGCCGTTCGAGAAAGCCCGACTTCGAGGTCATCGACTGGCACATCGCGACGAACCCGCGCTCCCCCTTCACCCAGGGCCTCTACGTGCAGCGGGGCACCCCCGACCGGCACCTCCTCCTCGACGGCCGGCTCCTCACCGAGACGCGGGCCGACGGCACGGTCAGGCAGCGGGAGTTGGCGGACGAGGCCGAGGCCGCGTCGGGTCCTGGAGGACGAGTTCGGGATCGTGGCTCCGGCGGGGACGACCCTGTTGTCGTGACGCCGGCCATCACTCCCGCCTGCCTGTCAGTCCCACCAGAAGGACCAGGAGCGTTCGCCGATGAGCTTCTTCGCGTAGGTGCGCAGGTCGTCGAAGTCGCCCTGCATGATGCTGTCCGGGCAGAAGGCGAAGTGCTCGGCGGCGACCGCCTCGGCCTCGGCGGGAGTGAGGGGCGGGGCGGCGACGGAGACGACCAGCGTGTCGGAGGTCAGCGCCACGACCCGTATGCCGAATCGGTCCTCCCAGGAACGCAGGACCGCGCAGAGCCGCGCCACGTCGTTCTCATGGTTGAGCGGGCCGGTCCAGCCGATCGCCGCCGGGATGTCGGCGGAGCGGCGGGCCGGGACCAGGGCGAGGCGCGGGTGGTGGAACGCGGAGCCCCTGCCGCCGCGCACCGAGTCGGCGACCTCGGCCGCCCGCGTGTCCGGGTCGGCTGCCTCCTCCTGGGCGGCGGGAGCGAGGCCGGGCCAGGCCGGGCCGAAGGGGGCGAGCGTGTCGTCGTAAGAGGCTTGCCCGGTGGCTTCGGTGGCTTCGGTGGCTTCGGTGGCTTCGGTGGCTTCGGTGGCTTCGGTGGCTTCGGCCGCTTCGGTGTCGTGCGGGGGGTGATCGACCGTCGTCTCGGCGGTGGACCGCTCGTCGGGCTCGGTCTCGTATCCCGTGTGCTCCTCCCAGAAGTCCGCGAGCACCTCTTCGGCGTCGTGGTCCCCGGGGTACGACGTCAGCTCGGGGCACAGGGCCCAGCGCTCCGGGCCGCCACCGTCGGCGCCGTAGGTGTCCACGAGCACGGGGAGCAGCCCGAGCCGGGCGGCGGGCGGTGCCAGGGCCGCCCAGTCGCCCGGGGACGGGGGCTGCTCGGCGTACCACAGCAGCGGTTCGTGCCAGGGGCCGTCGGACGTCTCGTCGACCAGCCTTCCGGGCGGGAGCCGCAGGCCGAGCGTCGCAAGCCGCGGCAGGGGGTTGGGAAGTGTCGCCATGCCGGTGACTGTAGGGGCAGCCACTGACAGCGGCTGCCCCTGCCTGTCCCGCGGTGACGGGGTCAGAGGCGCTCGGGCGTCCTGATGCCCAGGAGGGCCATGCCCCGGTGCAGCGTCCGGGCCGTGATGTCGCAGAGGAAGAGGCGGTTCTCCACCTGCTCCGGCGACTCGGCCTTCAGGACCGGGCACTTGTCGTAGAAGGTCGTGTAGAGGGACGCCAGCTGGTAGAGGTAGGCCGCCAGCTTGTGCGGGGCGTACTCCGACGCCGCCTCCGCCACGACCTCCGCGAACGCGTCCGCGTGCAGGCCCAGGGCGCGCTCCGCCTCGTGCAGCGACAGCTCCGGGTGCGCGCAGGGGCGTACCTCTCCGGCCTTGCGGAGGATCGACTGGATACGGGCGTACGCGTACTGGAGGTAGACGGACGTGTCGCCGTTCAGCGAGACCATCTGGTCCAGGTCGAACTTGTAGTCCCGGTTCGCCGACGTCGACAGGTCCGCGTACTTCACCGCGCCGACGCCCACCTGGGTGCCGCGCTCGGCGATCTCCTCCTCGGAGAGGTCCCGCGCCTTCTCCCGCACGACCGCCGAGGCGCGCTCGACCGCCTCGTCGAGGAGGTCGACGAGCTTCACCGTCTCGCCCTCACGGGTCTTGAACGGCTTGCCGTCCTTGCCGAGGACCGTGCCGAAGGCGAGCTGGACCGCCTTGACGTCCTCGCCCAGCCAGCCGGCCCTCCGGGCGGTCTCGAAGACCATCTTGAAGTGGAGGGACTGGCGGGCGTCGACGACGTAGACGAGGGTGTTCGCCTTCAGGTTGAAGACGCGGTCGCGGATGGCCGAGAGGTCGGTCGCCGCGTAGCCGTAGCCGCCGTCCGACTTCTGGACGATCAGCGGGACCGGGTTGCCGTCCGGGCCCTTGACGTCGTCGAAGAAGACGCAGAGGGCGCCCTCGGAGCGGACCGCGACACCGGACTCCTCCAGGAGGCGGCAGGTCTCCGCGAGCATGTCGTTGTAGCCGGACTCGCCGACGATGTCCGCGTCCCGGACCTCCATGTCCAGCTTCTCGAAGACGGAGAAGAAGTAGATCTTCGACTCGTCCACGAACTTCTGCCAGGTGGCGAGGGTGTGCGGGTCGCCGGCCTGGAGGTCGACCACCCTGCGGCGGGCCCGCGTCTTGAACTCCTCGTCGGAGTCGAAGTGCTTGCGAGCGGCCTTGTAGAGGCGGTCGAGGTTGGACATCGCCTCCTCGCCCGACACCTGGGCGTCCTTGTGGTCCAGCTCGTGCGGGTGCTCGTCCAGGTACTGGATGAGCATGCCGAACTGGGTGCCCCAGTCGCCGATGTGGTGCCTGCGGACCACCGTCTCGCCGGTGAACTCCAGGAGGTGGACCGCCGCGTCGCCGATCACCGCGGAGCGCAGGTGACCGACGTGCATCTCCTTCGCCACGTTCGGCTGGGCGTAGTCGATGACCGTGGTGCCCGGGTTCTCGGCGAAGGGGACCCCGAGGCGGTCGGCGTCCGCGTGCCGCGCGGCCAGGTTCTCGGTGATGGCGCTGTCCGTGAGCGTGATGTTCAGGAAGCCGGGGCCGGAGACCTCGATGTCCTTGATCACGTCGCCGGTGACCACCTGGGAGACGACCTGCGTCGCCAGCTCCCGCGGGTTCGTCTTCGCCTTCTTCGCGAGGGCCAGGATCCCGTTGGCCTGGAAGTCCGCCCGGTCGCTTCGGCGCAGCAGCGGGTCGGCGGAGCCGGCCTCCGGCAGAGCAGCCGAGAGGGCGGACGCGAGGCGCTGGTTGACGGAAGCGGTGAGGGACGTGACCGGGGCCATAGGAGTGGGTGCCGTTCTCCTCGTGGGAATAGGTGAGCCCGGCCAGTATCCCACGGTGCGTAAAGCGGTTTTCCTGGGCGCGAGGTGGTCTGGGAGAATGGGGCGTCAGCCGTGCGACCGTACCGGCCGCTCGTGTGGAAACTTCAGGAACCTTCAAAAAGAGGACGTGCCGATCGTGGCTCAGAGCACCGAGACCACCGACTGGGTCTCCCGTTTCGCGGATGAGGTCATCGAGGAGTCGGAGCGTCGGGCCCCGGGCAAACCGGTTGTCGTCGCGTCCGGGCTCTCCCCCTCCGGCCCCATCCACCTGGGGAACCTCCGCGAGGTCATGACCCCGCACCTCGTCGCCGACGAGATCCGGCGGCGGGGCCGTCAGGTGCGCCACCTGATCTCCTGGGACGACTACGACCGGTACCGCAAGGTGCCCGCCGGAGTCCCCGGCGTCGACGAGTCCTGGGCCGAGCACATCGGCAAGCCGCTGACCTCCGTGCCCGCGCCGAAGGGGTCGTCCCACCCGAACTGGGCCGAGCACTTCAAGGCCGCGATGGTCGAGTCGCTCGCCGAGCTGGGCGTCGACTTCGACGGGATCAGCCAGACCGCGCAGTACACCTCCGGCGTCTACCGCGAGCAGATCCTGCACGCGATCAGGCACCGCGGGGACATCGACGCGATCCTCGACCAGTACCGGACCAAGAAGGCCCCCGGCAAGAAGCCGTCGCAGAAGCCCCTCGACGAGGCCGAGCTGGAGGCCGCCGAAGGGTCGGGGGCGGCGGGCGAGGACGACGGCAGCTCCGGGTCGGCCGGGTACTTCCCGTACAAGCCCTACTGTGGCAACTGCGAGAAGGACCTCACCACCGTCACCTCCTACGACGACGACAGCACCGAGCTGACGTACGCCTGCACCGCCTGTGGCTTCTCCGAGACCGTCCGGCTGAACGAGTTCAACCGCGGCAAGCTGGTCTGGAAGGTCGACTGGCCGATGCGCTGGGCCTACGAGGGCGTGATCTTCGAGCCGAGCGGCGTCGACCACTCGTCCCCCGGATCGTCCTTCCAGGTCGGCGGGCAGATCGTCGGGATCTTCGGCGGGAAGCAGCCGATCGGGCCGATGTACGCCTTCGTGGGCATCAGCGGGATGGCGAAGATGTCCTCGTCGAAGGGTGGCGTGCCCACCCCCGGCGACGCTCTGAAGATCATGGAGCCGCAGCTCCTGCGGTGGCTGTACGCCCGGCGCAGGCCCAACCAGTCCTTCAAGATCGCCTTCGACCAGGAGATCCAGCGGCTCTACGACGAGTGGGACAAGCTGGACGCGAAGGTCGCGGACGGGTCCGCCCTGCCGGGTGACGTGGCCGCGCACGCGCGTGCCGTGGGAACCGCGGGCGGTGAGCTGCCGAAGACCGTCCGGCCGCTGCCGTACCGGACGCTGGCCTCCGTCGCCGACATCACCGCCGGGCACGCGGACCAGGCCCTGCGGATCCTGTCCGAGCTCGACCCGTCGAACCCGCTCGGCTCCCTCGACGAGGCCCGGCCGCGGTACGACAAGGCCGAGGCGTGGATCAACACGCAGGTGCCCGCCGACCAGCGGACCATCGTGCGCGACGAACCCGACGCCGAGCTGCTGAAGTCCCTCGACGAGCAGGCGCAGGGGTCGCTGCGGCTGCTGCTGGACGGGCTGGCCTCGCACTGGTCGCTGGACGGGCTGACCCACCTCGTGTACGGCGTGCCCAAGGTGCAGGCCGGGTTCGCGGCGGACGCGACGCCGAAGGAGCTGCCGGCGGAGATCAAGAGCGCCCAGCGGTCCTTCTTCGCCCTGCTGTACCACCTGCTCGTCGGGCGTGACACGGGTCCGCGTCTGCCCACGCTGCTGTTGGCGGTCGGGCAGGAGCGGGTGCGGGCCCTGCTCGGGGAATAGGCCCGGGTGCTACGACGGAGGGGGCGCCCGGTGCTGACACCGGGCGCCCCCTCCGTCGTACCCGGGTGGGTCAGGCGATGTGGTCCTCCTCCAGTTCCGCCGTGTGGCGGTTCTGGAAGCGCATGACCATGCGCTTGGCCTCGGCGTCCGGGACGGGCACGCCGTAGGTCGCCTCCACGTTGTCGCTGAACTGGCTCNCCCGGCCCCCCCCCTCCGTCGTACCCGGGTGGGTCAGGCGATGTGGTCCTCCTCCAGTTCCGCCGTGTGGCGGTTCTGGAAGCGCATGACCATGCGCTTGGCCTCGGCGTCCGGGACGGGCACGCCGTAGGTCGCCTCCACGTTGTCGCTGAACTGGCTCGGGGTCGGGTAGCTGCCGTTTATCGACTGCTTGAAGACCTGGTAGTACGACTCCTCGTCCGGCTCGGTGGCCGGGGTGCCGCCGCCCTCGCCCAGCTCGCGGGTGCGGCCGGGACTCACCGGGATGGGGAAGCTGCCGGTCTCCTCGGGAGAGGGTTCCCGCAGGGGCTCCTGGTACGGGGCCTCCTGGTACTGGGGCTCCAGGTACTGCTCGGCGTGCTGCTGCTCCTCGTACCACTGCTCGTACTGCTCCGGCGGGTCGTAGGCGGGGTCGTAGCCGCCCTGGTAGTCGACCTGCTGCGGAGGCCTGAACCAGGGGCTCTCCTCCTCCGCGGGCGCGTTCGGTGCGTTCGGTGCGTTCGGGGTGGTGTCGAGCTCCAGGCGCTGCTCGACGGGAGGCGCCGCGGCGGCGGCCGGCGGGGCTGCCTCGGCGGCCGGCGCCGTCTCCACCTCCGCCTGACGGGGAGCCGGGGGCAGGAGCGCCGGCTCGATGCCCGCCGCCGCCAGGCCCGCCGGGGCGGTCCGGGCCAGCGGGACGCCGTACTTCGCCAGCCGCAGCGGCATCAGGGACTCCACCGGGGCCTTGCGGCGCCAGGCGCGGCCGAAGCGGGAGCGCAGGCGGGCCTGGTAGACGAGACGTTCCTGCTCGAGCTTGATGACCTGCTCGTAGGAGCGGAGCTCCCACAGCTTCATGCGCCGCCACAGGAGGAACGTGGGAACGGGGGACAGGAGCCAGCGGGTGAGGCGGACCCCCTCCATGTGCTTGTCGGCCGTGATGTCGGCGATGCGGCCGATCGCGTGCCGGGCCGCCTCGACGGAGACCACGAACAGGACCGGGATCACCGCGTGCATGCCCACGCCCAGCGGGTCCGGCCAGGCGGCAGCGCCGTTGAAGGCGATCGTCGCCATCGTCAGCAGCCACGCCGTCTGGCGCAGCAGCGGGAACGGGATCCGGATCCAGGTCAGGAGCAGGTCGAGGGAGAGCAGGACGCAGATGCCTGCGTCGATGCCGATCGGGAACACGTAACTGAAGTTCCCGAAGCCCTTCTGGAGAGCGAGTTCACGGACGGCGGCGTACGAGCCGGCGAAGCCGATTCCGGCGATGACGACCGCACCGGCGACGACCACGCCGATCAGAATCCGGTGCATCCGTGTCAGCTGCAGTGGCGCGGCCACCCGTACTCCCCTCCCGATGCGTGTTGTTGCGCGCAACAGGGTGGCACAGATGTGCTTCGTACGCGTGGCCGGTAGGAATCGGCCGCTCTACTTCGGGTCTAGGATGCATACATGTCGAAGGTACTGAATAAACTTCCAATCGGAGAGCGCATCGGAATCGCGTTCTCCGGCGGTTTGGACACCTCCGTTGCCGTGGCGTGGATGCGTGAGCGTGGCGCCATCCCTTATGCCTATACAGCCGACATCGGGCAGTACGACGAACCGGATCTGGCCGATGTGCCGGAGCGCGGGCGCACCTACGGTGCCGAACAGGCCCGGCTCGTCGACTGCCGTGAGCCCCTCGTCGAGGAAGGCCTGGCCGCCCTCGCGTGCGGCGCCTTCCACATTCGGTCGGCCGGGCAGACGTACTTCAACACGACCCCCCTCGGGCGTGCGGTCACCGGCACCCTGCTGGTGCGCGCGATGCGCGAGGACGACGTCTCCATCTGGGGCGACGGGTCCACCTACAAGGGCAACGACATCGAGCGGTTCTACCGCTACGGCCTCCTCGCCAACCCCAACCTGCGGATCTACAAGCCCTGGCTCGACCAGGCCTTCGTCGCCGAGCTCGGCGGCCGGCACGAGATGTCCGCCTGGCTGACCCAGCGCGAGCTGCCCTACCGGGACTCCGCCGAGAAGGCGTACTCGACCGACGCGAACATCTGGGGCGCCACCCACGAGGCCAAGCGCCTGGAGCACCTCGACACCTCGCTCGAGATCGTCTCCCCGATCATGGGCGTCGCCTTCTGGGACCCCGAGGTCGACATCCCGGCCGAGGACGTCACCGTCGAGTTCGAGAACGGCCGCCCGGTGCGGATCAACGGGCGCACCTTCCCGACCGCCGTCGAACTGGTGCAGGAGGCCAACCTCATCGGCGGCCGGCACGGCCTCGGCATGTCGGACCAGATCGAGAACCGCATCATCGAGGCCAAGAGCCGCGGCATCTACGAGGCCCCCGGCATGGCGCTGCTGCACCTGGCCTACGAGCGGCTGCTCAACGCCATCCACAACGAGGACACCGTCGCCATGTACCACGGCGAGGGGCGTCGGCTCGGGCGGCTGCTCTACGAGGGCCGCTGGTTCGACCCGCAGGCGCTCATGCTCCGCGAGAGCCTGCAGCGCTGGGTCGGCAACCCCGTCACCGGCAGCGTCACGGTCCGGCTGCGCCGCGGCCAGGACTACTCGCTCCTCGACACCCAGGGCCCCTACCTCAGCTACCACCCCGAGAAGCTGTCGATGGAGCGAAGCCACGACCCGGCGTTCGCCCCGGACGACCGCATCGGCCAGCTGACCATGCGCAACCTCGACATCGCCGACTCGCGCAGCAAGCTCGAGCAGTACGCCGCACAGGGCCAGCTCGCGGCCTGGGGCGGGCTCATCGGCGAGCTGCCCCCGGGCGGCGCGGACGCCATCGCGGCGGGCAGCTACGAAGGCGCCGCGCCGGTGGACTCCGACGCGCTCGACCAGGCGGCGATCGAGTCGGGTACGGACTGACCCCGGTCCGTGCCCGACCCGGGCGCGGCACACCGGCTACGGCGACGCCCGGAGCGGGGGCGCCGAGCCGGTGAGGTCCGTCAGCTCTTCTTCGCGGCCGACGCCGACGCGGAGGCGGACTTCGACGCGGACGGCGACGCCGACTTCGACGGGGACTTGGACGCCGACTTCGACGGCGAAGGGTTCGTCGAGGCCGAGTCCCCCGAGCCCGACCCCTTGCCGGATCCCTCGCCGTTCGCCGACGACACCGCCGCCACCGCCTCCTTGGCGGCCTTCTCGGCGAGCTTCGTCAGGGTGGCCGCGCTCGGGGACTTCTCACCGGCGAGACCCGCGCCGTTGTAGTCGAGGGTGATGACGACGTTCTCGACGCGCGTGACGACCGTCTGCTGCCTGAAGGAGCCCTCCTTCTTCTTCAGGTCGTACGTCACCGTCGTCGCCGCGTCGCCCGTCCCGCTCACCGGCTGCGACTTGACGTTCTTCGCACCGTCCGCCGCCTGGGCGTCCTGGACCTGCTTCTCGTAGTACGTCTGGGCCTGCTCGTCACCCGCGCCGCGCGAGACGTCCGACTCGAAGCGGAGCAGGGAGACGTTCAGCCAGCGGAACTGGGAGCCCTTCACGCCGTTGTTGTCGAGGCTGCTCCAGGAGCAGCTGGCACGCACCTTCGTGTCGTCCGAGGTGCCCTGCTTGCCCGACTTCGGCGCCTTCGGCACCAGTTCGCCCAGAGTCTTCTTCCCGAACACCGCACACGGCTCCGGAAGCGACTTGTACGCCGCCGCCCGCACCGTCGGCGAGGGGCTCGCGGAAGAAGACGCGGCGATGTCCGCGCTCTTGCCGCCGGTGTCGTCGGAGCCGGAGTCCGAGGAGCAGCCGGCGGCGATCAGCATCACGGGGACTGCGGCCGCGCAGACAAGTACGCGGTGGAGGCGCTTGGCCCGCTGGTCTCGCTCGTCACGCTGCTCTGCCTGTGCTGGTCGCTGCATGGTTCCTTCACTCATGACGCTGGTGGTTCCTGCCGTCGGATCTGGTCCGAGGGGCCACGGTACGCGGTGAGGGAGTTGTGCGGTCTCGCTTCGGCCGCTTTGTGCGCGGGCGTGAGAGGGCTGTGAAGGGCCGCTAGCCGACCAGTGAGTCGGCCAGCTGAACGGCCAGATTCCTGGCCTTGTCCTGCATTTCCTTGCTGTCCGGGGCCACGCCGATCGTCGCCGGCTGCTCCACGTACTCGATCGTCACGATCACGTTCGACGTGCGGAACGCCACAGTCACCGTGCGCTGCTGGGCCGTTGAACCGGAACTGCTCAACACGTCGTCCAGGAACGCCTCGTCGCCCAGATCGTCGAGCAGACGCGGCTGGAGGTCGGTCGGGGTGGCGGAGACCGTGGAGGAGGGCGAGCCCGAGGAGGAGGGGGTCGACGAGGGCGACGAGGGCGAGGGGGACGCCGAGGCGGCGCCGGTCGGCGGGGTGGTGCCCGTGTCGACGTCGGACGTGGCGCTGGTGCTCGCCGCCGGGAGGTCGGCCGCCTCCTCCGTCGTCGCGAAGAGCCGCTGGGCCTGGGTGTCGTCGCTCACCGAGGTGTCGTAGGAGACCACGCGCTCGAAGTCGACGAGCAGGTGGTCGGTGGCGTCGGCGGACTCCACCTTCCAACGGCAGCCGACCTTGCGGTCGGTGTCGTAGGTGGGCGTGGCCTCGCCCGCGTACGCGCTCTCGCGCTGCTCCTCGTCGGTGAGCTGTTTGATGCCGGGCAGGAGCGAGTCGAGGGTGCCCTGACTGACCGCGCCGCAGGGTTCCGGGAGCACGCGGTACTTGCCGGGCTCGGCCACGGCGGATGCCGTGCCGGCGTCGCCGGGGTTCGCGTCGTCGGTCGTACCGGTGTCTCCCGAGCTGCCGGTGCAGCCGGCCAGCAGGGCCGCGAGGAGCGCGGCGACGCCGGGTATGTACGCCTTCCGCTGCACGGTCAGGTTCCTCTCGACGGGGCTCGGTGCCGGGATGATCAGTGTCCCCGCTGGTTAATCGCTTGCCGCACGGGGGCGTGCCCGGCAGACAATGTGTATCGCACGCATGGCCGTGGACGCCGGTCCGTTGTCCTTTACGTCGACCTAGGCGCCGCTTTTGCGTTGTGGGACTTCTGTTGTGATTTCGGGGGAACGAGGGCGATATGTCGTACGTGGAGATGCCGGGTGCGAAGGTGCCCATCCGCATGTGGGCCGACCCGGCGACGGTCGAGGAAGGCGCGCTGCAGCAGTTGCGGAACGTGGCGACGCTGCCGTGGATCAAGGGCCTGGCCGTCATGCCCGACGTGCATTACGGCAAGGGTGCGACGGTCGGGTCGGTCATCGCGATGCGGGGGGCGGTGTGTCCCGCGGCGGTGGGCGTGGACATCGGGTGCGGGATGTCCGCCGTCAAGACGTCCCTCACGGAGAACGATCTGCCGGGGGATCTGTCGCGGCTGCGGTCGAAGATCGAGCAGGCGATTCCGGTGGGGCGGGGGATGCATGACAGTCCCGTCGATCCGGGGCGGATGTACGGATTCGCGACCGGTGGGTGGGACGACTTCTGGGGGCGGTTTGACGGAGTGGCTGAAGCGGTCAAATTCCGTCACGAGCGTGCTGGAAAGCAAATGGGAACGCTCGGATCCGGAAACCACTTTGTTGAGGTATGCACTGACACGATCGGTTCTGTCTGGCTCATGCTCCACTCCGGCTCCCGGAACATCGGCAAGGAACTGGCCGAGCATCACATCGGCATCGCCCGGAAGCTCCCGCACAACCAGGGCCTGGTCGACCGCGACCTCGCCGTGTTCATCGCGGACACCCCGCAGATGGCGGCGTACCGCAACGACCTGTTCTGGGCGCAGGAGTACGCCAAGTACAACCGCACGATCATGATGGGGCTCCTGAAGGACGTGATCCGCAAGGAGTTCAAGAAGGCCAAGCCCACCTTCGAGCCCGAGATCAGCGCACACCACAACTACGTCGCCGAGGAGCGCTACGACGGGATGGACCTGCTCGTCACCCGCAAGGGCGCGATCCGCGCGGGTTCCGGCGAGTACGGGATCATCCCCGGCTCCATGGGTACGGGTTCGTACATCGTGAAGGGCCTCGGGAACGAGAAGGCCTTCAACTCGGCCTCGCACGGCGCCGGTCGGCGCATGAGCCGGACCGCGGCGAAGCGTCGCTTCTCGACGAAGGACCTGGAGGAGCAGACGCGGGGCGTGGAGTGCCGCAAGGACTCCGGCGTCGTGGACGAGATCCCGGGCGCCTACAAGCCGATCGAGCAGGTCATCGATCAGCAGCGGGACCTCGTGGAGGTCGTGGCGAAGCTGAAGCAGGTCGTGTGTGTGAAGGGTTGACGGTCAGGCGCGAGGGCCCGAGGAGACTCGGGCCCTCGTCGCGTCACCGCAGCCGCTTCTCCAGCAGCGTGACCGCGTACGGGCTGCCCGATCCGTCCTTCTTGGCGCGCTGTTCGCCCACGACCGTGTAGCCGGCCGACTCGTAGTACGCGCGGAGGTGGGGGTTGGAGGCGAGGCAGTCGAGGCGGGCGTAGGGGTGGCCGGTTGCCGTGATGCGGGATTCCGCCTCTGCCAGCATGCGGCGGCCCGTCCCGGGCGGGGACGTGTGCGGGGTGGTCATCAGGCGGTGGATGTAGCCGGCGTCGGGTGGGCGGGGGCCCCAGGCGGCCGGGTCGGTCCACCAGAGTTCCCAGGCGCCGATCGGGGTCTGGTTCGCGTACGTGAGCCAGACCTCGCCCTCGTGCATGCGGGTGCGGAAGTGGGTCTCGTCCTTCTCGCCCGGCTGCCATTGGGAGATGCCGCGGGCGAGTTGCCATAGGGCCGAGGTGTCGCGCAGGCGGACCAGGAGCTTCGCGTCGTCCGGGGTGGCCTTGCGGTAGGTCAGGGGCGGGTGGGTGGTGGGGGGCGGTTCGAGGAGGGCCGTGCGGAGGGTGTCCGAGAGGGCCTGCGCGTCCATGCCCAGGGCCTGGGTGACGTACGCCTCGATCGAGCCGTAGCGGGACTTCATCGACGCCAGGAACAGGCGCATCACCGCCTCGGGAGCCCGGCCGAAGCCCGGCCAGGCCGGGGTGCGGCCGTCGTGGCGTGCCTTCCAGTCGGCCAGCAGGGCCGGGGTCGCCAGTTCCGTGAGGCTGAAGTCCTCCGTGATGGTCGTGTCCGGGACGCCCAGGAGAGCCAGGACCAGGGCCGCCAGCTGGCCCGTGCGGTCCTTGCCCGAGGCGCAGTGGAAGACCAGGGGGGCATCCGCCTCGGCTATCAGCTCCAGCGCCTTGCGGATCTCCTTCGTGCCGTCCTCCGCCACCTCCAGGTAGCGCTGCACCAGGTACGGGCCGGGGTCCACGTCCGGGGTCTGGACCGCCTGGTCGTAGGGGCGGTGCTCGATGCTGAGGTTGTGGTACGTGAAGGAGGGGTGCGGCGGGACTCGGCCCGCGGCGTCGGCCTCCCAGGGGTGGCGCAGGTCGATGACCGTGCGGATCCCGAGGGACAGGAAGCGGTCCCAGTGGGGGGTGCCGGGGGTCAGCTTGCCGAGGGAGTCGGCGCGGTAGAGGCGGCCCGGACGGACGCGGAGTCCGTCCGGGGCCGGGTAGCCGCCCAGGTCGCGGAAGTTGTGCAGCCGGGAGAACGGTAGGTGTCTGTCCACGGACCGGGACCCTACGTCTCCGTCGTGCCGGGTACCTCTTATTTCGGCGCGTGCGTCATCGCGTAGATCATCACGAAGGCGACGATGTGGATGCCGAAGAGGAAGTAGGCGAGCCACCACCACATCTGGCGTTCGTTGTGGTGCTCCTTGTCCGCCATCACGACTCCCGGTGGACCTTGGTGTTCGACGCCTGGGCGCGGGGGCGGACGACCAGGAGGTCGATGTTGACGTGGCTGGGGCGGGTGACCGTCCAGGCGATGGTGTCGGCCACGTCGTCGGCGGTGAGGGGCTCGGCCACGCCTTGGTAGACCTTCTCCGCCTTCTCCTTGTCGCCGGCGAAGCGGGTCAGGGCGAACTCGTCCGTCTTGACCATGCCGGGGGCGATCTCGATGACGCGGATCGGGCGGCCGACGATCTCCAGGCGGAGGGTCTCGGCGAGGACGTGGGCGCCGTGCTTGGCGGCGACGTAGCCCGCGCCGCCCTCGTACGTGCCGTGGCCGGCGGTCGAGGAGACGACGACGACGGTGCCGTCACCGCTCGCGTCGAGCTTGGGGAGCAGGGCCTGGGTGAGGTTGAGGGTGCCGATGACGTTCGTCTCGTACATCGAGCGCCAGTCGGCCGGGTCGCCGGTGGCCACGGGGTCGGCGCCGAGGGCCCCGCCCGCGTTGTTGACCAGGACGCCGATCGCGGGGAACGCGGTGGCGAACTCGTCCACCGCGGCGCGGTCGGTGACGTCGAGGGCGTACGCGGTCGCCTGGTGGCCGGCCGCGTTGATCTCCTCCGCGAGCGCCTCGATGCGGTCCTTGCGGCGGGCGGTCAACACGACGCGGTAGCCGGCTTCGGCGAGCCGGCGTGCCGTGGCGGCGCCGATTCCGCTGCTCGCACCGGTGACGACGGCGATGCGGGAGGCGGCGGACGGTGCGGCGGTGGCCATGGGCTGCTCCTCGGACGTGGTCAGAAACCTGTTCGGTCAGGATAGGCAGGCCCGGCGCTCGGGTGGTTCGGCATCTCGTTCTCCGGTCTGCCCGGGCGGGGGTGCGGTGGGAGAATGAGATGGGTGATCCTCTGACTGCACCGGAGGTGGATCAATGGGACAGGCACGTGAGGTCATGGACCGGCTCACGGACGCGCTGACCGCGCACCAGGACATCAAGGTCATAGGTGAGCTGTATGCCGACGACGCGGTCGCCTTCACCCCCGACGAGGGGGAGATCCGCGGGCGCGACCAGATCGTCGAGTACTGGCGGCAGATGACGGAGGCGGTCCCCGAGGCCACCTACGAGACGCTGCACTCGTACGAGGTCGGCGACACGGCCATCGACGAGGGCTTCTTCAGCGGGAGGAACACCGGGCCGCTGCAGCTGCCCAACGGGGAGACGCTTCCTCCGACCCAGAAGGAGATCAGGATCCGCGGGGTGGACATCGCCACCGTGGCGGACGGCCGGATCGTCGACTACCGGCTCTACTTCGACGAGATGGACTTCCTGGGGCAGCTCGGTCTGCTGCCCGACGAGCCGTCCTGACGGTTCGTCCGGTCAGTTGCCCCGCGGTGCGTACATGATCACCGCCATGCCCGCGAGGCAGATCAGCGCGCCCGTGACGTCCCAGCGGTCCGGGCGGTAGCCGTCCGCGGCCATGCCCCAGGCCAGGGAACCGGCGACGAAGACACCGCCGTACGCGGCGAGGATGCGGCCGAACTCGGCGTCCGGCTGGAGCGTGGCGACGAAGCCGTAGGCGCCGAGGGCCAGGACACCCGCGCCGATCCACAGCCACCCGCGGTGTTCGCGCACGCCCTGCCAGACCAGCCAGGCGCCGCCGATCTCGAAGAGCGCGGCGATGACGAAGAGGGCGGCGGAGCGCAGGACGAGCATGCGGGCCAGCCTGCCACGCGCGTGTGGGCGGCCGGGTGTCACCTGTTGGGCCGCGCCTGTGGGGCGCCGCACGTGGGATACATCCCGTACGACCACGGCTGACTGCCTATCGAGGAGTGGTGGCATGCGGGAGCGGGTTCTGCGGGGTCTTGCGGTGTGGGGTGCCGTCGTGGTGGCGGTGGGCGGGGTGGCTCCGGCCGCGTCGGCGACGGAGGAGCCCGAGGCCGATCTCGCCTATCACGGGTCCGCGACCATGGCCTCCGGCCTGGTCGACGTGCGGTTCACGCCGCGCAATCACGGGCCGTCCGCGGTGCCGGACGTGACGGTGCGGCTGCGCTGGTCCCAGCCGCTGGCGTTGCGGCAGATGCTGCCGGACGGGTGTGCGCGGTCGGGGCCGCGGGTGGTGCTGTGCCGGCTGGGGGCGCTGGCCGCCGACGGGCTGGGGGAGCGGGTCGAGCTGGGGGTCTGGCTGCGGGGGGCGCCGTCGGAGGTGCTGCTGGAGATCGACACCGTGTGGAGCGCCGGGACGGTGGACCGCAACCGGGACAACGACCGGCGGCGGGTGCTGGTCCTGGACACGGGGGACGAGTACCACTTCTGAACAGCACCCGTGCCACCGACATCAGGCGCCGGCACCGCACCCGTCCCGGCGGTTGCGTCGTACGATCTCTGCGCGACGCAGAGGAGAGGTGGACGGGATGGCCGGCGAGGCGATGACGGGTACGGCACGTGAGCGGCTGATGGCGGAGCTGTCCACGGTCTCCCGCCGGTACATGGCGTCGTACGCCCTGTTCAACCAGGCGGTCGCCGACCATCTCGGACTGCACCCCACCGACCTGCAGTGTCTGAACCTGCTCACGCTGGAGGGCGGGCCGGTCACGACCGGCCGCGTCGCCGAGCTGACCGGGCTGACGACCGGGTCGGCGACGCGGCTGGTGGACCGGCTGGAGCGGGCGGGGTACGTCGTACGGGAGCGGGACGCGGCCGACCGGCGGCGGGTGCTGGTGGTGACCGTGCCGGAGCGGATCGCCGAGTTCGGGCGGATGTGGGAGCGGCTGGGCGGCGGCTGGTCGTCGCTCTTCGACGACCTCGACGACTCCGAACTCGGCCTGCTCGTCGACCACATGCGGCGTACGACGGACTTCAGCGCGGCTCAGGTGGCGCGGCTGCGGGCGGGCGAGGTCTGATGCGGGCGGGCGAGGTCTGAACGGCACCGGCCCGGGCCCGGAATCCGACGGCTGAGGGACGGGCGGGCCCGCTAGGAAGCCGCCGCGTCCTCGGCGTCGTACTGCTCCCGTGCCTCCCGGACCTCCTCGATGTGGGTCTCGGCCCAGTCCTTCACCGCGAGGAGCAGCAGGCTCAGACTGCGGCCCAGGTCGGTGAGTTCGTAGTCGACGCGGACGGGGACGGACGGGGTGACCGTGCGGGTGAGGATGCCGTCGCGTTCCAGTGAACGCAGCGTCTGCGTGAGCATCTTGGGGCTGACGCCGGCGAGTTTGCGGCCGAGGTCGCTGTAGCGGAGCGGGCCGGGGGAGAGGGCGGAGACGACGAGGCTGACCCACTTGTCGCTGAGCCGGTCCAGGAGCTGGTTGGTGGGGCAGCCCTTGATGAACGCGTCGTACTCGGCGCGGGCCTGTTCCCGCCGCTGGGCCGCTGTCATGGTCGCCATGGCTCACCTCCGGGGTACGTACGCACTCTTGGGTAACTACTTCCTGATGGATAGTAACTCTTCCTAGGGTTGTCGACAGCTGAGGAGATTCCGAGGCAATCGGTGACGTACAGGGAGTTGACGGACATGCGAGCTGTGGTGGTGACCGCTTTCGGCGGGCCCGAGGCCGTGCGGGTCGTGGAGACCGGGTTGCCCGAGCCGGCGGCGCGGCAGGTGCGGATCAAGGTCGCGGCGGCCGCGCTGAACCCGGTGGACGCCGGGGTGCGGGCGGGGGTCTTCGGCGGCGCGGGCAAGCAGCTCGGGCTCGGCTGGGACGTGGCCGGGACGGTGGACGCGACAGGCGTGGCCGCCGCCTGGAATGTCGGCGACGAGGTGGTGGCGCTCGCCTACGGCGTGGTCAAGCCGCTGGGCACGCACGCCGAGTACGTCGTCGTGGACACGGACGCGGTGGCGCTCGCCCCGGGGTCGGTCGACGCGGTGGCGGCGGCGACCCTGCCGCTGAACGCGCTGACGGCCGTACAGGCCCTGGATCTGCTGGAGTTGACGCCCGGGCAGTCGCTGCTGGTGACGGGGGCCGCGGGCGCGGTCGGCGGGTTCGCCGTCCAACTGGCCGCGCACCGGGGGGTGTCCGTCACCGCGCTGGCCCGTGCGGAGGACGAGGAGCTCGTACGGTCGCTGGGGGCCTCGTCCTTCACCACCGGTGCCGTCGGGCCGGGCTGCGTCGACGCCGTGCTGGACGCGGCGGTTCTCGGGGAGCGGGCCCTGGAGTGGGTGCGGGACGGCGGCGCCTTCGCCGGTGTCATCCCGCAGGCGGCTCCGGACGCGGTGCGCGGCGTGCGGGTCGGCGCGGTGGAGGTGAGCGCGGACGGGGCCCGGCTCGCGGAGCTGGCCGCGCTGGTGGATCAGGGGGTGCTGACCCTCCGGGTGGCCGAGACGTACGCCCTGGACGAGGCCCCCAAGGCGCACGCCCGGCTCGCGGAGGGCGGGGTGCGGGGGCGGCTGGTGCTCGTTCCCTGAGGGGCGGCCGGCCGGGTCAGGCCAGGGCGCCCAGTGTCATCGCGGCGACCACCGGGGCGGCGTACACCAGCGGGAACGGGAGGTGCGCGTACCAGCGCGCCCGTGCCACGGTGACGGCCGCCCCGGCGAAGTACAGCACCAGGCCGATCCCGGCCGCGATCCCGATGACCGGCACGAACAGGCCGATCAGCAGACCCATGGCCCCGGCGGCCTTCGCCGCCCCGAGCCAGGGCCACCACGAGCTCGGCACCCGGTAGTCGGTCAGCGCCTTGGTGATCCACTCGGCCCGGGTGAGGACGACGACCCCGGAGTACCCCGCCATCGCGGCGGCCAGCAGGGTGACGACGGTGTGGGCGACGGACATGGGGTGCTCCTCATCGGTTGGGCTGTGGTGCGTTCACCGGGTTGACGGGGAGCGGGGCGAAAGTGTGACGGGGCGGCCGGATTTTCTTCGGCGGCCGCACCCGAGGGCCGGGGCCGGCCTCAGTGGTGGTGCTCCGCCGGTGCCTTGCGGGGCAGCAGGCGGACGAGGGGCACGCACAGGAGCGTGGCCGCGGCGACCACGACGACGCTCACGCTCATCGCGTGGGCCTCGCCGCCGTCGGCCGTGTGGAAGTACACGGTGGTCACGGCCGCCGCCCCGATCGCGTTCGCGACCTGCTGCACCGCGCTCAGCGAACCGCTCGCGCTGCCCGCCTCCTCGGGCTCGACGTCGCCGATCGTGACGTCGTAGACCGTGCCGAAGCAGGTGCCCATGCCCAGGCCGATGAGGAGCACGGGCGGGACGAGCGCCCAACCGCCGGTGCCGGTACCTGAGGTGCCGACCAGGAGGGCCAGGTAGCCGCAGCCCGCGAGGACGATCAGCAGTCCGGCGACGATGAGCCGGCGGCCGTGGGTGTGGATGAGGCGGTAGCAGGCGATGGACGCGATGACGATACCGACGGACAGGGGGATCAGGCCGAGTGCGGTGCCGGCGGGGGAGCGGCCGAGGCCGCGCTGGAGGAAGAGCGAGATGACGTAGAGGAGGCCGGCCGTCGAGGCGAAGGCGACGACGCCGAGGACCAGGCCCGAGGTGAAGCCGCGGTTACGCAGCAGCGAGGGCTGGATGAGGGGATGGGCGGCGGTGCGCTGGCGGTGGCAGAACCCGGCGAACAGGGCGAGGCCGAGGAGCACCAGAGCGCACGCGCGGGACGTCCAGCCGTGGTCCGAGCCGTCGATGAGGCCGCCGAGCAGGCCGAGCAGCGCGCCGGCGAGCAACGCCGCCCCGGGGACGTCGACCTGCACGGACGGGTCACCGGTGTCACGCGGCAGCAGGCGTACGGCGGCGAGCAGGGCGGCGCCGCCCAGGACCAGGTTGATCAGGAACATGGGGCGCCAGCCGAGACCCGCGATGTCGGCGTCCACGAGGAACCCGGCGAGGATCGGGCCGCCGACGGCGGACAGGCCCATCACGGGTCCGAACAGGCTGAACGCCTTGCCGATCTGGTCGCGCGGCCAGGTGGCGCCGAGGATGCCGAAGCCCTGCGGGATGACGAGCGCGGCGAAGGCGCCCTGGACGAGGCGGGCGACGACCAGCACGAGCGGGGTCGGGGCGAGTCCGCAGGCCAGGGACGCGGCGACGAAGCCGGTCAGGCCGAACAGGAAGAGCCGGCGGCGCCCGTATTTGTCGCCGAGCCGGCCGCCGGGCACGAGCAGCACGCCGAGTGCGAGCGCGTAGGAGGCGCCGAGCCACTGGATCAGGCTCGCACCGCCGCCGAGATCCCTGGTGATCGTCGGGGCGGCGATGTTGGTGATCGTGGCGTCGAGGAGGTCCAGGACGTCGGCGGCGAGGACCACGGCGAGGATCGCCCAGCGGGTGCGGGCGGACGTTCTCTTTTCGTCTTCGTTATGCAGTATCTGTGTCACGCAGATAAATGTGAGGCCGGAAGTGCCGAGGGGTCAAGCGCTTTTGGTGTCGGCAGGTCAGTGCACGGCTTGCGCGTACGCCGTCGGGGGTCAGTGCACGGCTTGCGCGTACGCCGTCGGAGGCACGCCCACAGTCGCCGCGAAGTCGCGCACCAGGTGGGCCTGGTCGGCGTAACCGAGGTCGGCGGCGAGGGCCGCCCAGTCCACCGCCTTGTCCGTCTCCGCCCGCTCCAGCGCCTCGTGGATGCGATAGCGCAGGATGACCCACTTGGGGCCGACGCCGACGTACGCGGCGAACAGGCGTTGCAGCAGGCGTACGGACATGCCCTCGGCGCGGGCGAAGTCGGCGACGCGGCGGATCGTGCGGTCGGTGTGGATGCGGTCGACCAGGGCCGTGGCGAGGTCGGCCTGGGGGTCGGGTCGCGGGTCCAGGCCGAGGAGGAAGGTGTCGAGGGCCGCGATCCGGGCCTTCTCCTCGTCCGGGGTGAGGATCGCCGCGGGGTCCGCGTCCGGGAGGATTTCGGGGGAGCGGATCCGGCGGCCCGTCCAGTGGGTGACGGGGTACTCGGGTGCGAAGGGGCGGAAGCCGCCCGGCCGGAACTTGACGCCGCACACCCGGCCCCGGCCTTCCAGCTTCTGCGCGAAGAGGCCGGACTGGATGCCCGTGACCTCGACGAAGGGCTCCTGGTCCGCGAAGTGCTGGAAGACGATGTTGACCGCCGGATGCGGGACCACATGGGAGACGTATGGCTCGGAGAGGTCCCAGTCGATCAGCCAGTACTGCTCGACGTACCGGCGCAGCGGCTCGGCGGGCTCGACGCGGCGGAAGTCCACGTGTGTGAAGAGCTCCGCGGCGTCGACGATGCCTCGGGTGTCACGGCGTACGGGGGCCATGAACCGATCGTAGGACGGGGGACCGACAGTCGCCGGGTTGCCGGAATACGGCGGCGGGGGCGACCGTTCTCAGGATATAGTTCAACGGTCAACAACTTTGGAGGTTGAGCGACCATGCAGTTCGGGATCTTCAGCGTCGGCGACGTCACGCCGGACCCGACCACGGGCCGTACGCCGACCGAGCGCGAGCGCATCAAGGCCATGGTCGCCATCGCGCTGAAGGCCGAGGAGGTCGGGCTCGACGTGTTCGCGACCGGCGAGCACCACAACCCGCCGTTCGTGCCGTCGTCCCCGACGACCATGCTCGGGTACGTCGCCGCGCGGACGCAGAAGCTGATCCTCTCCACCGCCACCACCCTCATCACCACCAACGACCCGGTGAAGATCGCCGAGGACTTCGCGATGCTCCAGCACCTCGCGGACGGCCGGGTCGACCTGATGATGGGGCGCGGCAACACCGGCCCGGTGTATCCCTGGTTCGGCCAGGACATCCGCGAGGGCATCAACCTCGCCATCGAGAACTACGCCCTCCTGCACCGGCTGTGGCGCGAGGACGTCGTGAACTGGGACGGGAAGTTCCGCACCCCGCTCCAGGGGTTCACCTCCACACCCCGCCCGCTGGACGGCGTACCGCCCTTCGTCTGGCACGGCTCGATCCGCTCGCCCGAGATCGCCGAGCAGGCCGCCTACTACGGCGACGGGTTCTTCCACAACAACATCTTCTGGCCGGCCGACCACACCAAGCGGATGGTCGAGCTCTACCGGAGCCGGTACGCCCACTACGGGCACGGCACCCCCGAGCAGGCGATCGTCGGCCTGGGCGGCCACGTCTTCATGCGGCGCAACTCGCAGGACGCGGTGCGCGAGTTCCGGCCCTACTTCGACGTCGCCCCGGTCTACGGGCACGGGCCGTCGCTGGAGGACTTCACCGACCAGACCCCGCTGACCGTCGGCTCCCCGCAGCAGGTCATCGAGAAGACCCTGGCCTTCCGCGAGTACGCCGGCGACTACCAGCGCCAGCTGTTCCTGGTCGACCACGCCGGGCTGCCGCTGAAGACCGTGCTCGAACAGCTCGACATGCTCGGCGAGGAGGTCGTGCCGGTGCTGCGCAAGGAGTTCGCCGCCAGGCGTCCGGCCGGGGTGCCCGAGGCGCCCACGCACCAGTCCCTGCTCGCCGCCGCCTCGAAGGAAGTGAACGTCGGATGAAGCTCGTCGTCGTCTCGGCCGGACTGAGTGTCCCGTCCTCCACCCGCCTGCTGGGGGACCGGCTGGCCGCGGCCGTGGGCCGGGACCTGCCGGCCGAGGTCCAGGTCGTCGAGCTGCGCGACCTCGCCGTGGAGATCGCGCACCACCTCACCAACGGGTTCCCCGGGCGGAAACTGGCCGCCGCGATCGACGCGGTGACCGGGGCCGACGGACTGATCGTCGTCACGCCGGTGTTCTCCGCGTCGTACAGCGGGCTGTTCAAGTCGTTCTTCGACGTGATCGACAAGGACGCGCTGACGGGGACGCCGGTGCTGATCGCCGCGACCGGCGGCACCGCCCGCCACTCCCTCGTCCTCGAGCACGCGCTGCGGCCGCTCTTCGCCCACCTGCGGGCTGTCGTCGTCCCGACCGGGGTCTACGCGGCCTCGGAGGACTGGGGCGCGCAGGGTCTGGACGGGCGCATCGAGCGCGCGGCCGGGGAGCTGGCGGCCCTGATGACGGGGCTGTCGGCGGCCAGGCCGGTCAAGGACGACTTCGCGGTCGTGCCGTTCGAGGAGCATCTGGCGGCGCTGCGGACGGCAGGGTGAGAGGACGGTAGGGGCGCGCCCCGGGTTGCGCCCCCACCGGTGAGAGGGCAGTAAGAAGGGCACTCGGTGAGCCGTTCATCACGCCGTACGACTGTGCGGGCTTGGCACACTGAGGACGTGCCCCGAACCGTGCTGCTCGCCGAAGACGACCGCGCCATCCGTCATGCGCTGGAGCGCGCCCTGACCCTGGAGGGGTACCGGGTCACCGCGGTCGCCGATGGTGTCGAGGCGCTCGCCCAGGCCCACAAGAGTCCGCCGGACGTCCTGCTGCTGGACGTGATGATGCCCGGGATCGACGGGCTGCAGGTCTGCCGGGTACTGCGCGCCGAAGGGGACCGGACACCGATCCTGATGCTGACGGCGCTCGTGGAGACCCAGGACCGGATCGCCGGGCTGGACGCGGGCGCCGACGACTACGTGGTGAAGCCCTTCGACGTCGAGGAGGTCTTCGCCCGGCTGCGCGCGCTGCTGCGCCGGACCAGCCCGGTCGGCGCGCTGAGCGGCGCGCCGACGCCGCCGCAGACGGCCGAGGCACCCGAGGGCCGGGTCGAGGCGGCCGGGCTGCGGATGGACGTCCAGGCGCGGCGGGCCTGGCGCGGAGGGCGGGAGCTGGAACTGACCCGCACCGAGTTCGAGCTGCTGGAGCTGCTGGTCCGCAACGCGGGCATCGTCCTGGACCACTCCACCATCTACGACCGGATCTGGGGCTACGACTTCGGACCGGGCTCCAAGAACCTCGCCGTGTACGTCGGCTACCTGCGCCGCAAGCTCGACGAGCCTGGGGCGCCGCTGCTGATCCACACGGTCCGCGGCGTGGGTTACGTGCTGCGGGAGGACTGAGGGATGGGCCGCTTCGGGCGGCTGCTGGTGAGACGGCGGCCCCGGCTCCTGTCGCTGCGGACCACCTTCGCCGTGTCCTTCGCGGCCGTGACCGCCGCCGTCACCCTGCTGGTCGGCGTGCTGTCCTACAGCGCCGCCGCCCGGCTGGTCCGGGTCGACCAGGAGTCCGTCTTCGACCAGGTCGTGCAGGACCTGCGGGACGAGGTGCGCACGCACCGGATGACACCCGACGACTTCTCCTCCTCCGAGCCGGGCCACGACCTCGTCAGGCCCGCCCGCACCGACGTGCAGGTGCTCGGGCCGAACGGCGGCGTCGTCGACCCCGGCCGGCCGGGGCTGCCGGTCGTCGCCGGCGACCGGCGGATCGCCGCCGGGCCGGTGGCCGGGACGATGGTCGAGCACAAGGACGTCGACGTCGGCAACGACGTCTACCGCGTCGCGACCGTCGCGCTCGGCGACGGGCGGGGCGCGGTGCAGGTCGCGCAGGAGTTCAGCGACACCGAGGACCTGCTGCGGGCCCTGCAACAGCGGACGTTGATCCTCATGCTCGCGGTCGTCACCGCGGCCGGGCTGTTCGGCTGGTGGCTGGCCCGCCGCATCACCCGACGGCTGGTGATCCTCACCTCCGCCGCCGAGGACGTCGCCCGCACCCGCCGGCTCGGCATCCAGGTGCCCGTCGCCGGCTACGACGAGGTCGGCCGCCTCGGCCGCGCCTTCGACCGCATGCTCGGGCGGCTCGCCCAGTCCGAGGAGGACCAGCGCCGGCTCGTCCAGGACGCCGGACACGAGCTGCGTACGCCGCTGACCTCCCTGCGCACGAACATCTCGCTGCTGCGCAGGATCGACGAGCTGCCCCCCGGCACCCGGGACGAGCTGGTGGCGGACCTTGGTCAGGAAGCTCGCGAACTCACCGACCTGGTCAACGAGCTGGTCGACCTCGCGGCCGGACAGTCCGACACCGAGCCGCCGCAGCGGGTCGACCTCGCCGACATCGCCGAGGACGTCGCCGGCCTCGCCCGCCGCCGTACCGGGCGGCAGGTCGTCGTCCGCGCGAGCGGTGACACCACGACAGACGGGCGCCCGGGGATGCTCCAGCGTGCGCTGTCCAACCTCGTCGAGAACGCGGCCAAGTTCGACCGCGACGGCACCGCGCCCATCGAGATCAAGGTCAGCGGTCCGGCCCGGCCCGGCACGGTCCGCGTCGAGATCCTCGACCGGGGGCCCGGCATCGCCGACGGCGACCTCGTCCGCGTCTTCGACCGCTTCTACCGCGCCGCCGACGCGCGTTCCCTGCCGGGGTCCGGCCTCGGCCTGTCCATCGTGCGGGAGGTGGCACTCGCACACGGGGGAGCACCCTTCGCCGTGCGGCGGGAGGGGGGCGGCACGGTGATCGGGTTCACGGTGGGCGGGGGTTGAGGAGGGAGACGGGCAATGACGGGCGTCTGGTGCGGGGTGCGGGGTGCGGGGTGCGCGGGAACGGCGGGACGTGCGGACGGCATCGCGGACGGTCGGACCGGGCCGGTGTCCGCGTCGTCGGACACGGGACGGCTGTCGCTCTCGCCCGCCCCTCCCCGGTGCTCCGGACGTGACCGCATCGCCGTGGCGGGTGACGGGGGCGCCCTGATCCTCGTACGGGACGTGTCGCGGGAGGCCGGGCCGACGTGCCGGCCGTTCGCGAGGTGGAGGTCGATCGACGTCCTTGTGCGCGGGTGACCGACGGGTGATGCGGCGAGGGATGGCCGGTGTGCGCGGGGTGGCCTGCGGGCCGGACTTCGGTCGGTCGGCTGGTTCGGTCGGCCTGTTCGGTCGGTCCGGTCGCAGGTCCCTTTCCGGCCCCTTCGCCGGTCCGGTCGGCCGGCCCCAGGAGTAGGCTGGAACGACCGAGGATATTCCGCGCACCGGCCTCCACGCCTGTGTCGTTTTCGGTGATCGAAGACGCCGGGCCGGTCCCGATCGGCCTGGGGCAGGGCCTGCGCCATGGCTGCGACCATCACCCGCTCGTCGACACTCGAAGACCGGCCCTCGGTCCCCTCACTTCGCCTTTCCCTGGCTCCCGCCGGCTCCGCGCCGGCTCTCCTGGACGGTGCCTGGTGGCCCCGCACCCGGGACCTCGCGGCCGAACTTCCCTCCCTGACAGCCGTACTCGACCCGCTGTGGGGCCGGATCACCCGCGTCACCGTCAATCCCACCCACTGGCCGATCGTCCCGCGCAAGGTGCCCGTCGCCGGCCGCCTGGTGAAGGTGGGCTGGTTCCACGGCGAGCAGGACCCGCACGAACTGCTGCTGCTCTCCTACCGCGTGGGCCGCTGGAACCTGTTGGTGATCCCGCCGCAGACGACTCCCGCCGCTGCCGCCCGGCTGATGGCCGCCGCGAGCGACCCACGACGCACGTCGACCGCGAGCCGGTTGATGGCGGAGGAGAACCCGGCGCCGCTTCCGACCCAGCATCAGCCGACAACAGGGAGGTGATGGCCATGGAGGTCATCGTGGCCGTGGTCGTGATCCTGGCGATGACCGCCGTGGGCGTGCTCCTCATCCGACGGCTCAACGCGCAGCACGACGAGCGCATCGCCGCCTTCCACTACGGCTCGCCCCGCCCCGCTCTGCGGGTACCGGTGCCGGCCCGCCCGTGGAAGACACGCCGCGCCCGCAAGGGACAGCGGGAGGCCGACGCGCCCGAGCAGTCGTAGGCCCGACGAGGACGCCCCAGGAGAGGAGCCATGACCCTTCCCCGACCGAAGGTGCGGCGGCACGACCCGAAGGTGCGGCGGCACGACCGAACCGCCCGTCCCGGCCGCGAAACCCGTGCCGCGCTCACCCTGGACGGTGGTGCGCGGTGACGGTCGCGAACACGCCGTCACCCGCGCACGGGGTACGCCTGCGGCGGCTGAACCGCGGGCAGGCCGAGACCCTGCGGGAGGACCTGGCCGACCTGTACGTGGAGGCCTCGCGGGCGCGGGCCGGCAGGGAGTACGAGGGCCGGGAGGGGTTCCTGCGGCGGCTGACCGGTGACATGCGTCGGCCCGGGTTCGCCCTGCTGGTCGGAGAGGACACGGCCTTCGTCGGGTGCGCCTACGGATTCCCCGTACGGCGCGAGGGGGCGTGGTGGCGGGGATTCGTCGGAGCTCTTCCCCGGAGCGTGGAACAACTCACCGCGTCCGGACACGTCTTCGCGATCGCCGAGACCCTCGTCCACCCCCACACGATGGACCGGAACCTCGCCCGCCGACTCCAGGAACGCCTGCTCGCCGACCACCACGCCTCCCTCGGGGCGACGCTGGTCGACCGGGCCGACACCACGGCCTTCGACGCGTTCCTGTCGTGGGGGTGGCAGGACATCGGTCATGTCCGCCGCCCCTCGGACCCTGCGAGCCCGCGCCCGTCGGCCCCGGAGGTACTCCGCGCCCTGGTCCTTCCCCTCCGCCCGCACTCGACCACCGGCCAGGACGGCCACGCCCCCGCCCACGAGAACCGCACCCCACGGCCGGACTGACCGTCCGCGGGGAGAGCGGTGGATCTCCCCGGCCGGGAGCCGTACGGACTTTCCCGGCGTCGCTCAGCCGGCGACCTTCAGCATCTGGGCCATCGCGGCGACCACCGACGGCTCGACCCGGTAGTAGACCCAGGTGCCGCGTCGCTCGGAGGTGAGGAGGCCGGCCTCCTTGAGCTTCTTCAGGTGGTGGGAGACGGTCGGCTGGGAGACGCCGACGTCGGAGATGTCGCACACGCATGCCTCGCCGCCCTCGTGCGAGGCCACGAGCGAGAACAGCCGGAGCCGGACCGGGTCACCGAGCGCCTTGAACATCCGTGCCGTCCGCTCGGCCTCGTCGGCGGTCAGGGGCCGTTCGGTCAGTGGTGGGCAGCACGGTGCGGCGGCCTCCGGGATCCCGGGTTCCAGCAGAGGCAACACCTTCAAGTTCGACATACGTCTATGTTGACATACATCGAACCACTCAGAGCAGTGTCGGCGCGTGGAGCTCCCCGAGGCCACCGGTCAGGTCCCGGTCCAGCCAGTAGCGGCGCGGTTCGGCGAGCATGACGTCGACGCTGACGGTGAGGATGCCGGGGATCCTGGCGAGTTCGTCGTCGATGAAGAGCGCCAGGGCGGAGCGGTCGGTGACCAGGCCGGTGGCGAGGACGGACATGTCGCTGGCCACGTGGGCGACGAGCCGGGTCTGGGGGAGCCGGTCGATGCTCCGCCTGCGGGTCTCGCCGGGCGCGACCCGCAGGCGGAGCATGAAAGGGGTCTGGAAGCCCAGCCATTCCGACACGATCTCCAGGCGCGGCTGGACCCACCGTTCGTCCAGGACGCGGCGTACGACGCGGTGGGCGGTGGAGGTGGCGAGGTCGCAGGCCCGGGCGATGCTCGCGGCGGAGGCCCGGCCGTCCTGGAACAGCTGGGTGACGACCGTGCGCTCGGCCTCGCTGAGGGGTTTGGCGGGGGGGCGTCGCCTTCGCGGTGCCTTCCGGCCGCGCGCCCGCCTGCTTCAGCAGTTCGGCCCGCTCGGCATTGGTCAGGAACTGGGGGTCCCAGGTGATGCCCCGGCGCAGGGTGCTGAGCGCGGGCAGGGCGTTGACGCGACGGACGCCGGGGACGGAGAACATCCGGTCGATCGCCTCGCTGGGCCGCCTCCGAGGGGGCGTGGACGACGGCGTAGAGGGGGTAGTCACCGGAGATCTGTGCCAGGAGCTGCAGGTGGGGCAGTCCGCGGAGCCGGTCGAGGACGGCCAGCGGGGTGCCGCCGGTGATGTCCAGGAATACGTGGACCGGCATCGCCGTGGAGTGCATGCCCCAGTCGGTCTGTCCGATCACGCGGACCATCCGGGCCTCGTGCAGCCGGTCGTAACGGCGCTTCAGCGTGCCGGCGTCGGCGGACAGGATCGCGCCGATGCCCCTCACGCTGACGTACACCGGCACCGGCGCCGGGCACGTCGCGCTCGTCGGCCACTACGACACCGTGTGGCCCACCGGCACGCTCGCCGACTGGGAGCAGCCGTCGACGGACGGCCGGGCGAAGCTCAGCGGACCGGGCATCTTCGACATGAAGACCGGCCTGGCCCAAGGCATCTGGGCACTGAAGCTGGCCAGGGAGAGCGGCGCACCCGTGCCCACCGTCACCTTCCTCTTCGACGGCGACGAGGAGATCGGCTCACTGTCCTCACGCCCGGTGATCGAGGAGGTCGCGCAGAAGGCCGACGTCACGCTGGTCCTGGAGCCGACCGCTCACGGTGCGGTCAAGACCGCCCGCAAGGGCTCCGGGATCTTCCGGGTCACCGCCACCGGCGTCGAGGCGCACGCCGGGCTCGCGCCCCAGGACGGGGCGAGCGCGATCACCGCGCTATACGAGTTCGTGGTCGCCGCCACGGCCGTCGCCGACCCCGGCAAGGGCACCACGGTCAACACCGGGCTCATCAAGGGCGGCTCCGCCACCAACGTCGTCGCCGGGCAGGCCACCGCGAGCGTCGACATCCGGGTCGGCAGCGAGGCCGAACAGGACCGGGTCGACGCCGCACTGGACGCCATCGAGGTCAGCGACCCCCGCGTCCGCATCGACATCGAACACGCCTGGAACCGGCCGCCGGTGACCCTCAACGCCGCCTCCGCCCCTCTCCTCGCCCGCGAGGTCGCCCGCGAGGTCGCCCGCGAGGTCGCCCGCGAGCAGGGCCGAGGCGAACTGCCCGACGCCGCCGTCGGCGGTGCCGGCGACGCCAACTTCGTCGCCGCGCTCGGGTTGCCGGTGCTGTGCGGCATGGGCGCGGTCGGCGACGGCGCCCACGCCCACGCCCAGGGCGAGTTCATCCACCCCGACACGGTTCCCGCCCAGACGGCACTGGTCGCCGGGCTGCTCACACGACTGACGCGGCCGCCGCGCGGCTGAACCAGCGACGACGTCGGCCGGGCCCGTCCGGACATGACGAGGGCGGGGCCGAAAACCCCGCCCGAAGGTTACGAAACCTCAGCTCACGGCCACACCAGGCAGTACGGCTGATGCCCCGCCTCGTGCAACCGGTGCGAGAAGTCCTGCCACTCGTGGAGCAGTTGGTAGACGTTGAACGCGTCCCGGGGCCCGCCCCGGTCCGGCACGGTCGACCAGATGAACGCGGCCGCGCCCACAGCCTCCTCGCCTATGCCGCGGAGGGGGTCGACCACTGTCATCGGGAGCTTCACGACCGCGTAGTCGGGGTGCAGGACGACGAGTTCCAGGGGCGGGACCTTGTGCAGGGGGACGCCCTCGATGCCGGTGAGGACCATCGCGGCCATGGTCTCCGGCTTGATCTTGGTGAACATGCCGTTCATGCCGAGCTCGTCGCCGCCGAGTTCCTCGGGGCGCATCGAGATCGGGACGCGGGCTGCGGTCGCGCCGTCCGGCGCGCCGAAGTACTTGTACGTCACCCCCACCCGACCACCATTCCTGCTCCCCGCCCTCAGCCGGTCGACCCGTCGGTCGGCCCGCTCCGGCTCCTCACCCGATCCACCGGGTACACCTGGTACAACGTGTCCCTGCCGGGCTTCGTTCGATTCCTCCGCGTCGCGCCGGTGCTTTCCCCGCCGGGCACGTCGAGGACCCAGGCCGTCAGTCCCCTCGCCCAGTCCGCCACCGCGATGCATATCTCCACCCGACTGCTTTTCTAGGACGCGTGGCCCCGGCCGCGCAACCCGATCATCGTGTCAGTGACCTCCCCCACGGCCGCCCGCCGAAACGTGCGTTGAAACACCTGACCGCAGGATCTTCGCAGCCCCTGAACAGGGCTCACCACAACTTCGTCCCTGTGAGCTGTGTGTATCAGGCCCCAGTCTCGCAGATGACGGGGGGCCGGGACTGGTTGCCGGGTCGGTAGCCCTCTCAGCAGCGCGTCCGCACCCGATCACCGGCGCATCCGCCCCAGCTCCACCGGCGCATCCGCACCGCTTCAGCCGCGCATCCGCCCCGCCTGGACAGCGGCCCCGCTGCCGTCGGTGCCCCCTGGCCTACCCTGAGGAGGTCACTGGCAAAACCGGAGTCCGAGCAGTCGGAGAAGGTCGGAGAAGTCGCAGGACATGAGCGAACTGCCCTATTCATACGATGCGCCTGTCTCGCAGGCCCTGTTCGACCGCGCGGCCGTCGTCACGCCCGGCGGCGTGAACTCCCCGGTGCGCGCCTTCCGTGCCGTGGGCGGAACGCCCCGGTTCATGGTGTCCGGCAGCGGCCCTTACCTCAAGGACGCCGACGGGCGCGAGTACGTCGACCTGGTCTGCTCCTGGGGGCCCATGATCCTCGGGCACTCCCACCCCGAGGTCATCGCCGCCGTGCAGGACGCCGTCTCGCGCGGCACCTCCTTCGGCACGCCCGGTGAGGGCGAGGTCACGCTCGCCGAGGAGATGGTCGACCGGATCGAGCCGCTGGAGCAGGTGCGACTGGTGTCCAGCGGGACCGAGGCCACCATGTCGGCCATCCGCCTCGCCCGCGGGTTCACCCGTCGCACCAAGGTGATCAAGTTCGCCGGGTGTTACCACGGTCACGTCGACTCACTGCTCGCCGCCGCCGGGTCCGGGGTCGCCACCTTCGCCCTCCCCGACACCCCCGGCGTCACCGGTGCCCAGGCCGGCGACACCATCGTCCTGCCCTACAACGACCTCGACGCCGTGCACGCCGCGTTCCAGGCCCACCCCGGCGAGATCGCCTGCGTGATCACCGAGGCATCGCCGGGCAACATGGGCGTCGTACCGCCGATGCCCGGCTTCAACCAGGGGCTGAAGGACGCGTGCGCGCAGAACGGCGCGCTGTACATCTCCGACGAGGTGATGACCGGCTTCCGGACCAGCAAGGCCGGCTGGTACGGCATCGACGGCGTCCGGCCCGACCTGATGACCTTCGGCAAGGTGATGGGGGGCGGGTTCCCGGCCGCCGCCTTCGGTGGCCGCGCCGATGTCATGGGGCACCTCGCGCCCGCCGGGCCCGTCTACCAGGCCGGCACCCTCTCCGGTAACCCCGTCGCCACCGCCGCCGGTCTCGCCCAGCTGCGGCTCCTCGACGACGCGGCCTACGCCAAGGTCAACGACGTGTCGGCGCAGATCCAGGCGCTGGTCTCCGGGGCCCTCACCAAGGAAGGCGTGGCGCACACCGTGCAGAACGCCTCCAACATGTTCTCCGTCTTCTTCACGGACCGCCCGGTCCGCGACTACGAGGACGCCAAGGCGCAGGAGTCGTACCGCTTCACCGCCTTCTTCCACTCCCTGCTGGCAAACGGTGTCTATCTGCCGCCGTCGTCCTTCGAGTCCTGGTTCGTGTCCACGGCCCACGACGAGCGGGCCGTCCAGCTGATCGCCGACGCCCTTCCGGCGGCGGCCCGAGCGGCTGCGGAGGCCACGCAAGCATGAGCGGCAACGACAACAAGGACATCACCGTCGTCCACCTGATGCGGCACGGCGAGGTCGCCAACCCGGACGGCGTCCTGTACGGCCGTCTCGGCGGCTACCACCTCTCCGAACTCGGCCGGCAGATGGCCGACCGGGTCGCCGAGCACCTCGCCGGCCGTGACGTGACGCACGTCGGGGCCTCCCCGCTGGAGCGGGCGCAGGAGACGGCGACGCCGATCGCCAAGGCGCACGGGCTGGACATCGCCACGGACGAGCGGCTCATCGAGGCCGAGAACGTCTTCCAGGGCAAGACCTTCGGGGTCGGGGACGGGGCGCTGCGCAGGCCCGAGAACTGGAAGCACCTGGTCAACCCGTTCAAGCCGTCCTGGGGTGAGCCGTACGTCGACCAGGTCATCCGCATGATGGGCGCGCTGGACGCGGCGAAGGACCGGGCGCGGGGCCACGAGGCCGTGCTCGTCAGTCACCAGCTGCCGATCTGGATCGTGCGGTCGTACGTCGAGAAGCGGCGGCTGTGGCACGACCCGCGCAAGCGGCAGTGCACGCTCGCGTCCCTGACGACCTTCACCTACCGGGGCGACAAGATCGTGTCCGTCGGCTACACCGAGCCGGCCCGCGACCTCGTCCCGGCCCATCTCCTCGCCGGCGCCAGGCCGGTGAAGGGGCAGGGCAAGGCCTTCGGGGCGTAGGGCACGTCTGTTTGCCTTCGTTACGAAATCCGTAAGTATCGGAGGAACCTCCCCGTTCGTCGCCACCTCTGACTGGGTGACCACCAGAGAACGTGACGAACGGGGATGCAATGCGCACTCTCACCCGCAGGGGAGCACTCGGGCTCGGCGCGGGCGCCGCGGCCGCCGCAGGACTGGCGGGGTGCGGCACGCTCACCTCGTCAGACGGGTCGAGCCATGCCGGTGGTTCCGGTTCCGGTTCCAAGGGCGGTCGTTCCGGCAGTCCGAAGCCCACCGCCCGCCCCCTCGGTGACGGCTCCACCTCCTTCACCGGCAAGCAGCCCCACCAGCCCGCCAAGCCGGAGCCGTTGGAGCCGGGGCAGACCCCGCCCCAGTTCGTGGTCTTCTCCTGGGACGGGGCCGGTGAAGTCGGCAACGGTCTCTTCCCGCGCTTCCTGGACCTCGCCAAGGAGCACCAGGCGAGCATGACCTTCTTCCTCTCGGGGCTGTATCTCCTGCCCGAGTCGAAGAAGCGCCTCTACGACCCGCCGAACAACCCGCGCGGCGCCTCCGACATCGGCTACCTCACCGACGAGCACGTCAGGGAGACGCTGACGAACGTCCGGCGGGCCTGGCTCGAAGGGCACGAGATAGGAACCCACTTCAACGGCCACTTCTGTGCCGGCACCGGCACCGTCGGCAACTGGACGCCCCAGCAGTGGCGCAGCGAGATCGACCAGGCCAAGTCCTTCGTGAAGGAGTGGCGCACCAACACGGGCTGGACCGACCTGCCCGCGCTGCCCTTCGACTACGACAAGGAACTCGTCGGCGGCCGCACCCCCTGCCTGCTCGGCCAGGACAACCTGCTGCCCACCGCCCGCGAACTCGGCTGGCGCTACGACGCCTCCTCGCCCGGCGGCCGTCAGGTCTGGCCGCAGAAGCGGGAGGGGATGTGGGACCTGCCCCTGCAGGCGATACCTTTCCCCGGCCGCCGGTTCGAGGTCCTGTCGATGGACTACAACATGCTCGCCAACCAGTCCATCAACTCCACCAACGCGCCCTCCCACAACTACCCGGCCTGGCGCGAGCAGTCAGCCGGCGCCTACATCGGGGGATTCAAGCGGGCATACGAGACGAACCGGGCCCCCTTCTTCGTCGGCAACCACTTCGAGCACTGGAACGGCGGCATCTACATGGACGCCGTCGAAGAGGCCCTGAAGCACATCGCGCGGGAGAAGGAGAAGGGCGAGGACGTACGCCTGGTCTCCTTCCGGCAGTTCGTCGACTGGATGGACGTACAGAAGCCGGAGGTGCTCGCCAAGCTGCGTACGCTCGACGTCGGGCAGCAGCCGGTCGGCGGCTGGAGCGAGTTCCTGAAGGACACCGGCTCGACCGCCTCGGCGACCTCCTCGAACGCTGCCTGAAATGCGGGTTTCCGCCCGCAAGGGGGGTGCGCAAGATCCCCGGAACGGGCATGCGAAACTTTTCACATGAGTGCCGCCAGCCGTAGTCGCACCTGTCGTCGTGCCGTCCTTCTCACCGCCGTTACCGCGGCAGCCGCGCTGACCCTTTCCGCGTGCGGTTCGGGCGGTACGTCCGGCGGAGGCGGCGACACCAACTTCGTCACCGGCAACAACGGCATCGACACCGTCGCGCAGGGCAAACGGGTCGCGGCCCCCGACCTCTCCGGCGCCACCATCGCCGGCAAGCAGCTCGACGTCGCCGACTACAAGGGCGAGGTCGTCGTCCTGAACGTCTGGGGCTCCTGGTGCGGCCCGTGCCGCGCGGAGGCCAAGTACTTCTCCAAGATCTCCAAGGAGTACGCCGGCAAGGGCGTCCAGTTCGTCGGCATCAACACCCGGGACACCAGCACCGGCGTCGCGCTCTCCTTCGAGAAGGACTTCGGCATCACCTACCCGAGCCTGTACGACCCCACGGGCAAGCTGATGCTCCGCTTCAAGAAGGGCACCCTCAACCCGCAGCTGATCCCCTCCACGCTCGTCATCGACAAGGACGGCAAGGTCGCCGCGCGGGCCCTGCAGGCCCTCGGCGAGGAGGATCTGCTCAGCATGCTCAAGCCCGTCCTCGCGGAGAAGTGACGTGAGCGCGCTGGTGACCCTCGCCGAGGCGACGGGCCGCAACGAGACCGTGTTCAGCGGGGCCCTGCTGGTCGCCCTGCCCATCGCCCTGCTCGGCGGACTCGTCTCCTTCTTCTCACCGTGCGTCCTGCCCCTGGTCCCCGGCTACCTCTCCTACGTCACCGGAGTCACCGGCACCGACCTGGCCGAGGCCCGGCGCGGGCGGATGGTCGTCGGCGCCTCGCTGTTCGTGCTCGGCTTCACCGCCGTGTTCGTCTCCGGCGGGGCCCTGTTCGGGTACTTCGGCGAGTCGCTGCAGGAGCAGAAGGGCATCCTGTCCAAGGTGCTCGGCGTCCTCATGATCCTCATGGGCGTCTTCTTCATGGGCCTGATGCCCTGGCTCACCCAGCGCGAGTTCCGCTTCCACAAGAAACCGACCGCCGGACTGGTCGGCGCCCCCGTCCTCGGCGCCCTCTTCGGCATCGGCTGGGCGCCCTGCATCGGACCCACCCTCGCCTCCGTGCAGGCACTCTCCTTCAACCAGGCGAGCGCCGGCCGCGGGGCGATACTGACGGTCGCGTACTGCGTGGGCCTCGGCGTACCGTTCGTGCTCGCCGCGGTCGCCTTCCGCAAGGCGCTCGGCGCCTTCGGCTGGATCAAGCGGCACTACGTCTGGGTGATGCGCCTGGGCGGCACCATGATGATCGTGACCGGTCTGCTGCTGCTGACCGGCGCGTGGGACCAGATCGTCTCCGAGATGCAGACCTGGTCCGACGGCTTCACTGTGGGGATCTGATCGATGAGCAAGACGACCACCGGCGCGCCCTCCGACGCGACCGCGGACGACCAGGACCTCGGCACCGCCGGCTCCCAGCTGTCCACCGCGCCCAAGGAGGAGCTGCCCAACCTGCCCGCCCTGGGCGTCATCGGCTGGGCCCGCTGGTTCTGGCGGCAGCTCACCTCCATGCGGGTCGCGCTGCTGCTGCTCCTGCTGCTGTCGCTCGGCGCCATCCCCGGCTCGCTGATCCCGCAGTCCGGCACCGACGAGACGAAGGTCGCCGACTTCCGCGACGCCCACCCCGCCCTCGGTGACGTCTACGACAAGCTCGGCCTCTTCCACGTCTACAGCTCGGTGTGGTTCTCCGCGATCTACATCCTGCTGTTCGTCTCCCTCATCGGCTGCATCGTCCCGCGCACCTGGCAGTTCGTGGGCCAGCTCCGCGGCCGCCCGCCGGGCGCCCCCCGACGCATGACCCGGCTGCCCGCCTACACCACCTGGCGCACCGCGGCCGAGCCCGAGCAGGTCCGCGAGGCCGCGCTCGCCCTGCTGAAGAAGCGCCGCTTCCGCGCCCACCTCGCGGGCGACGCCGTCGCCGCCGAGAAGGGCTATCTGCGCGAGGTGGGCAACCTCGCCTTCCACATCGCCCTCATCGTGCTGCTCACGGCCTTCGCCTGGGGGCAGCTGTTCAAGATGGAGGGCAACAAGCTGGTCGTGGAGGGTGACGGGTTCTCCAACACCATCACGCAGTACGACGACTTCAAGTCCGGCAACCTCTTCAGCCAGGACGACCTGGACCCGTTCAGCTTCACCCTGGACGACTTCACCGGCACCTACGAGACGAGCGGCCCGAACAAGGGCACCCCGCGCACCTACCAGGCGCGCCTCGACTACAGCGTCGGCGCCTACGGCAAGGACGAGAAGACCACCGTCAAGGTCAACGAGCCGCTGGAGATCGGCGACTCGAAGGTCTACCTCACCGCCCACGGCTACGCGCCCGTCATCACCGTCCGCGACGCCAAGGGCAACGTCGTCTACAACCAGGCCGTCCCGCTCCTGCCGCTCGACTCCAACGTCACCTCCTCCGGTGCCATCAAGGTCATGGACGGCTACCGCAACGCCAAGGGGGAGCGGGAACAGCTCGGCTTCCAGGCCTTCTTCCTGCCGTCCTACGTGCCGGGCAACGAGGTGGCCTCGCAGTTCCCGGCGCTCACCAACCCGGTGCTCAACCTGGAGGCCTACCACGGCGACCTCGGTGTCGACGCGGGCATCCCGCAGAGCGTGTACCAGCTCGACAAGAGCCACCTGAAGGAGTTCAAGAACTCCAAGGGCGAGCAGCTCAGGGAGAACCTCAAGCCCGGCGAGACCATGCAGCTCCCGGGCGGCGCCGGCTCGGTCACCTACGAGGGCACCAAGGAGTGGGCCAACTTCCAGATCACCCGGCAGCCCGGCAGCGGCTGGGCGCTCGGTGGCGCGATCACCGCGATCTTCGGTCTGGCCGCCTCCCTGTTCATCCAGCGCCGTCGCGTGTGGGTGCGGGCCGTCAAGGGCGACGACGGTGTCACCGTCGTCGAGATGGCCGGCCTCGGCCGCAGCGAGTCCGCCAAGGTGCCCGAGGAACTCGGCGACCTCGCCGGGGTCCTGTACGACCAGGCACCGGGGGCACCCGAAGCAGAAGCCTCCTCCGACGACACCCCCACCCCCGACCCCCAAGTCGTACCTGCCGAAAGGCCTGAGAAGTGACTCTCGCCGCCGCAACCGATCTAGCCGCCGTGACGAATCTCGCCGCCGCCACCAACGAAAACCTCGCGAACCTCAGCAACACGCTGATCTACTCGTCGATGGCCGTCTACACCCTCGCCTTCTTCGCGTACATCACCGAATGGATCTTCGGGGGCCGCAGCAAGATCGGCCGTACGGCGGCCGCGCTGACCGCGAGCAAGAAGGCGGCCGCCCCCGCCGTCACCGTGAACACGGCCGGCGGGACCGCCGTACTCGAGCGGCCGAAGGTGGTCGTGCGGTCCGCGGCCGGTGCGCGTGACGTGCCGGACGGGCCCGGGGCGCACGGCGGGGACGAGCAGGGCGACCTCTACGGTCGTATCGCCATCTCCCTCACGGTGCTCGCCTTCCTCATCGAGTTCGGCGGTGTGCTCGCCCGCGCGCTCTCGGTGCAGCGGGCGCCGTGGGGCAACATGTACGAGTTCAACATCACCTTCTCGACGGTGGCCGTCGGTGTGTACCTCGCGCTGCTGGCGCTGAAGAAGAACGTGCGCTGGCTCGGGCTGTTCCTGATCACCACGGTCCTCCTCGACCTCGGTCTCGCCGTCACTGTCTTGTACACCGCGAGTGACCAGTTGGTTCCCGCGCTGCATTCGTACTGGCTGTACATCCACGTCTCCACGGCGATCTTCTGCGGTGCGGTCTTCTACGTCGGCGCCGTCGCCACGCTGATGTACCTCTTCAAGGACTCGTACGAGAACAAGCTCGTCACCGGCGGCACGCCCGGCCGCTTCGCGACCTCCGTCATGGAGCGCCTGCCCTCCTCGGCCTCCCTCGACAAGTTCTCCTACCGCGTCAACGCCGCCGTCTTCCCGCTGTGGACGTTCACGATCATCGCGGGCGCCATCTGGGCGGGCGACGCCTGGGGCCGTTACTGGGGCTGGGACCCCAAGGAGACCTGGTCCTTCATCACCTGGGTCGCCTACGCCTGTTACCTGCACGCCCGCGCCACGGCCGGCTGGAAGGGCCGCAAGGCCGCCTACCTGGCGCTGATCGCGTTCGGCTGCTGGCTGTTCAACTACTACGGCGTCAACATCTTCGTGACCGGAAAGCACTCCTACGCGGGCGTGTGACCGACTCCCTCACGGCGAAGGCCGGTTCCCTGTGACCTGAGTCACGGAGAACCGGCCTTCGCCGGTTCTACGACGGCGGCAGGCACTCCTTCGCCGGTGGCTTCCCCTCCGGCCAGGCGATCTTGACGAAGCGGTTGGTGCCCCGCGGGGTCACCTCCACCACCGGTACGGCCTTGTCGTACGGGTTGCCGTGCACGTCCAGGCAGATCCAGCCGCTCGCCCCGCTCACCTTCAGGGAGCCCTTGACCTGCGGCCACTGCAGACCGACGTCGGCGAGCGGCGGGACCACCTTCCCGTCGGGGGTGGCCTCGCGGATGCCTTTGACGGCCAGCTGCATGGCGTCGTAGGCGATGATCAACTGGCCGTCCGACAGGGTGATCGGGCCGATCGGGCCGACCGGCCCGCGTTTGCCGCTCGCGAGCAGACCGTTCAGGACGCTCGCGCCCTGCGCCGAGCCGCCCGTCTTCGCCGGGTCCTTCGTCCAGGCGTCCGGGTGGGCGAGGGCGGTGTAGCGCACGGAGAGGTTGTGGGTGAGGGCGCTGCGGTCGAGGTCCTTGTCGCCGGTGAGGTAGGAGCCCTCGTCGCCGGTCAGCAGCGTGAACCTGCGGTCCTGGCAGCCGCGTCCGCCGAGCGCGTTGATGAACTGCCGCAGCTGGGTGTGGCGTCCGGCGAACAGGATGGTGTCGGTGTCCGGCGCCGTGTCGCACACCAGGTGGGTGATCTGCCGGAACGTGTTGGCGGTGGTGCCCTCCTTGCTGCGGTCCTCAGGCGGGGTGAAGGGCTGCGGCTCGTAGGGCGAGCCCTCGATGAGGTCGGCGAAGGACTTCTGCAGCGTCGTCGTGTACGGGTCGCCCGGCTTGTCGTACACCAGCAGCGCGTTGCCCGCCGTCACCTTGGCGAACGAGGCGAGCGCGCGGGCCTCGTCGGTGTTGGTGGGGGAGACCCGGGCCAGCCCCGGGAAGGGGTCGGTGCCGTCCTGGCCGTTGGCGAGGTCGTCGGCGGTGATGGACGAGCCGATCACCGGGATCCCACGCCGGGTCAGCTCGGCGACGGCCTTCTTGTTGTTCTCGGTGCTCAGCCCGACCCCGGTCACCGCCCGCAGCCGGTCCGGTCCCTCGGTCATGCCCTCCAGCTGGTCGACCGTGTGCTCCCAGTGGGCGCCGGTCGCCCCGGGGTTGGCGAGCACCAGCCGGATCGCCGGGGTCTGCCCGGCCGACTTGTGGTTGGCCTGGTACTGGGCCAGATAGGCGCCCTGCAGCTCGTGCAGCACGTCCCCGAGGTTGTCGGCGTCGGTCGCGGTGAAGGGTTCGAGCAGAGCGACGGTGACATAGCTGTCCGCCTTGAGCGACCTGTTCTCCCGGTCGATCGCCCTGACCGTCTCCCGAAGTCGGGTCCGGCCGAAGTAGTAGTCCGTCGCGGACACGCCCACGCACTCGTCGCTGCCCTCGGGTCGTACCACCCCGGCGGCGCAGGACCGGTCGTCGTGCGCGAGCACCCGGACGCCGAGGACAAGCCCGGCCACCACCGCGGCGGCGACCAGCAGGGCGAGGTAGCGGCGCAGGGGGATCTCCCACACGCCCTCACGCAACCGGGTGCCGAAGCCTCTGCCCGGACCCCCGCCCGCACCGCTCCCGGCCATCACGCCTCCCCGTCCGCTTCGTCCTCGTCGTCGTCCGGGACGCGCAGCGCCCGCCCGGCGAGCGCGTCCTCCGGCCAGTCCCGCGAGGCCCGCCACAGCAGCGCGTTGCCCGCGGGGCGCAGGTTGGACAGCTGCTCCAGCTCGAACCGCAGCCGGTCGCACACCTTCGCGTCGGGCAGCGCGAGCGGGTCGGTCAGCTGCCACACGGCGTGCAGCAGCCGCCGTATGCGCAGATGCAGTACGGCGTCCGCGCCCTCCGGCACGACCTGCGCGGCGTCGGTGCGCCCGAGCGCGACCGCCGTCCGCCGGTCCTCCCGTCCGGCTCCGGCGAAGTCGTGGCCCTCGGCGTCGTGGGCGTGGAAGTAGGGCGCCGAGGCGATGAACCTGAGGGACCGCAGCCAGACGCGGATGTCCAGGGTGAGGAAGGTGTCCCGCAGATACGCCACCGCCGAGTCCGCGCCGCCCAGGGCGAGTTCGTGGTGCAGCCGGTAGCGGGCGCGGGCCGGATCGTCGTCGTCGGCCGCGTGCGCGTAGCAGCGGATCAGCGTCTCGTGCGCCTGCCGCCACTGCCCGTGGTCCGGGTCCCGGTGGTGCAGCCTCAGGAGCAGCAGGGTCCGTACGAAGGAGTCCCCGACGAACCGGCCCGGCACCTGAGGCAGCCCCTCCGCCGCGAGCCGGGTCTCCAACGCCCGTACGTCGGCGGGGCCGAAGTCGTCCGGCAGGAGCGCCTCGGCGAGCGCGCAGGCCGAGGCGTGGTCGTGGGCGGCGGCCAGCACGGTCAGCTCGTCCAGCCGGGCGGCGGGCACCAGGTGGTCGAGGAGCTCGAGGTAGGTGGGCCGCCCGTCACGGTCGTCGTCCAGTCGTACGTCCGCCGTCAGCAGCTCCCCGAGGGAGGCGGCACCCGGCAGGTTCTGCGCGGCGGAGCCGGCGAGCCGGACGATCCCCAGCGGGTTGCCGCCGGTCAGCCGGTGGGTGGCGTACGGCAGCCGGGGCGGCACCGGGACCTGTGCGCAGGCGGCGCCCACCAGGTGCAGGGTGTCGTCCGGGCCGAGCGGCGGCAGTGCCACCAGCAGGGCCCGGGAGGACGGGGACGCCGGGTCCGGCGTCCAGTCGCTGCGCCGCGCGACCTCCGCCAGGGTCCGCCGTACGGCGTTGCGCAGGACCGGGCGGCCGGTGCCGCGCAGGCCGCCGACGAACACGACCTGGTCGGCGATCCCCTCGGCGCGGTCGCGCAGTATGGCGTCGACCAGCCCGGGCCCGGGGGCTCGGTGCGCGTTGTCGATGAGCACGACCGGCCGTCCCAGCCGCTGCATCCGCGGCAGCACTCCCGCGTACGCGTCGGTCAGGTCGGCGAGCAGAGCCCGGACGAGATACCGCTCGGCGTGCTCCCGGGAGGTGCCGCCGGCCCGGAAGTGCCCGGACAGCAGGATCAGCCCGCGCCGGGCGTCGCGGCCCGCGTTCGGGTAGTCGCGCCACCAGGCGGAGGCCCGCTGCTGGCGGCGGTTGACGAAACTGTCGGAGAAGGACTCCAGGGTCGCCTCGATCGCCGACGCCACGAGCGGCCCGGTGCCGCTCACCGCGGCGACGACGTTGGCGGTGACCCGGCCGGCCATCCGCCCCGCGAACCCGGCGATCCACGACCCGCCCTCGTTCAGCAGCAGGATCCGCTCCACCTCGCGCCGGATCCGCTCGGAGTCGGCGTCGTCCCAGCCGCCCGCCGCGACCGCGACCAGACCCGACATCAGCCGCGGGAACGTGATCCGCCCGGCCCCGGTCACCGGCTCGGCCAACTGCTCGGCGACGACCAGCAGCGCCTGCGACACCGGCGACCAGGCCTCCAGGGGCCGCCCGCCGACCGGCCTCGCGAACTGGACGTCCTCGCAGTCGATCGACGCGACCGGCGTGTGCCCCTTGTACGCGTCCCGCAACTCGCCGAGCACCGCGCTCTTGCCGAGCCCGCGCCCGCCGGTCAGCAGCACGAAGGGCAGTTCCTTCGGATGCTCGACGGGAGTGGCCCGGTGCTGATGCGGACGCAGACCCACGAGCCGCGGAGCGAGACCTGCCGGATCGGTGTCGAACAGCGCCCCGCGCCCGTGCAACGGTCTGCCCACCGCATCTCTCCCCCCAGAGACTCCAACCTCAGGGTAAGGAGAGGGAGTTGGTGCGGGCCAGACCCCGTGATGTCCGTTGTGTTACGAAACTCTCGACCGGTCAGTCCACGGTGATCGAGTCCAGCTTCGCCCGCAGGTACGTGTGCGAGTCCACCGGCTCGTACGCCACCCGCCCCACCGGCGCGGGCAGCGACTCCACCAGCGTCCCCGGCGTGCACTCCCCGAAGTAGACGAGGGACATCAGCTCCTCGGCGGGCACGTCGGCCGGCGGGGGCAGCACGCGGTGCCGTCCCGAACGCCAGCGGTCGCCGGTCCAACGGGCCAGCAAGTCACCGACGTTGATGGTGAACGCCTCCGGGTCGAAGGGCGCGTCCTCCCAGCCGCCCTCGTCCGTGTACACCTGCAGTCCCCCCTTGCCGGCCTGCCGGTCGAGGATCGTCACCGTCCCGAAGTCGGTGTGCGGGCCGATGCGGAACTGGCCCGGCTGCGGCTCCCCGACGACCTCCGTCCCCGGATACCAGTTGATGTTGAAGCCGTAGGTCGGATGGTCCATGTGCTTCGAGAAGAAGTCGGCGTCGAGCCCGAGCGCCTCGCCGAGCAGGGACAGCAGTTCCTTCTCCAGCTCGGCCATCCGCGCCAGGTACTCCTCGCAGAGTCCCCGCAGTTCCGGCACCTCGGCGGGCCAGACGTTCGGTGCCGCCCACTCCGCGTCGACCACCGGATCCTCGAAGTGCTCGTGCGTCGCGAACGTCAGCGACTCCTTCAGATCCGGCGGGGTCTGCGTACCCTCCGAATAGCCGTTGGCCTCCGCGCCCGGCCCGAGCCAGCCGCGCCCGCCGACCTTCGCCTCGTACGGCCGCTTCACGCCGACGGGCATCTTGAAGAACGCCCGCGCGGCCTCCCGGATCCCGGACCGCAGGGCAGGCTCCACTCCATGCCCGGTGACCAGCAGGAATCCGGCGGTCTGGAGCGCCTCGTCGACGGTGCGGGCGATCTCGGCGCGGGTGTCGGGGGTGCCGTCGACCCAGGGCGCCAGGTCGATCGTGGGGATGCGCGGGGCCGGGGTGTCACTCACCGATGTCCTCGTTCCACAGTGCCGGGTTGTTCTTGATGAAGTCGCGCATCATCGCGACGCACTCGGGGTCGTCCAGGAGCACGATCTCCACGCCGTGCTCCGCCAGCCAGTCGTGGCCGCCGTGGAAGGTGGCCGCCTCGCCGACGACGACCCGCGAGATGCCGAACTGGCGGACCAGGCCGGAGCAGTACCAGCACGGGGAGAGGGTGGTCACCATCGTCGTACCGCGGTACGACCGCTGCCGTCCCGCCGCCCGGAAGGCGGCCGTCTCCGCGTGCGTCGAGGGGTCGTCGTCCTGGACGCGGCGGTTGTGGCCGCGGCCGAGGAGGGTGCCGTCGGTGCCGTAGAGGGCGGCGCCGATCGGGATGCCGCCCTCGGCGAGCCCGGCGCGGGCCTCCGCGACGGCGGTGGCGAGCCAGGTGCGGGCCGTCGCCTGATCCATAGGGTCCATGGCTTCACTCTGCTGTGGCGGAAACACGAGGGCAACGTGCGGAAAGTACTCTCCGGGCATCCCGCAGCCGGACGAACTGTCAGTGCCCTGGAGGTTCCCGTGCCCGCACTCACCCTCCGTGAAGTCCTGGAACTGGACCCCGTCCGCGCCGCCGAGCCCGAGCTGCTGGCCGGTCAGGGCGCCCTGGACCGCCCGGTGCGCTGGGTGCACTCCAGCGAGGTGTACGAGGGCGCGAACTTCCTGGACGGCGGGGAGCTGCTGCTGACGAACGGCTTCGGGCTGACGGACGCGGACGAGGAGGTCCGGCGGCGGTACGTGCGCGAGCTGGCGGCCCGGGACGCGACCGGGCTCGCGGTGGAGGTGGGGCGGTCGCTGCCGTCGATGCCGGCCGAGGTGACCGACGAGGCCCGCCGCGTGGGGCTGCCGCTGCTGGCCCTGCACCGGGTCGTGCCCTTCGTACGGATCACGGAGGCCGCCAACCGGGCGATCGTGGCCCGGGGCCTGTCCGGGCGGTCGGTCGTCCGGCCGTGGGGCGACGACCACACGGCGGCACTGCTGGCGGATCTGGCGGACCGGGCGGCCCTGAACCAGCCCGAGGTGGAGGCGCGGGCGGCGCTGGCGGGGTTCCACCCGGGCCCCGGCGCCCGCCTGCTGGGGGTGTCCCTGCACGGCACGCGGGACGTGAGCACCGTGGACCGTGCGGTACGGCTGCTCGGCGGGGCGGGGGTGCTGCGGGCGGCGTTCCCGGGGGACGTGCTGGCGCTGCTGTCGCTGCCCGGTTCGCGCGTCGGCGACCCCGTACGGGCCGTCCAGGACGCCTTCCGTACGGCCGCCGAGCCCGGCCTGACCGTCGCGGTCGGGCACGCCGTCGCCGCCGGTGGAGGCTGGCTGCGCTGGAGCGACACGCTGCGTGCCGCCCGTACGACGCTGGAGCTGGCGCTGACCGTGCCGGCCGCCGAACCGGGCGTACCGGACGGCCCGCTGGTCACGTCCTCGCGCGCCCTCGCCCTGGAACGGGAGCTCACCCGGGGTGGCGTGGACGCAAACCGGGAGCGGCTCGCCGGGCTGGTCCAGCACGCCCTGGGCCCGCTGCTGGCCTGGGAGGCGGCCCACCCCAGCGACCTCGTCCGCACCCTGGAGGTCCACCTGCGGCACGGCTGCTCGCCGACGCGTACGGCCGCGCTGCTCCACATCGGCCGGCAGTCCCTCTACCAGCGGCTGGAGCGGATCGAGTCTCTCCTCGGCCTGGAGATCGGCGACCCTGACCTGCTGGGGGAGCTGCTGACGGCGGCCTGCGCGCACCGGGTCGTGCGGGGGATGGCTCCGACGGTGGCGGGCGGACTGCGGACGGTGGCCTAGGTTCCGTCGCTAGCGCAGGGTGACTTCGCTCGTTCCGTTGTACGGCGCCATGCACAGCACCGTCTTCGGGGTGCGCAGGATGTCGTCCCGCGTGAACAGCCGCCGTGCCGTGTCGAAGGGCACGTCGTCGCAGGTGACCAGGGAGACGCGGTCGTACAGGGCGCGGGAGGTTTCCGACAGGGGCCGGCCCGGCTGCCCGTCCTCGTCCTCTCCCCAGACGTCCCACAGCAGTGTCTCCACCTTGTTCAGGGCCGCGAGGTCGAGCCGGATGTTGCCGGCCACGAACCGCTCCCCGTGGAGCGGGCCCTCCTGCGGCGGGTGCAGCCCGAAGGTGTCCGGGTCGGCCCCGCGCTCGCGGATGGCCCGCCACGCCTCGCCCGCGATCAGGAAGCGCTCGCGCGGTACGTCCATCGGGTCGAAGTCGACGTTCAGGCCGTCGAGGAGCGCGGGATCGGCGAGCTGCGCGTCGGCGAGGAGCCACGTGCCGTGCTTCTCGTCCCAGTACTCGGTGACGACGTGGTCGCCGTGGAAGCCGTCGGAACCGAAGTAGTCGGCGAACCCCGACCGCAGGCGGGCCGGGACGCCCCGGTGGCGCAGGAACGAGCAGTGCAGCAGAGCGAAGTCGCGGCAGACGCCGACGAACCGGTCGCGGGGCGGGCGCCACTGGGCGAGCGGGGCGTCGTCGCGTGCGACGACGATGCGCAGGATGTCGTCGACGTAGCGCGTCTCGGCGTCGTTGTGGAGACGGTCCTGGGGGATGACGTACCCGAAGGCCGCACCCTCGACGCGGTGGATCATCAAGTCCCTTGCCACGCGGGCCAGTTCGGCGGGGTCATCCGGCAGGGCGGCGTAGTGGTGAGCGAGGGCGCCGGGGTCGGAGAAGGCACTCTGGGCGGCGTAGAAGGCGAGGGTGTCCGGGGTCTCGGGCATAGCCGGAACCGTGTCAAAATTCCCGGCGAAATGTCCAGGAGTCCGGGCAGGTAGCCTGTGCCGATCACCGCCGTGTCTGCGGCAGTTGGGCCCGCTTGGAGGAACGTTCATGGTTGCTGCTCCGGTTCTGGAGGAGCTGCGGGAGGTCTGCCAGCCGCAGGCCAAGCTGGCGAGCCGCAACGGCGAGCACTGGGCGGGCCGGCTGTACATGCGGCGCCTCTCACTGCGCTTCACCCGCCAGTTGGTGCGCACGCCGGTCACCCCCGACCAGCTGACCTGGACGATGGTGGTCTGCGGGGTCGCGTCCGGCGCCGCGCTGATGATCCCGGGCCTGACGGGTGCCGTCCTGGCCGTCGTCCTCATGCAGTTGTTCCTGCTCTTCGACTGCGTGGACGGCGAAGTCGCCCGCTGGAAGGGCCAGAACAGCGCGTCCGGCATCTACGTCGACCGGCTCGGCGCCTACCTGGCCGACGCGGCGCTGCTGGCGGGCGCGGGCTACCGGGCCGCCGAGTCCGGTGTCGGCGGCTGGCTGTCGATCGGCATCGCCACCGCCCTGGGCGTGGTGCTGCTGAAGGCCTCCACCGACCTCGTGGACGTGGCGCGGGCCCGGCGCGGGCTGGGTGTCGTCGACGACGAGTCGACCCGTCCGCGCTCGCAGGGCGTGGCGACGGTGCGCCGCCTCGCCGCCGCCTTCAAGATCCACCGCGTGACGAACGGCATCGAGGCCTCCCTGGTCCTACTGGTCGCGGCCGTCGCCGACGAGATGACCGGCGGCATCGAGCCGACCCGCTGGGCGCTGGCCGCGCTCGCCGTGATCACGTGGGTGATGGTTCCGGCCCACCTGTTGTCGATCCTGTCGTCGTCGCGGCTGCGCTGAGGCAGCCGTAGGGATTTCCGCGGGAACCGGTACGCGCAGGTCTTCGCGCCCTACGGTGAACGGCATGGACGCAGAAGAGGACGAGCGCCTGGCCGCCATCACCCCGGAGATCTCCCGCCTCTCCATCGACCTCCTGCGCAGGGCGGCCGGCACCTATCCCGCGGAACGCCTCGCCAAAGAGGCCCTGGAGTACGCCGACGAGGTCTTCGACCAGTACGGCACCGACGGCCTCCGTCTCCTCGTCATGAGCCTCGCCGGCTGGGCGGCCGTCCAACTGGAGGTCAACGCCCAGGAGTCGGGGCGGTCTTTGGAGTCGCTCCTGGACGACATGATGCTCACCTGGCTGGAGACGGAGCCGGGGGCGGGCGACGAGGACGACGACGAGGCCGGGGACGAGGACGAGGCGGGGTAGGAGGAGGGCGGGACGGTCCGCCGACCCGGCTCACGGGCGTTCGAACACCGCGTAGTCCGCGAAGCTGCGACGGTAGCGGAGGTGCCCGGACTCCTGGGTGTGCCCGCGTTGCCACTCCTCGACCTCGCCGGGTCCTGACGAGGCCCGGACGTCGCGCCGCAGTCGGTCTCGTCGCCCGAGACGCAGTGCGCCTCGCAGTGCGCCTCGTACTCCGGCTGCGCCGACGCGTCCTGCACGATCGTGTAGGGCACGCACCGGAGGAAGAGCCGGCGCCCCGCCGGGTCCCCGCCGCACGCCACGCCGCCTGGTTGCCTTCACGTCCGCTCTGCGCTGACCGGCGGTCCGGTCGTCAGAGCCGGTAGTTCATGCCGCGCCAGATCCATCCGGCGCCGAGCGGATCAGCGCGGACACGAACCGCTGGGACGACACCTTCGCCCTGCGCGAAGTCAGCGTGGACGAGCGGGTGTTTCGCCGGGCGGTACCTCACGGTCGAGCACGCGGAACAGGCTCACCTGCTCACCGGCTGACCCGCCGGACAAGGGCGACGGGTGCCGGCTAGCGCGGCGCCCGCCGCAGCACCGCGTACAGTCCCGCGCTCACCGCGAACCCGACCAGGCATGTGATGTCACCGAAGGACGGCCACCTCTCCGGCACCCAGCCCACGTACTTCTCCTGGTTGGAGAAGACCGGCACCGACACCGCGATGCCGGCCAACAGGGCGGTGATCCCCGGCCAGTTGGCGAACATCCGGTCACCGAGCCGGGCCGACAGCCGCTCCACCGGCGTCCGCGCCTGCAGCCACCGCTCCACCAGCACGACCCCGAGCCACGGCCCCACCCAGTACGCGATCACCAGCAGGAACGCCTCGTAGGCGTGCCCCGCGTCCGCCAGCGACGCCCACGCGGCCGCCGTACCGGCGACACCGCACAGGACGACGATGGCGCTGCGGCCGAGCCACGGGGGGAGCCTGAGGCCCAGGGAGGTGATGGACATGGCGGAGGAGTAGACGTTCAGGGCGTTCGCGGAGACCGCGCCGAGGATGATGGCGAGCAGGACGAGGTCGCCGAGCCGGCCTGGGAGGTGGCCCGTGAAGGCAGCCGTGGGGGAGGCGCCCTCGGGGGCGACGATCGTCGCCGACGCCGCGCCGATCACCGACACCACCGCGACCGAGACGAACAGGCCGACGGCCGGGTAGAGGGCGGTCTTGAAGCGGTTCGCCGTACGCGGGAGGTAGCGGGAGTAGTCGGAGGCTCCCGGGTTCCAGCCGGCCGTGTAGCCCCAGGCCGCGCTGAAGGCGAGGAGGAAGCCGCCGATGCCGCCGCCGGCGCCCGCCCCGCCCAGGTCGGCCTCCTTGAAGGTCCAGACGCCGGCGAGCAGGAACACCACCGCCAGTGCCGGGAAGGCGTACTTCTCGAAGGCGTGGACGAAGTTGTGCCCGATGAAGCCGATCACCACCTCGGCGACCACCACCAGCAGGAGAGAGGGGAGGGGTCGCAGGCCGGTCAGCGTGTTCAGCGCGAAAGCGGCGCTCACACTGTTCACCGCGAACCAGCCGACACCCGCGACCAGTGCGTTCACACCCGCCGGCAGCAGATTGCCGCGGAAACCGAAGGAGAAGCGGCCGATCGCCATCTGCGGGACGCCGAAGCGCGGGCCGTCCAGGGACAGGATCCCGTGGGTCAGCGACCCCAGCGCGGTGCCCAGCAGCAGCGCCGCCGTGGCCTGCCAGAAGTTCAGGCCGAAGAACAACACCGAGATCACGCCGATGTACACCGTCGCGAACTCGATGTTCGGGGACGCCCACGTCCACAGCAACTGCAGCGGACTGCCGTGCCGTTCGGCGTCGGGGATCGGTTCCGAGCCCGCCGTCTCGACGGCGATGACCTTGTCACCGTATTCGGGGGTGAGCGTGGTGCCGGTGGAGTCGGCGGGAGCAGTCGTCATGCGAGGTAAGTGTCCGGCTCCCGCCCGCCGCCGCCCAGGGGCGCATTGTCCGCTTCGGGCGGCTCACCGGCTTACACCCTGTCAGGTACCGGCGTCAGGCGGTGGGGTCAGGCAGTGGCGTCACGCGGTGGCGTCGCTCGGTGGCGTCAGGCGGTGGGGTCCTCGCCGCCGTCCTTCTTGTCCCGGTCCTTCTTGTCCTCGTCGTCGGGGGACTTCTCGTCCTTGAGGGACTTGAGGAACTCGGGATTGTCGTCGGGCGCCACCCACTGCTGCCTGCCGCCCCGGCTCCACGGCGAACCGGCGGAGCCCGCGGCGCCTGCCGCGCCCGCCGGGTTCCGGTTCTTGCCCGCGATGAGCCAGGAGATGGAGCCGGCGAGCGGGAACACCAGGACGAGGATGGCCCAGAGCGGCTTGGGCATGTAGCGGACGTCCTGGTCCTTCGTGCTGATGCAGTCGATGAACGCGTACACGCTCAGCGCCAGTGGCACGAGGAACATCAGTACCCGGAGCATGGGGGCCTTCCAGTGGGACAGTCGTCGGGGCCACGAGCACGGGACCCCAGGTACCGGGCCAGGGTAGCCGCTCGGGGATACTTGACCGCATGGCTTACGACGATCTTCGTTCCCTGCTCAGGGCCCTGGAGCGCGAGGGCGACCTCAAGCGCGTCAAGGTCGAGGTGGACCCGTATCTGGAGGTAGGGGAGATCGTCGACCGGGTGCAGAAGTCCGGCGGCCCGGCGCTGCTCTTCGAGAACGTGAAGGGCTCCGCGATGCCCCTCGCGATGAACGTCTTCGGAACCGACCGGCGGCTGCTGAAGGCCCTCGGGCTGAAGTCGTACGGCGAGATCTCCGACAAGATCGGCGGGCTGCTGCGGCCCGAGCTGCCGCACGGCTTCGTGGGCGTGCGGGAGGCGTTCGGGAAACTCGGCGCGATGACGCACGTACCGCCGAAGAAGGTGAAGTCGGGGGACGCGCCCGTACAGGAGGTCGTGCTCCAGGGTGACGACGTCGACCTCGACCAGCTGCCCGCCCTCTTCACCTGGCCGCAGGACGGCGGCTCCTTCTTCAACCTGGGGCTCACCCACACCAGGGACCCGGAGAGCGGGATCCGGAACCTGGGCCTGTACCGCCTGCAGCGCCACGACAAGCGCACCATCGGCATGCACTGGCAGATCCACAAGGACAGCCGCAACCACTACCAGGTCGCGGCGCGGCGGGGCGAGCGGCTGCCGGTCGCGATCGCCTTCGGGTGTCCGCCCGCCGTGACGTACGCCTCCACCGCGCCCCTCCCCGGTGACATCGACGAGTACCTGTTCGCCGGGTTCATCGCGGGCAAGCGGATCGAGATGGTCGACTGCAAGACGGTGCCGCTGCAGGTGCCGGCGCAGGCGGAGGTCGTGATCGAGGGCTGGCTGGAGCCCGGCGAGATGCTGCCGGAGGGTCCGTTCGGCGACCACACCGGCTTCTACACCCCGCAGGAGCCGTTCCCCGCCCTGACGATCGACTGCGTGACGATGCGGAAGCGTCCGCTGTTGCAGTCGATCGTCGTAGGCCGGCCTCCGACGGAGGACGGACCCCTGGGCCGTGCGACGGAGCGGTTCTTCCTCCCGCTGCTGAAGATCATCGTGCCGGACATCGTGGACTACCACCTGCCCGAGGCGGGCGGCTTCCACAACTGCGCGATCGTGTCGATCGACAAGAAGTACCCGAAGCACGCGCAGAAGGTGATGCACGCGGTGTGGGGGGCACACATGATGTCCCTGACCAAACTGATCGTGGTCGTCGACTCCGACTGCGACGTCCACGATCTGCACGAGGTCGCGTGGCGGGCCCTCGGCAACACGGACTACGCCCGTGACCTCTCGATCGTCGAAGGTCCCGTCGACCATCTCGACCACGCCTCCTACCAGCAGTTCTGGGGCGGCAAGGCGGGCATCGACGCGACGAGGAAGTGGCCCGAGGAGGGCTACACGCGGGACGGCGGCTGGCCCGAGATGGTGCTGTCCGACCCCGAGACGGCGGCGACGGTCGACCGCCGCTGGAAGGAGTACGGACTGTGAGTTCAGCTTCCGCGGCGCTTCCGCAGCAGCCGGGGCGGACGAAAGCCTTCCTGCGCCTCGTCATGATCGAGCACTCCGTGTTCGCGCTGCCCTTCGCCTACATCGCCGCGCTCACCGCGATGTTCCAGTGGGACAAGAACATCCACTGGGGCCGCCTCCTCCTCGTCACCATCTGCATGGTGGGGCTGCGGACCTTCGCGATGGCCGTCAACCGGATCATCGACCGGGAGATCGACGCCCGGAACCCCCGGACCGCTCACCGTGAGCTGGTCACGGGCGCGATGTCGGTGAAGCACGCCTGGACGGGCGCGCTGGTCGCGCTGGTGGTCTTCCTCGGCTCGGCGGCCCTGCTGAACCCCCTGTGCCTGGCGCTGGCCCCCATCGCGGTGATCCCGATGGTGGTCTACCCCTACGGCAAGCGCTTCACGAACTTCCCGCAGGCCATCCTCGGTCTCGCCCAGGCGATGGGCCCGGTCGGCGGCTGGCTGGCGATCAGCGGCGAGTGGTCCTGGGACGCGGTGATCCTCGGTCTCGCCGTCGGCATCTGGATCGGCGGCTTCGACCTGATCTACGCCTGCCAGGACGTCGACACCGACCGCGAGATCGGCGTCATGTCGGTCCCGGCCCGCTTCGGCATCCCGGCGGCGGTGTGGGGCGCGCGGGTCTGCCACGCGGTCACGACGGCGTTGTTCGTCTGGTACGCCGTCGCGACCGACGCGGGGACCTTCTTCTGGTTCGGCCTGATGATCGTCGCGAGCGCCTTCGTCTACGAGCACTCGATCGTGCGCCCGCACGACCTGTCCCGCCTGAACAGGGCGTTCTTCAGCGTCAACGGGTTCATCGGGATTGCCCTGTTCGTGTGCGCGCTGATGGATCTGCTGGTTCGGGGTCTGACCGTCTAAGTACGGTGCCGCCTACCATCGAGGGCAGGACCCCCAGGAGGCCACCGTGACCGTCTCGGACCTTGACCGCCTGCACTCGCAGCTCAGCAGGCTGGAGGACATGTTCCCCGGCTATCTGACGGAGATTGTCGAGGGCAGCATCGTGATGAACCCGGTCAGGCCGGTCCACGGGAAGAGCATCCAGCGTCTGTGGTCGATCGTGGAGGCCCAGCTCCCGACGGGTTGGGCCTTGGTGAGCGACGTGGCCTTCCCGTTCGACGACGCCAACGAGTTCTGCCCGGACCTCGCGGTCATTCCGGTCGAGGCCGAGGCCGAGAACCGCAGCGAGTACTCGCCCGACCTGATCGAGTTCGTCGCCGAAGTCGTGTCGCCCAGCAGCATCCGCCGTGACTACGAGGTGAAGCCCCACTGGTACGCCTCCCGGGGCATCGCCAACTACCTGATCCTCGATCCCCTCAAGGGCCACTGCGTCACGATGTGGAACCCCGGCCCCGACGGCTACCGCGGACGCGACATCATCCCTTACGGCACCGACCTGACCGTCGACTCCTCCCTCGGCAAGCTCACGGTCGCCACCGCGGGCCTTCCGGTCGACCCGAAAGTCCGCGACCAGTCCTGAGTGTGCCGTGACCCGCCGGTAGGCTCAGGGTGTGAACGCAGGAGAAACGCAGCGCACGCCTTGGATCGTGGGGGTGTCCGGAGCATCCGGGACGCCGTACGCCGCCGCCGTGTTGCGCGCGCTGCTCGCCGCCGGTGAGAGCGTCGACCTGGTGGTGTCCCGGGCCTCGCGGCTGACCCTCCTCGACGAGACCGGGATCGCGTTCCGGGACGCGCACTGGCAGGCCGACCTGCGGGAATGGCTGTCCAGGGGCGCTGACGGGAAGCCGGGGACCTTCGAGGTGGACATCGAGGGCGTACGGCACTGGAGCGCCGGGGACCTGGCGGCGGGGCCGTCCTCGGGGTCGTACCCCTCGAAGGGGATGCTGATCGTGCCGGCCTCCACCGCGTGTGTCGCCGGAGTCGCGCTGGGCCTGTCCAAGGACCTGCTGCAACGGGCCGCGAGCGTCACGCTGAAAGAGCGGCGGACGCTGGTCGTGGCCGTGCGCGAGACCCCGTTGAACGGGCAGACCCTGCGGCACCTGGTCGCACTGGACGACGCGGGCGCGAGCGTCGTACCGGCCTCGCCCGCCTTCTACGCGGGCGCGACCCACATCCAGGACCTGGTGGACTTCGTCGCCGGACGGGTCCTGGACTCGGCGGGCGTCCGGCACACGCTCTACCGCCGGTGGGCGGGGGAGATCGGTGGCGGCTCCCGGCCCCCTGCCTGAGCACCAAGCACCGCCCACCTCAGGAACACCCCAGAACTCTCGGATCCAGACCTCTTCAGTCTCTTCATCGGAAGGCTTCAATCGCATGGACGCGGTGGACAGGCAGCTCATCCAGGCCCTGAGGGAGAACGGCCGGGCCTCCTACGCGGAGCTGGGACGCCTCGTCGGTCTGTCGGGACCCAGCGTCACCGACCGCATCAACCGGCTGGAGGCGGCCGGCGTCATCACCGGCTACCGGGCCACCGTGGACGCCGCCTCGCTCGGCCTCGGCGTCATCGCCCTGATCGGCATCTCGCTCTCCGACGCCGCCGACCACGAGGACGTGGCCCGCAGGCTGAAGGACCTGTCCGAGATCGAGGACTGCTGGTTCATCGCGGGCGACGACTCGTTCATGCTCAAGGTGCGGGCGACCGACGTCGACGGGCTGGAGAAGATCATCCGGCGGCTCAGCGGAACCAGGGGCGTGTCCCGGACCCGTACCACCATCGTGCTCTCCACCAAGTGGGAGAACCGGGTGGGTGAGCTGCCAGAAGAGGAGTGACGAGCTAGGCGTACGGTTGAGACGGTTTGTCACCGAGGAGAGGCACAAGCATGGACGTCGGGCTCAAGCGCGAGCTGGAGGACAAGGTCCGGGCCGGTGAGCGGCTGACCCGCGAGGACGGCGTCGCGCTCTACGAGTCGGACGACCTGGCCTGGCTGGGCGGTCTCGCGCACGAGGTGCGGACGCGGAAGAACGGCGACGTCGTCCACTTCAACGTCAACCGTCACCTCAACATGACCAACGTGTGCACGGCGTCCTGCGCCTACTGCTCCTTCCAGCGCAAGCCGGGCGAGAAGGACGCGTACACGATGCGCATCGAGGAGGCCGTCAAGCTCGCCAAGGCGATGGAGAGCGACAACCTCACCGAGCTGCACATCGTCAACGGCCTGCACCCGAACCTCCCGTGGCGCTACTACCCGCGCTCCCTGCGCGAGTTGAAGGCCGCCCTTCCGCACGTGTCGCTGAAGGCCTTCACCGCCACCGAGATCCACCACTTCGAGACCATCTCGGGCCTGACCGCCTCCGAGATCCTCGACGAGCTCATCGACGCCGGACTGGAGTCCCTCACCGGCGGCGGCGCCGAGATCTTCGACTGGGAGGTCCGGCAGCACATCGTGGACCACCGCACGCACTGGGAAGACTGGTCGCGGATCCACCGGCTCGCGCACGAGAAGGGTCTCAAGACCCCGGCCACCATGCTGTACGGCCACATCGAGGAGCCCCGGCACCGCGTCGACCACGTGCTGCGGCTGCGTGAGCTGCAGGACGAGACCGGCGGCTTCCAGGTCTTCATCCCGCTGCGCTACCAGCACGACTTCGTGGACATGAAGGACGGCAAGGTCCGTAACCGCCTCCAGGCGCGTACGCAGATGGCGACCGGTGCGGAGGCGCTGAAGACCTTCGCTGTCTCCCGGCTGCTCTTCGACAACGTTCCGCACGTCAAGGTCTTCTGGGTCATGCACGGCGTCCAGACCGCGCAGCTCGCGCTCCAGCACGGCGCCGACGACATGGACGGCTCGGTCGTCGAGTACAAGATCACGCACGACGCGGACAACTACGGCACGCCGAACAAGCTGACCCGCGAGGACCTGCTGGACCTCATCCGCGACGCCGGTTTCCGGCCCGTCGAGCGCAACACCCGGTACGAGATCATCCGCGAGTACGACGGCCCCGACCCGGCGCGTCGCGAGTCGCCGCAGCCGATGCGCGTGTGAGGCGCCGCGGGCGCGGTACCCGGCGGGCATGAGTCCGCGTACGGCCGCGCCCGAAGACGCGTACACCGCCGAACCCTTCGTTCCGGACCGCGGCGGCCTCACGGCCCTGCGCCGCGCCGCCGGCGAGTGCCGGGGCTGCCCCCTGCACCGGGACGCCACGCAGACCGTGTTCGGGGCGGGGGCGGCCGACGCGCGCGTGATGCTCGTGGGGGAGCAGCCCGGGGACCAGGAGGACCGGCAGGGCAAGCCCTTCGTCGGGCCGGCCGGGAAGCTCCTGGACCGGGCGCTCGCGGAGGCGGGTATCGACCCCGGCGAGGCGTACGTCACCAACGCCGTGAAGCACTTCAAGTTCACCCAGGCGGAGCCCCGTAAGCGCCGGATCCACAAGGCCCCGTCCCTGCGGGAGATGACCGCGTGCGGGCCGTGGCTGGCCGCCGAACTCGCGGTCGTGGAACCCGAGCTGATCGTGGTGCTCGGGGCCACCGCGGGCAAGGCGCTGCTCGGCTCGTCGTTCCGGGTCACGCAGGTGCGCGGGACGGTCCTGGAGGAGGAGATCCACGGGCACGCCGAGCGGCTGGTGCCGACCGTGCACCGTCCCTAGGGACTGAGCGGGAGTGAGTTCTGTTGCCAGAACCCATGCTCGGCCGAACGTTGGCGCTTGCCGCCGCGCGCGACGCGCACGATGCCGGCCTCACGATCGGCGCGCGCGGCAGCCAGCCGGTCCTCCAGTCCCCGCAGCCGCCTCGACTTCGCATGCCACTCCCGCGCCGACCGGTAACCCCCGGCCGCCTTCTTCGTCCCCTTCTGCCCGACGGGCAGGGACAGCCGGTGCTCGATGGTGCGGATACCGGCTTCCAGGTTCTGCAGGTGCGCCGACTGGCCACGGCGGGCCAGCGCCCACTGGTCATGCGTGGCCTTGGTGATACTTCCCGCCCACCGCGACGACGACAGCGGCGTCAGCTCCCGCTTACGCACCGCCCACCTCTCACCGGAATGCTCCAGGCCGTCCCGGCAACGCGCCTTGAGATCCCTCGAAGCCAGCGACCCCAGATGCGCACCCACCAGACGCAGCACCTCCTCATCATCCGGCGTCAGGTCCTTGAGACGGGTCCGCACGGCCACACCACTGGGACCGGACGCGAGGAACGACGCCGCCCCACTCCGCAGCTCACCCACCCCTGTCACCCCCACCCGATGCCGACCGAAGATCCCGTCGTCATAAGAAACGAGCACCACCCGCGAAGGTCACGCATTCGATGAAAGAACGTCAGTTCCCCACCGAAACCCACCCCCACGACCGAGGCGCGCGACACGACACAGCCCAGCAGCACTCACTCCCGCTCACCAGAACGCTCTCGCTCTTGAACACACTCCAGCGGCAGCAGCTCCAAACCCCTCGTCGGTGCTGCGGGCGGACGACCGGGAGGCCGCCTATCGCGGACTGCTCTCCGACCTGCGGGTGGCGGCCCACGCCCTCGGGTGAGCGAAGAAGGCCCGCGACCCGGAGGCGGGTGCGCGATCGGCCGAATCTAAGCTCGTTGACCATGCGCGAGACCCTGCACCTCACCTTCCGGCTCGATCCCGGCCTGACCCCCGCGTTCCTCGACGAGCTGACCCGGCTGTGGACGGCCGTCAACAACGCGGGCGGAGCGGTCGGCTTCGTCGGCGAGACGACCTACGAGGAGATACGTCCAGAAGTCGACCGGTACGCGCAGTCGCTCGCGGCCGGACGCCACCGCCTGATCGCCGGGCTCGACCCCGACGGACGGCTGCGGGCCACCGCCTTCCTCGGCCTGAACACGCACCGCCTCCAGGGCCACTACGCCTGGCTGACGACCGTCATGGTCGACCCCTCCCTCCAGCGCGGCGGTCACGGCCGCGCCCTGCTCTCGGCGGCCGAGGAGCACGCCCGCGCCCTCGGTCTGGAGGCGCTCAAGCTGACCTGCCGGGGCGGCATGGGCCTGGAGGGCTTCTACACCTCCGTCGGCTACAAGGAGGTGGGCCGGGTGCCGGGAGGGTTGCGGGTCGCGGCGGACGACTACCGGGACGACATCATGATGTGGCGGGTCCTGAACTGACGCCGTCCCGTCGTCACCGACCCCCTGCAAGATCGCGCCCTGGGCGTGCTTCACTGGATGGTGCCTTCGGGAAACGCCCCCGGAGGGGGACCCCCAGTCGGAACGGAAGAGTGGATTGAGATGCTCCGCTACACACTGATGCGCCTCGGGATCCTGGTGGGCTGCCTCGTGGTCGTCTGGGGCCTGGTCTACTCCGGTCTTGTCCCGCGCGGCCTCGGCGACTCCAACGGCATGTGGATCGTCCTGCTCTCCCTCCTGCTCTCCGCCCCGATCAGCTTCGTCGTGCTGCGCAAGGAGCGGGACCGGGCCTCGCTCCAGGTCGTCCAGAAGGTGGACCGGATGAAGTCCAACCTGGAGGCGAACCGCAGCCAGGAGGACGTCGCCGACGACACCGCGCGCACGCAGGGCAAGGCCTCCCAGGCGTCGTAAAGGGGTTTCTCACGGCCGCACCCAATTAGTCTTTCGGGCATGGGTGCCGTGAAGAACAAGCGGATGCCGCGTGCCGTCCGTGAACAGCAGATGCTGGACGCCGCCGTGCGGACCTTCGGGCAGCGCGGGTACATGACCGCGTCGATGGACGAGATCGCCGAACTCGCGGGCGTGTCCAAGCCGTTGGTCTACCTGTACCTGAACTCGAAGGAAGACCTCTTCGCCGCGTGCATCCGCCGCGAGTCCCAGGCCCTCACCGCGGCCGTCCGGGCCGGCGTCGATCCCGAGCTGCCCGCCGACCGCCAACTCTGGGACGGGCTGCGGGCGTTCTTCACCCACACCGCGCAGCACCCGGACGCCTGGTCGATCCTGCATCTGCAGGCCCGGACCCACGGGGAGCGGTTCGCCGCCGAGGTCGCCGCGATGCGCGAGGAGATCGTCGCCTTCGTGACCCAGCTGATCGTCGTCGCCGCCCGGGAGGCCCACCGCGACCCCGACCTCCCCGAGCGCGAGGTCGCCGGCCTCGCCGAGGCCCTGGTCGGAGCGGCCGAGTCACTCGCCGCCTGGGCCAACGCCACGCCCGGCGTCAGCGCCAGACAGGCGGCGGCGACCCTGATGAACTTCGCGTGGGCGGGGCTGGGGAACCTGATGACCGGGCAGCCCTGGTCACCGGCGGAGCCGGTTCACGAGGCGATCGGGTAGACCCCGCCGCTCACATGCACCCGGTCGCCGCCGCGCAGCTCGAACCGCTCGCCGTCGGCGGCGTACGTCACCGTGCCCGGCAGCAGCACCGGTGCCTTGAACTCCGCCCGAATCTGGGCGGCTTGCGTGGCGCCGTGCGCGGCGAGGCAGCGGGCCACCGTCCACATGCCGTGCGCGATGGCCCGGGGGAAGCCGAAGAGACGGGCGGTGAGCGGGTGGAGGTGGATGGGGTTGCGGTCGCCGGACGCGGCGCCGTACCGGCGTCCGATGTCCGCGGCCAGCCGCCACTCGGCGACAGCGGGAAGCGGTTCGCGTGCCCGCCCGCTGGTTTCCGCCACGTGGCCGTCCGTGCGGTGCCGGGCGAGATACGTGCTCCTCGACTCCCACAGGACGCTCCCGTCCGCCCGCACCTCGGTGACGACGACGGCCTCCGTACCGCGCCGGTGCGGCGCCAGCCCCTCGACGCCCACGGTGAGTTCGTATGCTCCGGTGGCCGGGAGCGCCTTGTGCTGGGTGATCCCGATCGACGTGTGGACGAGCCCGAGCAGCGGCAGCGGGAAGTCGCGCCCGCTCATCAGCCGCATCGCGAGCGGAAAGCCCAGCACGTGCGGATACGTCACCGGCAGCGCGTCGTCCCCGGTGGCGAAGCCGCAGACCCGCTCGTACGCCGCCAGCCGCGCGAGGTCGACGCGCAGGCCGGGCAGCACCAGCCGGGTGCGGGGGAAGTCCGCGTCCGGGCGGGGGCGTTTGAAGGGGGAGAGCAGGGCGCCGCGGGCGAGGAGGGGCGCGAGGGCGGGGGACCGGGTGAGGACGAGGGACATCAGGCCCCCAGCAGGCTCTGGCCGCAGACCCGCACGACCTGCCCGTTGACCGCGCCGGAGGCCGGGTGGGCGAGCCAGGCGGTGGTCTCGGCGACGTCGGCGGGCAGTCCGCCCTGGGCGAGGGAGTTCATACGGCGGCCCGCCTCGCGGATGAACAGGGGGACGGCCGCGGTCATCTTCGTCTCGATGAACCCGGGCGCGACCGCGTTGACCGTCACCCCGTGCTCGGCGAGCGCGCGCGGCGCGAGCGACCGGACGAGCCCGACGACGCCCGCCTTGCTCGCGCCGTAGTTCGTCTGCCCGGCGTTGCCCGCGATACCGGCGATCGAGGCCGTCGCCACGATCCGGCCGCCCGGCTTCAGGGTCCCCGCCGACAGCAGCGCGTCCGTCGTCCGCAGCACGCTCGCCAGATTGACCTCCAGCACCGGATTCCAGCGTTCCGCGGGCATGTTGACCAGCCGCCGGTCGCGCGTGATGCCCGCGTTGTGGATGAGCACGTCCAGCCCGCCGGGCAGCGCTGCCGCGATCCGCTCGCCCGCGTCGGCGGCCGTGATGTCGAGAGGGAGGGCGGTGCCGCCGAGCCGTTCGGCGACCTTGTGCGCCTCTTCCTCCGCGGCCGGTGTGTCGAGTACGACGACCCGCGCCCCGTCTCTGGCCAGCGTCTCGGCGACCGCCTCGCCGATCCCGCGCGCGCCGCCGGTGACCAGCGCGGTACGGCCGGCGAGGGGGTGGTCCGCGTCTTCGGTCGCGGTGACCGGCCAGGCGTTGACCTCGATCACCTGGCCGCTGACGTACGCCGACCTGGGCGAGAGCAGGAAGCGCAGGGTCGACTCGGCGGCGGCCGCGTCGGTCAGCCGTACGAGGTTGACGGTCCTGCCCCGGCCGATCTCCTTGCCGAGTGAGCGGGTGAGGCCCTCCAACGCCTGCTGGGCGGCGGCCTGGTGGTGGTCGGCGGGGTCGAGCGGGGCGCCGAGCACGAGGACGCGTCCGCTCGCGGCGACCGACCGCACGACGGGGTGCAGGGCGGCGTGCACGTCACCGAGCCCGGCGACGTCGCGCACGCCGGTGGCGTCGAGGAGGACGGCGGCGGGCCGGTCCGACGCATGGGTCAGGGGGAGTCCCGTACCGGCGAGGTCGAGGTCCGACGTGGCGGCCGTGAGGTGGAGCAGGTCCCCTTCGAGAGGGGGGTGCGCGGGGGTCCAGCGGCGGAGTGCGGCCGGTTGCGGCAGCCCCAGCCGACGGGTCAGGAAACGGCCGGGCGCGGTGCCGGTGAAGCTCAGGTAGCGGTCGGCCATGGCCGTCTCCCCACGCGAGTCTCTGCTTACTCTGGAGTAAGGTTACCGTAGGTAAGCCTACGTCACGGGTGAGGAGCTGGTCGAGATGAGCCCCCTGAAGCCGCTGGTGGCCCGCCGTGTGGCGGTCGTCGCCGGCGCCCGCGTTCCCTTCGCCCGCTCCGACGGGCCGTACGCCACCGCCTCCAACCAGGAGATGCTGACGGCGGCGCTCGACGCTCTGGTCGAGCGGCACGGGCTGGAGGCGCCGGGCGCGGTGGGCGAGTTCGTCGCCGGGGCCGTCCTCAAGCACAGCCGCGACTTCAACCTCGCCCGCGAGACCGTCCTCGGCTCGCAACTGGACGCGCGGACACCGGCGTACGACATCCAGCAGGCCTGCGGCACCGGCCTGCAGGCCGTCATCGCCGCCGCCAACAAGATCGCCCTCGGCCAGACGGAGTCGGCGATCGCGGGCGGCGCGGACACGGCGAGCGACGCACCGCTGGGCGTCAACGACGACCTGCGGCGACTGCTGCTTCAGGCGCGGCGGGCGACGTCGCTCGGGGCCCGGGCGAAGGCGCTCGCGCGGCTGCGCCCCGGCCACCTGGTCCCCGACATCCCGCGCAACGCCGAGCCCCGCACCGGCCTGTCGATGGGCGAGCACGCCGCCGTCACCGCCCGCGCCTGGGGCATCGGGCGCGAGGCCCAGGACGAACTGGCGGCGACGAGCCACCAGCGGCTGGCGGCGGCCTACGAACGCGGCTTCTTCGAGGGCCTCGTCGTCCCCTTCCGGGGCCTGGCCCGCGACCAGAACCTGCGCCCCGGCTCCACGGTGGAGAAACTGGCCTCGCTGAAGCCGGTGTTCGGCCTCGACGCCCCCGGCCCGACGATGACGGCGGGCAACTCGACACCCCTGACGGACGGCGCGGCCGTCGTGCTCCTGGCGAGCGAGGAGTGGGCCGAGGTGCGGGGCCTGCGACCGCTGGCGTATCTGACCGCATACGAGACGGCGGCCGTGGACTTCGTCGCAGGGGACGTGGCGGGCGGCGAGGACGGCCTGCTGATGGCCCCCGCCCACGCCGTCCCGCGCATGCTGGAGCGGGCCGGCCTCGGACTGGAGGACTTCGAACTCCTCGAAGTCCACGAGGCGTTCGCCTCCCAGGTGCTGGCGACCCTGGCCGCGTGGGAGAAGCGCGGCCTGGCCCCGGTCGACCGCGCCCGGCTGAACGTCGCCGGATCGTCGCTCGCGACCGGGCATCCCTTCGCGGCGACGGGCGCGCGGATCGTGGCGACGCTGGCGAAACTGCTGGCCGAGCGGGGTGGGAAGGGTGGTTCGGGGCGGGGTCTGATCTCCGTGTGCGCGGCGGGCGGGCAGGGAGTGACGGCGGTGCTGGAGCGTACCTGAGGGTCACTCATCTAACCTCCGAGGTTGCACATCCCCGGCTCCGGACCACCCCCGAACCCGCACGAACCTTCCACGAGGGCGCCGTACGATCACCGTCCTAACCCGCGGTAACCCGTCAGCCGCGCACCGCTGGTGAACGCCCCGGTACGTCCCGTACGTACCACATGCAACAGAGCGGAACGCTGTTGCACGCCCCTGGAGCTGCCCCATGTCCCTCGCCTACACGTCCGGTCACGACTACGACGGTGCGCCCGTGCTCGTGGAACCGGAGATCCGGCGGCTGGACGGAGAGGTCCGGGAGGTTTCCGTCCCGCCGATCGTCCCGCCGGTCACCTACGGCTCGCTCGCCGACCTGCCCTTCGACAACGCGGACGCGGTTCCGCAGGACCCGGTGCTCAGCCGCCGTACGGAGGAAGGCGGCTGGGCGGACCTGACGGCGGCCGGGTTCGCCGGGGAGGTGCTCGCCCTCGCCAAGGGGATGATCGCCGAAGGGCTCGTGCCGGGCGACCGGGTCGCGATCATGGCGCGCACGACGTACGAGTGGACGCTCCTCGACTTCGCCGCCTGGGCCGCCGGCCTCGTCACCGTCCCGATCTACCCGACCTCCTCCGTCTTCCAGACCCGCTGGATCCTCCAGGACTCGGGCGCGGTGGCCCTGGTGACGGAGACGGCCGCACAGGCCTCGGCACTGGGCCCCGAACTCAGCCACCTCCCCGACCTGCGCCACATGTGGATCCTGGAGAAGAACCACCTGGAGCGCCTGGCCGAGCTCGGGCAACAGGTACCCGACCAGGAGATCGCCGTACGGCGCGGGGTGCTGGGCCCCGACACGCTCGCCACCGTCGTCTACACCTCGGGCACCACCGGCCGCCCCAAGGGCTGCGCCCTCACGCACGGCAACTTCCTGGCCGAGGTCGACAACGCGATCGAACTCCTGCACCCCGTCTTCAAGTCGAAGACGGCCGGTGAACTCTCCACGCTCCTCTTCCTGCCCATGTCGCACGTCTTCGGCCGCATGGTGGCCGTCGCCTGCATCCGCGCCCGGGTCCGCCTCGGCCACGCGCCCAGCCTGAAGGCGGAGGACCTGCTCGCCGACCTCGGCAGCTTCCAACCGACGTTCCTGCTGGTCATCCCGTACATGCTGGAGAAGGTCTTCAACAACGCGCGCGCCAAGGCGGAGAGCGGCGGCCGGGTCGCGCTGTTCGACCGCGCGACCAGCGTGGCCGGCCGCTACGCCGAGGCGGTCGAGGCCCGCAAGGCCGGCACCGGCAGCGGCCCCGGACCTGCCCTCAAAGCGGCCCGCGCCTTCTACGACCCCCTCGTCTACCGCCGCATCCGCAACGCCATGGGCGGCCGGATCCGCCACATCATCTCCGGCGGCTCCCCCCTCGGCCGCCCCATCGCGGCCTTCTTCGCGGGCGCGGGCATGGAGATCTACGAGGGCTACGGCCTCACCGAGTCGACCGGCGCCGCCACCGTCACCCCGCCCCTCAGACCCCGTCTCGGCACCGTCGGCTGGCCCCTGCCCGGCACCAAGGTCCGCATCGCCGCGGACGGCGAGATCCTCCTCAGCGGCGGCCAGGTCTTCCGCGGCTACTGGGACCCGCACGGCAACGGCCTGATCCCCTCGTCCAGCGACGGCTGGTTCCCGACGGGCGACATCGGCCGCCTCGACGACGAGGGCTACCTGACGATCACCGGCCGGAAGAAGGAGATCCTGATCACGGCGGGGGGAAAGAACGTGGCCCCGGCGCCCCTCGAGAACTGGCTCCGCTCCCACCCCCTGATCTCCCAGTGCATGGTCCTCGGCGACACCCGCCCCTACATCTCCGCCCTCATCACCCTCGACATGGACGGCGTCAGCCACTGGCGCCGGATGAACGGCAAGCACTCCGTCCCGCCGGAACTCCTCGTGAACGACGACGAGCTGCGGGCGGTCCTCCAGCGCGCGGTCGACGACGCCAACAAGATGGTTTCCCGGCCCGAGTCGATCCGCCGCTTCACGATCCTGCCGGTGGACTTCTCGGAACAGGCCGGCCATCTGACCCCGTCGATGAAGCTGCGCAGGGAAGCGGTCATGAAGGACTTCGCGCAGGAGGTGGAGGGACTGTACGAGCGGTGAGGGCGGGGCTGTACGAGCGGTGAGGGTGCGTCGCGCCCCAAGTCGACTTCACGTCAAGGGAGTTGCTGTAGCCGCACGGCCCTTGACTTCCCAGGCCCCGCGCGCGACATTCCCGTCTCCTCACCTCCTTCGTTCCCGGCGGGCTGGAGTAGCCATGACCACGAGCGCGGACTCCGAGAGACGACGCACCGGACCGACCGGACGCCCTTCCCGAAGACACCTGCTCGCGGGCGCCGCCGGGGCCGGCCTCGCCGTCGCCGCCGGGGTTCAGCAGGGCGCCCGTGCCGCCGACCTGCCTCTCCTCGGTACGTACGACGTCGTCGTCATCGGGTCCGGCGCCGCCGGGATGACCGCCGCGCTCACCGCCGCCAAGCGGGGGCTGAGCTGTGTCGTGGTCGAGAAGGCGGACACCTTCGGAGGGTCGGCCGCCCGCTCCGGTGCCGGGATCTGGATCCCCAACAACCCGGTGATCCTCGCCGCCGGCGTCCCCGACACCCCCGCCAAGGCCGCCGCCTACCTGGCCGCCGTCGTCGGGGCCGACGTCCCCGCCGAGCGGCAGCGCGCCTTCCTCGCTCACGGGCCCGCCATGATCTCCTTCGTCATGGCCAACAGCCCGCTGCGGTTCCGCTGGATGGAGGGGTACAGCGACTACTACCCCGAACTCCCCGGCGGCCTCACCAACGGCCGCTCCATCGAACCCGACCAGCTCGACGGCAACCTCCTCGGCGCCGAACTCGCCCGCCTCAACCCGCCCTACCTCCAGGTCCCGGCCGGCCTGGTGGTCTTCAGCGCCGACTACAAGTGGCTCGCCCTGACCGCGGTGAACGCGAAGGGCGTCGCCGTCGCCGCCGAGTGCCTGGCCCGGGGCACGAAGGCCGCCGCACTGGGGCAGAAGCCGCTCACCATGGGGCAGTCGCTGGCGGCGGGGCTGCGCCTCGGACTCCGGAGCGCGGGAGTGCCGGTCCGGCTCGGCACCCCGCTCACCGAGCTCTTCGTCGAGGGCGGGAAGGTGACCGGCGCCGTGGTCACGCAGGGCGGCACCCCCGGGCTGCTCCGCGCCCGGCGCGGGGTCGTCGTCGGCTCCGGCGGGTTCGAGCACAACGCGGCCATGCGGGCGCGGTACCAGCGGCAGCCGATCGGCACGGACTGGACCGTCGGCGCCAAGGAGAACACCGGCGACGGAATCCGGGCGGGCCACCACATAGGCGCCGACCTCGCCCTCATGGACGACGCCTGGTGGGGGCCCGCCATCCCGCTCCCCGGCCAGCCGTACTTCTGCCTCGCCGAACGCACCCTCCCCGGCGGCCTGATGGTCAACGCGGCGGGGCGCCGGTTCGTCAACGAGGCCGCGCCCTACAGCGACGTCGTCCACACCATGTACGAGCGGAACCCGACCGACCCCGACATCCCGGCCTGGCTGATCACCGACCAGAACTACCGCAACCGCTACCTCTTCAAGGACGTGGCGCCGGCCTTCCCGTTCCCGGACGACTGGTACACCTCCGGCGCGGCCCACAAGGCCTGGACCCTGGACGCCCTGGCCACCGCCATCGGCGTCCCCGCGGCCGCCCTCCGCGCCACCGTCGACCGCTTCAACTCCCTCGCCCTGAAGGGCGACGACACCGACTTCGGGCGCGGCGACAGCGCCTACGACCACTACTACACGGACCCCGCCGTCCTCCCCGACTCCTGCCTCGCGCCCCTGTGGCTGCCCCCGTACCACGCCTTCCGGATCGTCCCCGGCGACCTCGGCACCAAGGGCGGCCTGCGCACCGACGCCCGCGCCCGCGTCCTGCGCCCCGACGGCTCGGTCATCCCCGGCCTGTACGCCGCCGGGAACGCCAGCGCCGCCGTGATGGGCCACAGCTACGCGGGCGCGGGCTCGACGATCGGCCCGGCGATGACCTTCGGGTACATCGCCGCACTGGACCTCGCGGGCGCGCTCTAGCCGGCCCGCGGCGGCTTCCGGGCGATCAGGGCCGCCTGTGGGGTCGGCTCCCCGAGTGTGTCGTCCGGCTCGCGCACCGTCCGCGAGACGAGGGCGAAGCCGGCCGCCGACAGCAGCTCGGCGACGGCCTCCGGCCTCCGGCGCTGGAAGCCCAGCGACACCCGGTGGCCGAAGGGGCGGTCGTGGTAGCGGGGCTCGTCGCCGACCTGGAAGGCGACGAGCAGGTGGCCGCCGGGTGCCAGCACGCGGTGGAACTCGGCGAAGAGACCGGGCAGCCGGTCCACCGGGGTGTGGATGGACGAGTACCAGGACACGACCCCCGCGAGCGCCCCGTCGGCGAGGTCCAGCTCCAGCATCGAGCCCTGCTCGAAGCGCAGACCGGGGTTCTCCCGGCGGGCGATCGCCAGCATCGACTCCGACAGGTCGAGCCCGGACACGGACAGGCCGCGCGAGGCGAGGTACGCGGTCACCTCCCCGGGTCCGCAGCCCAGGTCCGCCACCTCGCCACCGGCTCCACCCGCTGTGACGAGTTCGGCGAACCCGGCGAGCACGGCCCGGTCCAGCGGCCTCTTCGCGAGCGCGTCCCGGAACTGGGCGGCGTAGTCCTCGGCCACGGTGTCGTAGAAGGTGCGGGTGGCGGTCAGGAAATCGGCGTCGGTCATGGGCGGGGACCCTAGCGGCAGCCACTGACAGCCGACTCGACAGCCGGTCAGGCCACCCCCATGGCCCGCAGCCCGGCCGTCACCGCCGCCGCGCCGAGCACGACCACCACGAACGGCGCCCGCCGCCACGCCAGTACCCCGGCCACCAGCACCCCGGCCGGCCGGGCCCATCCCGCGAAACCGCCGCCCTCGGTCAGCGCACCCGTGGCCAGCAGGGACACCAGCAGGACCACCGCCCCCGCCGAGAGCAGCTCCCGCGCCCGGGCCGGGAGTTCCACCCGCCCGTGGAGCACCGGCCCCACCAGCCGGAAGGCGTACGTCCCGACCGCGAGCGCCACGATCATGGCAACCGTGGCACTCATGTCGCCGACCCCTTACGGCCGTACACGGCGAGCCCGGCGAGCGCCACCAGCACCGGCAGGCCCGCCGGCACGGCCGGGGTCACCGCCAGGGCGAGCCCGGCGCCGAGCAGCGCGGACCGTCGTACGGCCGGGTCGTCGCGCAGAGCGGGCAGTACCAGTGCGGCGAGCACGGCGGGGAAGGCGGCGTCCAGGCCGTACGTACCGGTGTCGCCCAGGGCGCCGCCCGCGAGGGCGCCGGCCAGGACGGCCGCGTTCCACACGGCGAACAGACCGAGCCCCGAGATCCAGAAGGCGGCCCGGCGCCGGGCCGGGTCGGGCTGGGCGAGGGCGAAGGCCACCGCCTCCTCGCAGACGAGGTGGGCGCCGAGCAGGCGGGTGAGGCGGCCGGGACCGAGGGTGTCGGCGACGGCGAGGCTGAAGGCGGCCGTGCGGGTGTTGAGGAGGAGCCCGGTGGCCGCGGCGGCGACCGGGCCGCCCCCGGCGAGCAGCACGCCGACCGCGCTGAACTGGGCGGAGCCCGCGTACACCACGAGCGACATCACCACCGGCACCCACACCGGGAGTCCGCCGGTGACGGCGATCGCGCCGAAGGAGACGCCGACGATGCCGCCGGCGATCCAGACGAGGGACGCGTCCCGGAGCAGGTCCGGGTAACGCGTGAGGCGGGGTGTTCGCTCTGCCGTACGCATGTTCTCTACAATGGACAGAAGAGCTCGCGTTCGTCAAGGCGAACAAAATACCGATGGAGCGAACGGAATGGCCGACCGTGTGACACCCCCGTCCCGCCTGCCCCTCGACTGGATCGCCGCCTCCCTGCGCCGCGAACGCACCCGCGCGGGGGTGTCGCTGTCCGAGCTGGCCAAGCGGGCCGGTATCGCGAAGTCCACGCTGTCGCAGCTGGAGGCGGGGAGCGGCAATCCGAGCGTGGAGACGCTGTGGGCGCTGGGGGTGGCGCTCGGGGTGCCGTTCAGCACGCTGGTGGAGCCACCGGCGCCCTCGGTGCAGGTGATCCGTGCGGGGCAGGGGCCGGCGGTCGCGTCCGAACGGGCCAACTTCGTGGCCACCCTGTTGTCCGCCAGTCCGCCCGGGGCGCGGCGGGACATCTACCACCTGCGGGCCGAGCCGGGCACGGCGCGCGAGTCGGAGCCGCACATTCCGGGCACGGTGGAGCATCTGGTCGTGAGCACGGGGCGGGTGAAGGCGGGTCCGAGGGGCGAGGAGGTGGAGCTGGAGCCCGGTGACTACATGACGTACCGCGGGGACGTGCCCCACTCGTACGAGGCGCTCGCGGCGGCGTCGACGTTCGTCCTCGTGATGCAGCACGTGTGAGCGGCGGTGGGCAAAGGCAGGAGCCCCGTCACCTTGCGGCGCGGGGCTCCTTGGGTACTACGGTCGATTCCGGATCAGAGCTTTGGGCTCATGAACTCAGACAGGGGTGACGTTCTCCGCCTGCGGGCCCTTCGGGCCCTGGGTCACGTCGAAGGAAACCTGCTGGTTCTCCTCCAGCGAGCGGAAGCCGCTCGCGTTGATCGCGGAGTAGTGGACGAAGACGTCGGGGCCGCCGCCTTCTTGGGCGATGAAGCCAAAGCCCTTTTCGGCGTTGAACCACTTCACGGTTCCGGTAGCCATAAGCCCTCCTTGGGCCCAAAGGGTTGCCCTGCTCCAGAACCCTGCAAGTGTGAAAACAAGAATGCCGCACAACTGCATACGTCTGAAAACGACTAGAGCCCGCGGTCACATGCTCCGCAGGCTCTGTACTGCAAGGGAAACCAAACTGCAACTTGCGGCGAGCCTAGCATGTGGGCAGCCGAATGCAATAGAGGTCAAGATCACGTCACCCGGACGTTTGAAGGGGCCCTCTCGGGGTTGACAGATTCGAGCCGCACCCTGGGCCCTGCACGCTACCCCATGGGGTCTAGTCTCGCGATGTGGACATTTCTCGCACCCGGCCGCGCGTCGGCCACATCCAGTTCCTCAACTGCCTGCCCCTGTACTGGGGGCTCGCGAGAACCGGCACGCTCCTCGACTTCGAGCTGACCAAGGACACCCCGGAGAAGCTCAGCGAGCAGCTGGTGCGCGGAGACCTCGACATAGGGCCCATCACCCTGGTCGAGTTCCTGAAGAACGCGGACGACCTGGTCGCCTTCCCGGACATCGCGGTGGGCTGCGACGGGCCGGTGATGTCCTGCGTGATCGTCTCGAAGGTCCCGCTCGACGAGCTCGACGGCGCCCGGGTCGCCCTCGGCTCGACCTCGCGCACCTCCGTGCGCCTGGCCCAGCTCCTCCTGTCGGACCGTTACGGCGTGCGGCCCGACTACTACACCTGCCCGCCCGACCTCAGCCTGATGATGCAGGAGGCCGAGGCGGCCGTCCTCATCGGAGACGCGGCACTGCGGGCGAACCTGCTCGACGGGCCCAGGTACGGGCTCGAAGTGCACGACCTCGGTGCGCTGTGGAAGGAGTGGACGGGGCTGCCGTTCGTCTTCGCGGTGTGGGCGGCCCGCCGGGACTACCTGGAGCGCGAGCCGGCCATCACCCGCAAGGTGCACGAGGCCTTCCTCGCCTCCCGCAACCTCTCCCTGGAGGAGGTCGGCAAGGTCGCCGAGCAGGCGGCCCGCTGGGAGGCCTTCGACGAACAGGTCCTGGAGCGCTACTTCACGACCCTCGACTTCCGCTTCGGCGTCCCGCAGCTCGCGGCGGTCGCCGAGTTCGCCCGCCGGGTGGGGCCGACGACCGGTTTCCCCGCGGACGTGAAGGTCGATCTGCTCCAGCCATGAGGCGGGGGCGACTTCAGGACTACGCTGCCCGGGACGTGAGGCGTACGGGGGAGGAATGACGCCATGCAGCCGCTCGGAGTCGACGAACCCACGGTCGTGGGGCCCTACCGGCTGCTCGGCCGGCTCGGCTCCGGCGGCATGGGCCGGGTCTACCTCGGCCGCAGCGCCGGCGGCCGCACGGTCGCGGTGAAGATCGTGCACCCGCACTTCGCGCTGGACGAGGAGTTCCGCGCCCGCTTCCGCCGCGAGGTCGACGCGGCGCGCCGGGTCGGCGGCGCCTGGACCGCGCCGGTCCTGGACGCGGACCCACAGGCCGCGGTGCCGTGGGTGGCGACCGCGTACGCGGCGGGGCCGTCCCTGTCGGCGGCGGTCGCGGACGGGGGCGCGCTGCCCGCGCATTCGGTACGCGTGCTGGGAGCGGGGCTCGCGGAAGCGCTCACGGCGGTGCACGAACTGGGGCTGGTGCACCGGGACGTGAAGCCGTCGAACGTGCTGCTCACGCTGGACGGGCCGCTGCTGATCGACTTCGGCATCGCGCGGGCCACGGACGGTACCGCCTCCCTGACCTCCAGCGGCGTCTCCATCGGCTCGCCCGGATACATGTCGCCCGAGCAGATCCTGGGCAACGGGGCGACCGGGGCGGCGGACGTCTTCTCGCTGGGCGCGGTGCTGGCGTACGCGGCGACCGGGGAGGCACCCTTCCGTGGCGACTCCTCGGCGGCCCTGCTCTACCGGGTGGTCCACGAGCCGCCGGAACTGGGCTCCCTCGACGACGACTTGCGGCCGCTGGTGGAAGCCTGCCTGGCCAAGGATCCGCAGGAGCGGCCGACCCCCGCGGAAGTGGCCCGGAAGCTGGCGCCCGAGGGCGCTGCGCGCCTGGTCGCGGGCGGGTGGCTGCCGGGGGCGCTGGTGGAGCAGGTCAGCCGGGGGGCCGTACGGCTGCTGAACCTGGAGACGGCACAGGAGGTGGCGTCCGGGCCGGTGGAGTTCAGCAGAACCTCGCAGGCGGCGCCGGCGCTCGGGGAGTTCGGGCCGCCGCCGGTCATGGCTCCGGCTGCGGCTCCGACGCCGGCCGTGACTCCGACTCCGGCTCTGGCCGCGGATCCGGACGCGGCTCCGGCTGGGGTGAGGGCGCCCGAGTCCGTTCCCGGTCCCCGGGACTCGCGCGAGCCTCAGCCGCAGGACGCGGCACCCTCCGACCGCGGCCCCGGCAAGCTCTCCGTCTCCCTGTCCGCCACGGCGGCCCCCACGACCGCCGGCCGAGGGCGCCGACTCAGTTGCACGGTGGCCCTCGCTGTCGCGGGGGCGCTGGCGGCGGTGACCGTCGGTTCCGTGCTGGTGTTCGACTTGTTGCCGGACAACAACGGCCCCAGTGCCGCGGGGGACTCCGACAGCGGCTCCCACTCCTCGGCGCCGAGCGCGAGCGCCGACGGCGACGCGGCCGCCGTGCCGGCCCGTTACGTCGGTACCTGGGAGGGGCAGGCCGCCGCACTCAACGGCACGCTGCCCATGGGGACCTTCCGGCTGACCGTCGAAAAGGCCGAGGTGGGCGAGAAGTTGGGCACACTGCGGCACACCGATGTGCTCGGCGGTGTCTGCGACGACGTCCTGACGCTGAAGAGGGTGACGAACCGGCAGATCGTGGCGAGCGCCGTCGGTGCCGAGTCGAACCGGGGCGTGTGCAGCCAGGCCGCCCACACGGTCCGGATCTCGCCGGTCGGCGACGACCTGCGGTACGACTCGGACAGCGAGGAGTCGGGGCGGCCCCAGGCGCGGCTGTCGAAGGTCGAGCAGGGATGACCGGTATGCCTGGCCTGACCGGTCTGTCTGGTACGCCTGTCCTGTCCGGCCTGTTGATCGGTGTCGCCGCGGTGTGGGGCGCGGTGACGGGGGCGCTGGTGCCGCGCGCCGCCTACCGGTTCTCGGTGCCCCCGGAGGAGTCCTGGCGGGAGCGGTGTCCCGGGGGGCATGCGATCCGGGGGTGGCTCGGGCGGGCGCGGTGCCGGGAGTGCGCGGGCGGGGCCGTGGTGGCGGCGGGCGACGGGACGGTCGTGACGAAGGTGTCCGCGCAGGCGAGGTACGGCCCCCGCACCCCCGTCCTCGCTCTCGTCACCGCCCTCCTGTGTGCCGGCCTCGCCGCCGCCACCGACACCCGGCCCGAGCTTGCCGTCTGGCTGCTGCTCGCGCCCGTGGGGGTGCTGTTGGCCGTCGTCGACTTCCGGGTGCAGCGGCTGCCCGACGTGCTGACACTGCCGATCGCCGGCGCGGCGCTGGTGCTGCTCGGGCTGGTCGCGCTGGTGCCCGAGCACGCCGGTGACTGGCCGTCCGCCGCACTGGGCGCGCTCGCGCTCGGCGCCGGATACCTCGTGCTGTGGCTGGTCAACCCCGGCGGCATGGGCTTCGGCGACGTGAAGCTCGCGCTCGGGGCGGGGGCCGTGCTCGGGTGGTACGGCTGGGGGACCGTGCTGCTCGGCACCCTCGCGGGTTTCCTGTCGGGGGCGCTGTACGGCGGTGCGCTCGTGGTGGCGCGGCGGGCCGGGCGCCGCACGACGATCCCGTTCGGGCCGTTCCTGATCGCGGGCGCGTACCTCGGGCTGCTGATGGGTGCGTACGCGGCCTGAAGTCCGCGGCGGAAATGGGCTGGCGTAGGCTGGTTCGGACCGTCCTCACCCCTTACGAAAGGGACGCCCCCGGTGACCGAGAAGGCCGACCTTCAGTCCGTCCTCGACCGTGCCGCCGAAGGTGGGCGCATCACCCCCGAGGAGGCGCTCCTCCTTTACCGCGACGCCCCGCTGCACGCGCTGGGCGCCGCCGCCGACACCGTACGGCGGCGCAGGTACGCGGGGACCGAGCACATCGCGACGTACATCATCGAGCGCAACATCAACTACACGAACGTGTGCGTCACGGCGTGCAAGTTCTGCGCGTTCTACGCGGCTCCCAAGGACGAGGCCAAGGGCTGGACCCGCGACCTGGACGACATCCTGCGGCGGTGCGCGGAGACCGTGGAGCTCGGCGGGACGCAGATCATGTTCCAGGGCGGTCACCACCCCGACTACGGCGTCGAGTACTACGAGAAGCACTTCTCCGCCATCAAGCAGGCCTTCCCGCAGCTGGTCATCCACAGCCTGGGGGCGAGCGAGGTCGAGCACATGGCCCGGATCTCCAAGGTGAGTGTGGAGGAGGCCATCACGCGGATCCACGCGGCCGGTCTCGACTCCTTCGCCGGTGCCGGCGCCGAGCTGCTGCCCGCCCGTCCCCGCAAGGCCATCGCCCCGCTGAAGGAGTCCGGCGAGCGCTGGCTGGAGATCATGGAGACGGCTCACCGGCTGGGCGTCGAGTCCACCTCCACCATGCTCATGGGAACCGGCGAGACCAACGCCGAGCGCATCGAGCACCTGCGGATGATCCGTGACGTACAGGATCGGACGGGCGGCTTCCGCGCCTTCATCCCGTACACCTACCAGCCCGAGAACAACCACCTGAAGGGCCGCACGCAGGCCACGCTCTTCGAGTACCTGCGGATGATCGCCATCGCGCGGCTGTTCATGGACAACATCGCCCACATCCAGGGCTCGTGGCTGACCACCGGCAAGGAGGTCGGCCAACTGTCGCTGCACTACGGTGCGGACGACCTCGGCTCGATCATGCTGGAGGAGAACGTCGTCTCCTCCGCCGGCGCCAAGCACCGCTCCAACCGCATGGAGATCATCGACCTGATCCGCAAGGCCGGGCGGGTCCCGGCCCAGCGGGCGACGACGTACGAGCACCTCGTCGTCCACGACGACCCGGCGAACGACCCGGTCGACGAGCGCGTGATGTCCCACATCTCCTCCACGGCGATCGCGGGCGGCACGGCTCATCCGGAGCTGAAGCTGCTCGCCTCCAACTGACCTCGCCGTGCTGACGATTCATGCCGCCGATCTCCTGGTCTTCGGGGACCGGCGGCCCTCCGTGCCCGGCGGCGCGGTCCTGGTGGACGGCCGGGTGATCGCGGCCGTCGGCCCGTACGAGGAACTGGCGGCGGCTCGTCCGACCGCCCGGGTGCGGCACTGGCCGGGACTGCTCACGCCGGGACTGCTGAATCCGTACGGGCCCGAACTCCTGGAGCTGGCCTATCATCCCGATCCGCGCGAGGCCGGCGAGCTGGGCACCGAGCCGCTGACCGGGGACGCGCTCGCGGCGCTCGTCGAGACCGGCGCCCTGACCGACGCCCGCCGGGGCGGGAGCGCGCGGCGCGGGGTGCAGCGCATGCTCGCGCACGGGACCGTCGCGGTGGCGGGGGACCTGCGGCGGCCCGCGGTGGTCGACGCCGTGCACCGGGCCGGGTTGAGCGTCGAGCGGCGCTTCACGCCACCTTCGGGCCCGCCGTCGCTCGACCCGATGGCCGGGCGGAAACTCACGGAGGCGATCCTCGCGCCGCTGTCACCGCTCGCCGGGGCGGACGCGACCTTCGCCGTCTTCGACGTCCCGGACGAGGCCGCGCTCACCGAACGCGGAGCCCTCACATGCGTGGCGACGGTCCTCGGCGGACGCCTGGTGCACCGGCGCCGATAGCGCCCCGCTCAGCAGCCCAGCCCTCTCGGCGTCCGTCCTCTGCCTCCTCAGCCCGCGAACGCCTCGGCGAACGCCCCCGAACTCTGCTCCACCCCACTGCAGTCGGTCAACGCGTCGTTGCGCGAGGCGTTGTCGTCCTCGCAGCTCTGGTCCCGGAACGTCGACCACATCGACACCCAGGCGATCCCCTTCTCCCGCGCGAACGACCGCACCTGGGCTGCGTCGGAGAGCGTGAACGTCTCGTTGGCCACGTCGTTGACGCCGATCATCGAGGTCAGCGCCATGCCCTGCCAGGCGGCCGCGTCCGCGAGACCGAACACGTCCTTGAGCTGGCCATGGGCGGCCCTCGCGGAGGTGAGCGCGTAGTCGCCCATGTCACCGCCGTACGACTCGCCGTAGTTCATCGTCATGAGGTTGACGGTGGAGACCTGTACGTCGTGCTCGTTGGCCGACCGCAGGAGAGCGAGGCTGTCGTCGTCGAGGCCGGAGGGCATGACCGGGAGCGTGAAGGTGACCTGGAGGTCGGTGCGTTCCTCCTGCAACGCCGCGATCGCCTCGGAGCGCAGGGCGACCGAGTCGGCGTCGGTGAGTTCGTCGCCCTCGATGTCGAAGTCGGCCTGGGCCGAGCCGGCCGCGTCCAGTGCCTTGCCGTAAGCCTCGGCCAGTTCGGACGCGCTGTCGCAGGTCGCCGCCAGTTCCTCGCCGGAGGCGCCGCCGAAGGAGACGCGGACCGTCGCGCCGTCCTCCTTGAGCCGGGTGATCCGGGACGTCACCGCCGAGTCGCCGATGGCGTCCGTCCCGTTCCACTTCGGCGTGCAGTCATCGCCGCCGGAGATCACGAAGGCCAGGTTGTACGTCGTCGGGGAGCCCGCCGAGTCGTTGCCGGACGCGCTCGTGGCGCTCACGTAAGGGGCGTACGCCGTGCTCGACTTGGCCTCCTCGGTGGGGGAAGCGATGGGGGACGCGCCCGACTGTCGCGGTGCGGCGGGAGCCGCGTCCGAGGTGTCGTCGGACCCCGCGGAGCACCCCGCGGTGGCCAGGGCAAACAGGCAGGTGAGCCCGGCCGCCGGCTTCAGGAAACTCCGCATTGAGTAGGCTCCCGCTCTCGTGACTTCTGTCTCAGGACGGAAACAAAGCGCGTTTCCGGAGTGGAAATGTCTCACACGGAGCTGAGCTTCGGGCGGACAGGAGCCACACAGGCGCTTCGCGGGCAGAGATGGTCAAAAGGTGCTTGACGGGCGCGTAATTCGGGCATTCAACTCCATTCTTTCTGCTCTGAGTTGCGCAGCCTTTCCGGGAATCTCTCAAGGAAAGGACAGGTTTCCAGCTTTCTCATGGTTCTCTCACAAGCAAGTCCGCGTTTAGGACACATAAAGGTTCCCTAATGTCCGGGGAATGCATTCCGAGCCAGCCATCGATGACCGCGCCGCTGTCGCACCTGCCGCCGCTGTGCGCGGTCGCCGCCGCAAACGCGGCAACGGGTCCGAAGAGGGTCCCGTGTTCGTTGACAACTCCGGACGCCGGTCCAGGCTGCTGCGCCGGATCGGCCTCCTGGTCGGTGTCGTCTGCTTCGGGTACGCCGTCGTGCTGGGCATGGCCTTCATGGGCATCGGCACCTCGATCAACCCGTCCTCGCTGGTGCCGTTCGGCGCGGGCGGCGGCAGCGGGGCCGGGCCGGGTGGCCAGGGCGGCAACGGCCCCGCCGGCTACGCCCCGCAGGGCGGCCTCGGCAACGGGGCCGGC
>NZ_JBXEJE010000038.1:0-103215 GCF_056820935.1 Streptomyces sp. Q2 | reverse complement strand
TCTCGGGCTTGTCGATCTCGCCGGACTGCACCTCGTCGACCGCCTTGCGGCCCTCGGCGGGCGCGAGGTCGAAGAGGTAGGGCGGGTTCGCGGTCGCCTCGACGAACGCGGCGGCCGCGGGCTCCAGGACCGGCTGAACCGGAAGGGCGGCGTCGGACATGTGACTCTCCTGAAGTGTCGTGCGTGAAACGCGGGTTCTCCCACCGCGGGTGCTCCGCCCAGCACGCTACTTCCGGGAATCCGACACGCCTTGCCCATGAGCGCACCGGCGCTGAGCTCACAGCGCACGGCGGTGCGGGTCGGACCGGGGACCGGGAAACGGCACCCGTCGCGCAGAGGGCGGACGCGGCTCCCTGCGCGAAGCGAAAGACCTGACGGACGCAGCACATCCTGGCGCCCGCCGGTGGCCGACATGGGAGGGCCTCACGGTCGACCAGGGCAACGGCAAGACACTGATCGGCGGCACACGCCCTGGCACGACCTCGGCCCGGACTACCCACCGCAAATTGCTCATGACCTAGTCGGAGGCCCGGACGCACACAGGCCAGGGATTCGGCAACCTCAACCGCGCGGCCTGCCACGCCTGCGCCCTGCTGCCCGAGACGAGTTGCGAGACCGGCAACACCCTTCTCGACCGCGCTCTCGTCGTCGGCGGCGAACAGGTACCCGGCTACCTGGAATCGATCGTCACGGCCGCTCGGAGCACCGCGGTGGATGCTCTGGAGGAGATGTGACCCTCACCTACCTCGACCTCGTACCGGAGCAGCGCTACTGCCTCGACGGCCTCCCCTTCGACGGCAATTACCTGATCAGCGGTCCGCCCGGCAGTGGCAAGAGCCTCCTGGCAGTCCAACGGGCCATCATGCTCGCCCTCACCGGAACCCCGGCGGTCCTGCTGACCCGGTCCGTGTGGTGCGACGAGTCGCTTGTGCGGACAGGGCGGTGACACAGAGGGGGGCTGGGTAGTTGCGGGGATTGCGTTCGTATCGAGTGGGTGAGTCGGGCGTAGGACACTAGTCGTTCGCTGGGCTCGAGGCCTGTCCGGGCGATGCGCAAGCAGTCCAGCCCGGACAGCCTCTGGCTGCTGGGACGCGAGCGCCGCCAACAGCCGATCCCCGAGCGCGTTGGTCAGCAGTGCGGCGCCTCAGCGGCGTCCAGCAGCCGCGGGCGGGATGCGATTGCCTCTTCCGTCTGCCCGGCGCCGTGGGCCTCCCCGGACCGCCCACCCGCCGCTGACAGCAACGCGTACCGGGCCCCGCTCACGTTGCAGCGGCCCGCCGGGCCGGTTCACGGGGGCCGGCCAGGGGCGTGGTCGGCAAGACCTGAGCCGGGCCGCTTGCCCGCACCCGCCCGGCGGTGGGACCCCTACCTCCAATGGCGCCCGCCGACTGGGGACACCCCCGCACCCGTGCCTATGTTCGCCTCGGTGTGTCCGACCGGAAGGCTCCCCATGGACCAGCAGATCGTGCAGCTGAAGATCCACCCGGCGATCGGTGTCGCGCGCGTGGGCAACAGTCCCGCCGCGCCGTTCATCGGCCCCGAATCACCGCACCAGAAGCCGCTTCCCCCCGGCTCCTACAAGGACGCGTCCGGGGCGATCGTCAAACAGGCCGCCCGGTTCCGGATCTACGGCTGCAACCAGGCGGGTGACGTCGTCCGGGAGCTGAAGCTCGGCCAGGACGGCGTGAGCGAGATCCGCTGGTCGGTGCACCTGGCCAACAAGAAGGCCGCCTGGTACCGCTTCCACATCCCGCTCGACATCGACGAAGCGGCCGGCCTCACGGCCGAGCAACGGGGCAGGCGGAACGCCGCCGTGACGGGCACGGAGCGCAGGAAGCTCGTCATCGATCCCGGCATCCGCACCATCCGCGCCTCCCTGCACGACGTCGGCACCTTCGACACGGGCACGATCATGGGCCGCAAGGTCCCGCTCGGCAGGATCTCCACCGAACCCACCGGACGCCTGCTGGTCGTCGGCGGCAGCGGGAAGTCGGCCTCCTACGCCACCCCGGAAAAGCCGATCTCCGGCGTCACCAACAACGACACCTGGTACGACGACGTCTCCGACGGTCCCGTGACGGCACAGGTGATCATCGGCGGGCAGACGAAGACGGCGACGGCGGCGTGGGTCGTGGTGGCCCCACCGCACTACGCACCCGGCGTGAAGACCGTCCGCACCCTCTACGACGTCCTCCAGGACGTGTTCACCACCGAGGGCACACTGCCGGGCGCGGACGTCGTCTCCTACGCCGACCACATCGAGCCGATCCTCAGCCGGTTCTGCGCACTGCAGTGGACCAACCACGGCTTCGCCACCCAGTTCGGCTGGAAGGGTCCGCACGACTTCCTCGATCCGGAGCTGCGCGCACGTCTCGCGGACCCCGGAAGCAGCAGCCAGGAACTGCGCCGGCAGATCTACGTCCAGATGCGCGACTACGACCGGGACGGAACGTCTCCGCTGCCGTGGCCCTGGCTGTACGGCGACGCGATGAGCAGCGGCAGGGGCACGTCGGAGCGGCAGCACATCAGGCTCTCCCCGACCCAGAACCGGCTGCTCGCCCGGTGGGCCGAGGGCCGCTTCCAGCCCGGCCCGCTGCACGAGCGCCACGAGGACGTCGACACGGCACCCGTCCGCGAGCAACCGGCCCTGCTCGACCGGGCGGCGCTGGAGAACTGCGCCGCGGACGCCTTCCACCCCGGCTGCGAGGTCACCTGGCCCGTGCGGCACAAGACCATGTACTCCGAGCCCTTCCGGATCCTGCACCGCGGGCCGGACAACCCCGAACGCGACTACGGCGAGGTCCTCAGCGACCTGGAGGTCAAGTCCAAGGACGGCCCGCTGTACGCGCAGGGTCCGGGAGACCTCACCCGCTGGATGGCCGCGCCCTGGCAGTGCGACGCCGCGAGCTGCCGCTCCGGCTACCAGGTGCTGAGCGGTCTGGGCCCGCGCTACAGCCCCTACCTGCCCACCTTCTGGCCCGCCCAGGTCCCCAACCACGTACTGAAGCGCGCCGACTTCGACATCGTCAACGACCCGGGCGCCGACGAAAAGGCCAGAGGACAGGCCTTCGAACGCCGGGCCGTGTGGCTGCGCGGCCTGACCGGCTCCGACTTCAACAAGCAGCGCCGTCAGATGATCGACGACTGGCCGGACTTCGGCATCGTCGAGGTGCACAGGTACGAAGGCGCGGACGGCAGGTTCCCGGAGTTCATCCAGGTCGAGTCGGTCCCGGGCGAACAACTCAGAGACGCCCCCGACCACGCGAACCTCGTCAACGTGCAGGTCCCGCAGGCGGCCAGTCCCCAACTGGCCGCGGAGGCCGGCACCTGGAGAGGGGAGCTGTCGGCCGAACAGGTGGAGGCCGCACTGGTCACCCAGGCCATCGGCGAAGCCATGCGCGCAACCGGCCACGACGAGGCCGCGATCGCCGCCGGCTACCTGGAGAAGCTCGACCCCCTCCACGAATCCCAGTGACCGCCGGGACGACGGCGTACACCCCGCCACGCGACCACTACGACGTGGTGGTCGCGGGCGGCGGTCCCGCCGGCTGCGCCGCCGCCCTGACCCTGTCCGGAGCGGGCCGTACGGTGCTCCTCGCCGATTCGGCGACCGGCCCGCCGAAGGCCGGTGAGGCCCTCGTCCCGGTCGCGCGCCTGCTCCTGCACGACCTGCGGGTCGCCGACCTGGTCCTGGCGGCCGGACATCTGCCGTGCCACGGCACCCACTCCTCCTGGGGCTCCGCCGCCCTGCACACCGTCGACTTCATCCACGATCCCTACGGACACGGCTGGCACCTGGACCGGCCGCTGTTCGACCGCACCCTGCGCGCCGCGGCCCGCGCGGCCGGAGCGGACGTGGCCGAACACACCGCCGTACGCCACCCAGTACGCCGCCCCGACGGAACCTGGCGGCTGACCCTGCGCGCCGCCCACGCCGGACACCGCACCGTGACCTGCCGCTGGATCGTCGACGCCACCGGCAGACCAGCCGCGATCGCCGTCCCGGCCGGTGCCCGCAGACACGTCGAGGACCGGCTGACCGCCCATTACCTCGCCCTCGACGCCCTGCCCGGCGCCACCGACGGCCACTCCCTGGTCGAATCCGCCCCCGACGGCTGGTGGTACACCACCCTGCTGCCCTCCCGCCGCCGTCTCGTCGCCTACTTCACCGACCCCGACCTGTTCACCCCCGCGGACTTCCGCCGCCTCCTCCTCACCACCCGGTACGTGGCGCCCACCGCCCGCCCCCACGGACTCGGCACGCCGAACCCTCCCCGCCGCGCCCCCGCCCACAGCGCCCACCTGGACCATGTCCACGGCGACGGCTGGATCGCGGCAGGAGACGCCGCCCTGGCCTTCGACCCGCTGTCCTCCCAGGGCATTCTCACCGCCCTCTACACCGGACTCGGCGCGGGCCAGGCGATCGACGCCCACCTGCGCGGCACGCCGGGCGCTCTGGACGCGTACACAGCCAAGATCACCACCGCCCGCACGGCGTACCAGCACGCGCACCGCACCGCCCACACCCAGGAAACCCGCTGGCCCGACCACCCGTTCTGGTCCCGAAGACAAGGGCCGGCCGCGGCACGGGCGGACCACGGCTCCCGCACCATGCCGCCGCCCTCGGCGCGGCCTCAGCAGCCCTTGCCCGCCTCCGGCACGGCGTGCTCACCTGACGGGACTCCCGGTGCGGTTCGAAGCGCCCACCCTGGTCCCGCCTCTTGACCTTGAGCACGTGCGGATGCCCGGAGGTTCCTGCCGGCAGACACTCGCCGCCCATGCCCTGCCGGGCCGCGCGTGCGATCGCCGACCGGTTGCTTCCGCAATGTCCTTTCCTGGTCGAAACCCCTCAGCGGGCGGTGACGTGATCTATGTCTCCGTCGCGATCGCGGGTTCCTCGGTCCACGCGATGTCCGCACCGTGGGCTCTGCTGTCAGCGCGACTGAACGTGCCAGCTCACGGAGGGGGCGCGCTCGTACGGAACCCTCGGCTACCGAGTGGTAACACAGCGCTTCGAAAGGGCCGTCCCACCGTCACGGTCAGTGGTGCACCTGTTTGGTGTCTGCTACGTTCATTCCTAATGGACTGATCAGTTCAAAAGCCCTCAACTCCCGTTGCGTGACCGTCCTCCCGCAGGTGGACGCCGCACCGACCTGCCTCACAAGGGCAGATGAAGGACGAAAGGACAAATCAGGGATGACCAGGGGGACCTATCCCGCCGCGACTACGGAGCCCGACCTCCGGTCCGTCATGCGTCTGTTCCCGACGGGCGTTGCTGTCCTGTTGGCCGGCCACGGTGACGAGACCGTGGCCACTACGGTCAACTCGCTCACATCCGTCACGCTCGAGCCTCCGACCGTGCTGGTGTCACTGCGGAAGTATTCGCGAGCGCACTCGATCACCTCCGCCGCCGGAGGGTTCTGCCTGAGTTTCCTCTCCGGGCTGCAGGGTGACCACGCCAAGCTCTTCGCCTCCAGGAACAAGCCCACGGGGCACGAACTGGAGGAGTACTTCAGCATCGCCGCCGACGGGCGCCGCATCCTCGACGGTGCCCTGGCCACCCTCCACTGCACGGTCTCCACCACTCACCTCGAAGGCGACCACTGTCTGTTCCTCGGCCGAGTCACCGCCGCTCACCACGGCGACACGGACCAAGGCGCACTGCTGTTCCACCAGGGCCGTATGGCCTCCGTCTGACCCGGCCGCCCATGTATCCCACCGTGCGTGCCGTCCGTGGTGCGATCCGCTCCGACGCGAACACCCGCGAGGCCATCGCCCGCGCCACCGTCGACCTTGTCGACGGGGTGCTCCAGAAGAACGACCTGCGGCCCGAGGACATCGAAGCCCTGATGTTCACGATGACCTCGGATCTGACCGTCGACATCCCGCCGCTCGTCCTCGCCGAACAGGGCGTCCTGGACGTGCCGTGTCTGTGTGCGGCCGAGCCCCGCTGGGACGGGGAGATGCCGCGAGTGATCCGGGTGATGGCCTTCGTCCGCAGAGGGCCCGACCAACCCCTGGAGCACGTCTACCTGAGTGGTGCCGCTCCCACGAGGCCAAGCCCCGATCCACGTTCCGGGCACAGACCCTGAACCGGGTGTCTCGCCTTCGTCTCCCTCGCCCATCTCGACCGAGGATGCCTCCCCATGCCCGAATCCACGCTGTCGGCTGCCCTGGACAAGGCCGGACAGGCAGTCGACAACGACCCCTCCCGCGTCGTCCGCCCGGCGCAAGACGGCGCCAACGTGTCCATGTTCGAGTCCCGTCGCGTCCCCGCCGTCATCCGTCCGACCAGCCCGCACCAAGTGCCCGGCATCGTCCGTGCCTTCGGCGACGACGAAGCGCCGCCACTCCACGCCGTCTCCACCGGGCGTAACTGGGGCCTCGGCTCACGTGAGCCCACCCGCCACGACGCCGTCCGTGTCGAACTCGATGGTCTCGACCGAATTCGTGACCTCGACACCCGGCACGGCTGGGCCGTCATCGAACCCGGAGTGACCCAGCGACAGCTCGCCGCCGAACTCTCGGACACCCCGCGCATGCTGAACGTCACGGCCTCCTCCGGACATTCGAGCGTGCTCGGCAACGCCCTGGACCGCGGAGTGGGGCTCCGTCGTCAACGCACCGACGACCTGGTGGGCCTGGAAGTCGTCCTGCCGGACGGTGAGCAGATCCGTGTCGGATGGTGGCCCGGCAAGGACACCGTCACGGCGCCGAACCCGTACGGACTCGGGCCCTCGCTGCTGCACCTGTTCACCCAGTCCGACTACGGCATCGTCACCGCCGGCGTCATCCGCCTCCTGCCGCGCCCCGAGGTCCAACGGGTCCTCCGCCTCACCTTCGACCGCGACCAACTGTCCGCGGCGGTCGACGAGTTGCGGCGCTGGCACGCCCAGGGCCTCGTGCACGGCGTCCTCAAGATCTACGACACCACCTCGTCCACCACCTACGGGACCAGCGCACAGGGCGGATACCTCGTCCACGTCCCCCTCGGCGGCACCGGAGAAGTGGTGGCGGCCCTCACCGACACCGCATACCGACTCGCCGACACCTCGGGCCTGTTCACCTCGGTCGCCCGCTCGGACCAGGAGCCGCCCGCGGACGACGACATCGTTTCCCGGGTCGTCCAGCACGGCTACGCCGGAGACGTCGCCCATCACGAGGAGATGCTCCGTTCCGCGGTCGGGCAGGCAGCCCCGAGCGTGGACGACCACGGAGGCGGCTGGATCTTCTTCCTTCCCCTCGTCCCGTACAGCGGCAGCGACGTCACCGCCGCTCTCCGCCTCCTCGACCAGGTGCACGCCGAGACCGGCATACGGCCCGGAGCGACCGTCAACGCCCTGGATCCGGATGTCATCGACCTGGTGGTCTCCCTCCGGTTCGCGCGGACCGAGGACGAGACCGCGAGGGCGCACCAGGCCCTGGACCTGCTCTACGAGCTGTTCACCGAAGCCGGATACCTCCCCTACCGCCTGGACGTGGACCACGGGGAGTGGACCGACCGGCTCACCGATCCCGGAGCGCTGGCCCTCACCCGGCGCATCCGGGACGTGATCGACCCCCACCGTGTGATGGCGCACGGCCGCTACACCTGACAAGGAGCCCCATGACCACCGCGACCCTCGCGAACACCGCGATCGTTCCGAACACCGCCGACGCGATCATCGCCCGTGCCCGGGAGATCCAGCCCGTCCTGCGGGAGAACGCGGCACGGATCGAGGAGAACCGGCGTCTGCCGGAGGACATCGTCGAACTCCTCCGCTCCGCCGGCGTCTTCCGCGCCACGATGCCCAAGGCGTGGGACGGACCCGAACTCACCTCCGTCGAACAGATACGTCTCCTGGAGACCATCGCCCAGGGCGATGTGTCCGCCGCCTGGTGCTCCATGATCGGAATGGACTCCGGCATCTACTCCGGGTTCCTCGACCAGGAGACCGCCCGCAAGCTGTACTCCTCGCTGGACACGGCTCAGTCCGGATGGATCTACCCCCAGGGCCGGGCGGAACGCGTGGACGGCGGATACCGCGTCTCGGGGCAGTGGCGCTTCGGTTCCGGCACCACGCACTGCGACATGCTCGCCGCCGGCTGCACCGTCTACGAGAACGGCAGTCCCGTCATCGACGACGCGACGGGCCGGGGGCTGTGGCGGGTCGTGCTGGCCACCCCCGACCGGTTCGAGCACCTCGACACCTGGTACACCACCGGTCTGGCCGGCTCCGGCTCCATCGACTACCAGGTCGACGATCTGTTCGTGCCGGCCGAGCACTCGTTCTCCTTCGCCGAACCCGTGCGCAGCGGCCCGCTGCACGACGCGCCGGACGCGATCCTGCGCAAGATGTCGGGCATCCCCCTCGGCCTCGCCCGCGCGGCGCTCGACCACGTACGGGAGATGGCCGGCCACCGCGCCGACCGCGAGACCGGTCTGGCCTGGTCCCAGGACCACCGGGTGCAGATGGCCGTCGCCGAGCTGGAGATGGAGCTCACCGCGGCGCGGACCGCCGTGTACGCGAGCGTCGAGCGCCAGTGGACCGCGCTGGAGAGCGGCACCGAGCTCTCCGCCGACGAGCGGGTTCAGACGGCCCTGGCCCGCTACCACGCCTTCCGCACCGCACGCCGCATCGTGCACCGGCTCTACGACCTGGTGGGCGGGTCCTCCGTGTACCGCAGGAAGTCCCCGATGGACCGGTGGCTCCGTGACGTCAACACCATGTGCCAGCACGCCGTCGCGCAGGACTCCATTCTGCAGCTCACCGGAAACGTGCTCCTCGGCGGCAGGTCCACCTCCCCCTTCTTCTAGGACCCCGTTCCTCACGTTCCTCCGTACGAAAGGAGCCCGCATTGACCGGCCCGATACGGGTGGTGCTGTTCTCGGAGATCAACTCCAAGCTCGGCGCTCCCTTCCTGGACATGCTGCACGGACACCCACTGGTGGATCTCGCGGCTGTCGTCACCAGTCCCGTCGGCCGCCTCTGCGGCTACTTCACCTCCGACGCCGATCAGGTGGACCTCGAACAGCAGGCGAAGGCATTAGGCGTGCCGGTGCTGCGCCCGGCGAACGTCAACGATCCCGAGTTCGTGAGCGGGATCGGGCAACTCGCCCCGGACTACCTCGTCGTGGGCAACTTCCAGCGCATCCTGAAGGAAGAGCTGCTCGCCACCCCGAAGGTGACCTGTGTCAACTTCCATCCGAGCCGGCTTCCCCGTTACGCCGGTCTGGCGCCGTTCTACTGGATGGTCCGCAACGGTGAGACCGACGGAGCGGTGACGGCCATCGAGATGGCCGCCGGACTGGACACGGGGGCGATCCTCGCGCAGCACGAGACGCCGCTCACCGGACGGGAGACGGCACTGGAGCTGCGGACCATCCAGGAACGCGCCAACGTGCTGATGCTGCTGGACCTCATCCCGCAGCTCGCCTCCCGCAGCTTCCGGCGCATCCCGCAGGACCCCTCCGAGCGGACCTACTTCACGCGCCCCTCGCAGGACGACTACCGCCTCGACTTCGCCCACTCCGCGCACAAGGTGGCGTGCCACATCCGGGCCGGATACCGCCATCCCGGGGCGTTCGCCGAAACACCGTCCGGTCAGCGCGTGACGATCCTGTCGGCCGACGACACGATCCCGGCCGCAGAGCTCCCGGCGCCCGCCGGGACCGTACGGCGCCTGGACCACGGCCTGTTCGTCGCCTGCCGGGACGGCTGGCTTCGCCTCCTCACCGTCGAGTTGGGCGGGAACGAGGTTCCCGCGCAGGCCCATCCGGCGATCACCGAAGGACAGACGCTGTCCGCGACCCGTCTCGAACCCGTATAGAAAGGCGCACCGTGTCTCTGTTGGAGCAGCAGAACACCGACCAGCCCCCGCAGGTCCGGAAGGTGATGCACATCCCCGCCGGGCAGGGCCGTGCCGTATGGCTCAACGGCGACGTCTACTCGGTGAAGATCGGTCACGAGGAGTCCGCGGGCAGCCTCGCGGTGTTGGAGGCGTCGGTCCCCCCTGGGGGCGGGCCGCCACTGCACGACCACCGTCACGAGGACGAGGCCTTCTACCTCCTCGAAGGGGAGCTGGAGATCCACGCGGACGGTGAGACCTACCAGGTCAAGGCGGGCGACTTCGTCTTCGTGCCCCGCGGGACGGTGCACGGATTCCGCAACACCGGTCTGCACACGGCCAAGCAGTTGCTGTTGTTCACCCCCGGAGGGTTCGAGCGGTTCTTCCTGGAGGCCGGCAAGGACGCGGTTGCCGGAGTGAACATCCCGCCGTTCGACCCCGCCGACAATCCCCAGGCCTTGCAGGTCGCCGAGAAGTACGGCTCCTACCAGGTCTGACCCGTACACCGGACAGTCAGAGGAATGCGCACGTCATGATCGAGAAACTGAACGGAAAGGTCGCCCTCGTCACGGGCGCCAGCCGGGGCATCGGTGCCGCGGTGGCCCTGCGGCTGGCGGAGGAGGGGGCCGACGTGGCCCTCACCTACCAGGGGAACGAGGAGGCCGCGCGGAACACCGCCGAGATGCTGACGAAGAAGACGGGGCGGCGCGCCGTCACGATCCGGGCCGACGTCGCCGACGTCGAGGCCGTGAGCGCCTCCGTGGACCGGACGGTCCGTGAGCTGGGGCGGCTGGACATCCTGGTCAACAGTGCCGGCGTGATGGACACGACGTTCTCCGGCATCGGGGACGTACCGGTCGAGGTCGTGGACCGGACGCTCGACGTCAACATCCGCGGCTCGCTCCTCGCCGCCCGGGAGGCGGCGCGGCACATGACGGACGGCGGGCGGATCATCAACATCGGCTCGTGTATCGGGGAGTTCGCCCTGGGACCCGGCTGCACCGCCTACGCCACGAGCAAGGCCGCCGTCACGGGTATGACGAAGGGCCTGGCCAGGGATCTGGGGCCGCGCGGGATCACGGTGAACGAGGTGGCCCCAGGGGCCACGAACACCGACATGAATCCGGAGGACGGCCCGGGCTCCGAGTTCCAGAAAGGTCTGTCCCCACTCGGCCGCTACGCACAGCCGGAGGAGATAGCCGCCGCGGTTGCCTACTTCGCCTCTCCGGAGGCAGGCTNAGTTCCAGAAAGGTCTGTCCCCACTCGGCCGCTACGCACAGCCGGAGGAGATAGCCGCCGCGGTTGCCTACTTCGCCTCTCCGGAGGCAGGCTTCACCACTGGAGCGAGGCTCGCCGTCGACGGCGGGCGCAACGCCTGACGTTCCCGGGGACCGCGGGCTCCGGCCTCCCTTCATCCCCGCCGTGGTGGCCGGGGCCCGCACTAGTTTTGTTCCGAACGTTCCATAACCTGCTAGGCTGCTGCCATGGGAAGGCCACGGCAGTTCGACGAGGACCAGGCGGTTGAAGCGGCGTGTCGCGTCTTCTGGATCAAAGGGTACGAAGCCACTTCCACCGGGGATCTGTGCACGGCCACGGGACTCGGGCGCAGCAGCATCTACAACACGTTCAAGTCGAAGAAAGACCTGTTCCTGCGGGCCCTGTCGTACTACGTCAACACCATGACCGCCCGTCAGGTCGCCCTGCTCGCAGAGGAAGGGCGCCCCGCCGCCGAACGTGTCCGCGCCCTGTTCTCGGTGATCATCGAGGGTGAGATGGAGAACCGGCGCGAGGGCTACGGCTCCGGCTGCTTCACCGTCAACACCACGACCCAGATGGCCGCCTCCGATCCGCAGATCGCAGAGGTCCTGAACCGGGACCTGGAGCGGCGCATGGTCTCGCTGCGCGCGGTGATCGCGGAGGGCAAGCGAGACGGCTCGGTCACCTCTCCGCGGGCGACGGACGGTCTCGCCTGGTATCTGACGGCCCTCATCGCCGGGATGCGGGTCGCCGCCCAGTCGGGTGCGGACCGTTCCGCGCTGGAGCAGATCGCGGCCTCGGGCGCGGACACCCTCGGTTGCTGAGTCCCTGACGGCCGGCCCCGCACCCCTGCCCGGTGCGTCGGCCGGGCCTCCGCATGCCCCGGACCCTTCCCGCACCTTCATTTTGGTCTGACCAGTACATAACTCTGGAGGTACCCATGCCAAAATCCGTCTACCTCATGGCTCTCGGCATCTTCGCCATGGTCACCAGCGAGTTCCTCGTCGGCGGCCTGATGCCGCAGATCTCCGAGGACCTCGGCGTCACCATTCCCCAAGTCGGCTACCTCATCACGGCGTTCGCCATCGCCATGGCGGCGGGTGGGCCCTTCGCCACCGTGCTCGTCCTCAAACTGCGGCCCAAGGCCGCGCTCATGACCCTGTACGCCGTCTTCCTGCTCGGCAACGCCCTCGCGGCAGTCGCCACCGACTACTGGGTCATGGTGACCGGCCGGGTCATCACAGGCACGGCCTCCTCGGCGTTCTTCGGAGTCTCCCTCGCCGTCGTCGCCCAGATCACCAAGCCCGAGCTGCGTGGGCGCGCCACCGGCCTCACCATGCAGGGACTCATGGTCGGGACGCTGCTCGGCCTGCCCGTCTCCACCCTCGTCGGCGAGCAGTGGGGCTGGAGGGCCGGATTCGTCGCCGTGGGCATCATCACGATCATCGCCGCCATCGCCACCGTGATCGTCGTTCCGTCCCTCGGCCACGCCGAGGACGCCGGAGGCCTCCGGGAGGAGATGACGGCCTTCCGCAACGGCAAGCTCTGGCTCATCATCTGCACGTCCACCCTCATCATCGGCGCCACCTTCTCCGCCTTCTCCTACTTCACGCCGATCCTCACCGACGTCACCGGCTTCTCCCGCGGCGTCGTCCCGCTGCTCCTCCTCGCCTACGGTGCGGCCACCGTCATCGGCAACGCCGTCGTGGCGCGCTTCGCCGACACGCACACCATCCGTGTCCTGGCCACCGGCCTGACGCTCAACGTCCTCTTCCTGAGCGCCTTCGCCCTGCTCGCCGATCTCAAGGCGCCCGCGGTCCTCGCCATGATGGGCATCGGCTTCGTCGGCGTCACCATGAACCCCGCGATGATCAGCAGGGTGCAGCGCGCCGCCAACGCCCGCGCGCTCGTCAACACCGTGCACACGTCCTTCATCACGCTGGGCGTCGTCATCGGCTCCTGGCTGGGCGGACTCGGCATCAACGCCTACGGCCTGCGCGCCCCCCTCTGGCTCGGCGCGGTTCTCGCCGTTCTCGCTCTGGTCGCGCTGGTCCCCGACATGGGCCGACCGCGCCGTACCCCTGCGGGCACCCCCGACGAGGCCGCGGGAGAGAACAGGCCGGCACGCGAAGCGGCAGAAGCGGGACAGCGCGGCTGAGCGGCGGGATTGCGTGTCCTCGTCGCTCCCCTTACGGAGCCGGTTATCCCCAGCCCCCAACAGCTCAGAGGTGTGTGAGACATGAAGCCTCGTCAGAACGACGAGTACACCGCCACATGGCGCGAGCTCCCCGCGGCACAGCAGCCCGAATGGCCGGATTCCGGGACCCTGCGTGAGGTGGTCGCCGACCTCGCCTCGTTCCCGCCCCTCGTGTTCGCCGGAGAGTGCGATCAGCTCCGCGCCCGGATGGCGGCCGTGTCCAAGGGCGAGGCGTTCCTCCTACAGGGCGGTGACTGTGCCGAGACGTTCGACGCCGTGTCCGCCGACCGGATCCGCAACAAGGTGAAGACGCTGCTCCAGATGAGCGCGGTGCTCACCTACGCCGGCTCGGTGCCGGTGGTGAAGGTCGGCCGGATCGCGGGCCAGTACTCCAAGCCGCGCTCCCGGCCGACCGAGACCCGTGGCGGGGTGACGCTGCCGTCGTACCGCGGCGACTCCGTCAACGGCCCCGAGTTCACCGCCGCCTCCCGTACCCCGGATCCGGAGCGGCTGAAGCGGATGTACCACGCCTCGGCTGCCACGCTGAACCTGGTGCGCGCCTTCACCACCGGCGGCTACGCCGACCTGCGCCAGGTGCACGCCTGGAACCAGGACTTCGTGAAGTCGTCCCCGGCCGGGCAGCGTTACGAGGCCCTCGCGCGCGAGATCGACCGGGCGCTGAACTTCCTGCGCGCCTGCGGGACCGACCCGGAGGAGTTCCGGAATGTCGAGTTCTACTCCTCGCACGAGGCGCTGCTGCTCGACTACGAGTCGGCGCTCACCCGCGTCGACTCGCGCACCGGACAGCTGTACGACGTCTCGGCGCACATGGTGTGGATCGGTGAGCGCACCCGGCAACTCGACGGGGCACACATCGAGTTCGCCGCCCGGATCCGCAACCCCGTCGGGGTGAAGCTGGGCCCGGCCACCACCGCCGACGAGGTGCTCGCCCTCATCGACCGGCTGGACCCCGAGCGCGAGGCGGGCCGGCTCACCTTCGTCACCCGGATGGGATCCGACCGGATCCGTGACCGGCTGCCGGAACTGGTGGAGAAGGTCACGGCGTCCGGGGCGGAAGTGGTCTGGGTGTGTGATCCGATGCACGGCAACACCTTCGACGCCGCCTCCGGGCACAAGACCCGTCGCTTCGACGATGTGCTCGACGAGGTCAAGGGCTTCTTCGAGGTCCACACGGGCCTCGGCACCCACCCGGGCGGCATCCACGTGGAGCTCACCGGTGACGACGTCACCGAGTGCGTGGGCGGCGGCGACGAGATCCTCGCCGACGACCTGCACCAGCGCTACGAGACGGCCTGCGACCCCCGGCTCAACCGCAGCCAGTCCCTCGACCTGGCGTTCCTCGTCGCCCAGATGATCGTCGCGGATCCGGCACACCGGAAGCCGGCGGCCCAGTGGGAGGTGCGGTCATGACCGTGCGGGCCGTGCGGGGCGCGATCCAGGTCGACCGTGACGAGGAGATCCATCTCATCGACTCCGTCAGAACCCTGCTGAAGAGGGTCATGCACGCCAACGGCCTGCTGTCCGACGACCTCATCAGTGTGGTCTTCACCGCCACGCCCGACCTGACGAGCGTGTTCCCGGCGGCAGCACGTGAACTGGGGCTGGTCGACGTCCCGTTGATGTGCGCGCAGGAACTGGACATCGACAGTGCGCTGCCGCGCACCGTACGCGTTCTCGCCCACGTCGAGACCAGCCGTGCGAGGCGGGACATCCAGCACGTCTATCTGGGGGGTGCCGCGGTCCTGCGCCGGGACCTGGCACGGACGGAGAAGGGGAGCGTGAGCCGGTGATGCGCACGATGGCAGTGGTCGGTACGGGGCTGATCGGCACGTCGATAGGACTTGCCGCAAGCCGGTACGGCGTGACCGTGCACCTGTTGGACCGGGACGAGACGTCGGCCCGCACGGCCGCGGCGCTGGGGGCGGGTCTGGTGGGCGCCCCCGAGGCACCGGTGGACCTGGCTGTCATAGCCGTGCCCCCGAGCACGGTCGGCACGGTCCTCGCCGAACAGCAGGTGCAGGGGCTCGCCCGCGCCTACACGGACGTGGCGAGCGTCAAGTCCCAGCCGGCGTGCGAGGCGCTGAGGAGCCTCCCCGCTCCGGAGTGCTTCGTCGGCGGCCATCCGATGGCGGGCCGGGAGAAGACGGGGCCGCTGGCGGCCCGCGCGGATCTCTTCGAGAACCGGTCCTGGGTGCTCACTCCCACGGACATCACCTCACAGACGGCCCTCAACCACACCCTTGAGATGATCTCCATGTGTGGTGCCGTCCCGGTGATCATGGGAAGTCAGGAACACGACGCGGCGGTGGCGTTGACGTCCCACGTCCCGCACGTCCTGGCCAGCCTGATGGCGGCGCGCCTCGAGCGGGCGCCTGAGCCCGCGTTCCGGCTCGCGGGTCAGGGGCTGCGCGACGTGACCCGTATCGCGGCGGGCGACCCCCACCTGTGGAGCGACATCCTCCGGTCCAACGCCGCCTCGGTGTCCCGCGTCCTGCATGCCCTGCACGAGGACCTCTCGGTTCTGCTGGAGTCCTTGGACGACCTCTCGGCCGCCGACGTGTCGTACCGGGCGCACGAAACGACCGGCATGACGCATCTGCTGAACCGGGGAATCGCGGGTCTGGGCCGGCTCCACGACAGGCCGAGCGGAAAACCCGCCCACCGGACGTCGCTGCGCGTCACGGTGGGGGACCGGCAGGGGGAACTGGCCCGGCTGCTCGGCACACTGGAGCAGTTCGGTGTCGGTACCGACGACGTGACCTCCTCGGTCACCCCGAGCCGGAGGAACCTCTCCGTCGAGCTGGACGTTTCCGTCGTGGACGTCGAATGGCTCCTGAGGAAGCTGACCGAGGACGGTTGGGAGGCCGAGCGGGTCGACCCGGTGCCGCGATCGCGAGATCCCCGGGAGACATCGTGCTCCGCGGCGCAGAGTGTCCTGGGCGCCGGGGTCGGTGCCATCTCACTGCCGGACCAGCCCCGCCAGGAGGCACTGACACAACCGTGAACAGCGCGGCGACGGGCGCGCTTTTCGGGGGCCTCGGGCGTGGAAGAGTCCTTGGCGACCTTACCCACCGAGCAGTCACCGCGCCGGCACAGCCCGATGATCTCGGCCTTGAACTCCGGCGTGGACGAACGGCGAGGCCGGGCTTCTCCTTTCCCTCCGCTCCACTCGGCATGGAACCTGAAGGACCCGCACGGATCTGGCGATCAGTGAGTCCTGGGGGCATGCGTCAGTTCGATCTAGGCATGATTGGTCATCAGGAAAGTCGGCAAAGGGTCAGTGTGAGTCCTGAGACACCCGGCGACAGCTGACCGGACATGCGAATGGTTGTACGCTGCGGGCACCGCCCTTGACCTGCACAGCAGGCAGGGAGCAGACAAAACAGGAGCTCCTTCATGTTGCGTACAGTATTCAAGTCCAAGATCCACCGAGCCACCGTCACCCAGGCCGACCTGCACTACGTGGGATCGGTGACCATCGACGCCGACCTGCTCGACGCCGCCGACCTGCTGCCCGGCGAGCTGGTGCACATCGTCGACATCACCAACGGCGCCCGGCTGGAGACGTACGTCATCGAGGGTGAACGCGGTTCGGGTGTCGTCGGGATCAACGGAGCGGCCGCCCACCTCGTCCACCCCGGCGATCTGGTGATCATCATCAGTTACGCTCAGGTGACCGACGCCGAGGCACGGGCGCTCGAACCCCGGGTCGTGCACGTGGACCGCGACAACCGCATCGTGGCCCTGGGAGCCGACCCGTCCGAGCCGGTGCCGGGCTCGGACCAGGAGCGCAGCCCGCAGGCCGTGGTGGCCTGACCCCGACTTCCGACGATCTTCGGACCAGGAGCGTGCCCATGAGCGACATCGAGATCCGCGACGACCGGGCGGCGGGCCGCCTGGAGGCGATCGGCGACGGTTCCGGTGAAGTGGTCGGCCACATCGAGTACTTCGTGCTCGAGGCGCCCGAGGGCGCGCTCGTCCCGGTCCACACGATCGTCGAACCGGCCCACGAGGGGAAGGGCGTCGCGGGCTCCCTGGCGCGTGAGCTGTACGCCATGGCGAACCGCGAGGGCATCGTCGTCGCCCCGCTGTGCCCGTACGTCGTCAAGTGGGCCGAGCGTCACCCCGCCGAGGCCCCGCCGGCCGACCCGGGCCTGCTGCGGGCGGCGAAGGAGTGGCTCGTGGCGCATCCGGGACGGTTCTGAGCGACGCGGTCGAGCCCGGATCGCCTTCCGCCTCTGCAACTCCGGCCTCCGGCCGAGGCGGTCGGATGCGTGGCTCAGAGTGGCTCAGACCAGCGGCCGCGGGTCGACGGCCGTCCGGCACACGGCGGGGACCTGCGTCCGCCCCGACGGCGAGACCGGCCTCCGCCCGCACACGGCGAGGACCTGCCTCCGCGCCGCACACCCGCAGACCCACCCGGCTCAGCCCCTTCACGCGGCGGGGTGAGTGGTGGCGCTGCCGTCGGGTACGCGGGGGAGTAGTCCAGAGCCGATGTCGACCGACTGGCCGGAGGACGCCATGACCAATCCGTACCCCGACCCCGTCCACCCGGACCCCACACCGGGCCCCGACCCGGCCCCACCCGCGCCAGGTCCGGACCCGACCTCGCCCCCACCGCCGACCCCGGAGCCCTCCCCGTCCCCCATCCCGCCGGGCCCGGAGCCGATCCCCAACCCGGAGCCGGGACCGCCACTGTCCTGAGCAGGGGCCTGCGCGCCCAGGCCCCAGGCCCCGGCGCCCAAAGCGGCGGTGGACGGCCGCCCACCGCCGCGTCTCCGCGACGCCTTGCGCGCCGGAGCCGATCCCCAACGCGGAGCCGGGACGCCACTGTCCTGAGCCGGCGCCGCCGGCCCCAGGCCCCAGGCCCCCTGGCCCCGGGCCTCCGGGCCCCAGGCCCCGGCGCACACGCCCCCGGCACGCAAAGCGGCGGTGGACGGCCGCCCGGCCGCCCACCGCCGCATCGCTGCGTCTGCGCGACGCTTCCTACTCGGAGACCTCCGACCGGTCCCCGCCCCACAGCGTGTGGAACGACCCGTCCCGGTCGGTCCGCCGGTAGGTGTGGGCGCCGAAGAAGTCGCGCTGCCCCTGCGTGAGCGCCGCGGGCAGCCGCTCCGCGCGCAGCGCGTCGTAGTAGGCGAGGGCCGCCGCGAAGCCCGGTGTCGGGACGCCCTGGCGGGTCGCGGCGACGAGGACCTCGCGCCAGTCGTCCTGGGCCGCCGCGATCTCCTGCGCGAACGTCTCGTCGGACAGCAGGCTCGGCAGGTCCGCCCGGGCGTCGTACGCGGCACGGATGCGGTCCAGGAAGGCCGCGCGGATGATGCAGCCGCCCCGCCAGAGCGCGGAGACGGCGCCGAGGTCGATGTCCCAGCCGTACTCCTCACTGCCCGCGGCGATCTCGTGGAAGCCCTGGGTGTACGACACGATCTTCGAGGCGTACAGCGCCTGTTCCACGCGGTCGGCGAAGGCGCCCGCCTCCGCCTCGCTCAGTGGCGACGCCTTCGGCCCGGCGAGTCCCCGCGAGGCATCCCGGAGCGCGGCGTGCCCGGAGAGCGAGCGAGCGAAGACCGCCTCGGCGATGCCGGAGACGGGGACGCCCAGGTCGAGGGCGATCTGGACGGTCCAGCGGCCGGTGCCCTTCTGCTCGGCCTGGTCCACCACCACGTCCACGAAGGGCTTGCCGGTCGCCGCGTCCACGTGGGACAGCACCTCGGCGGTGATCTCGATCAGGTAGGAGTCGAGGCGTCCGGTGTTCCAGGTGCGGAAGATGTCCGCGATCTGCGCGGGCTCGTACCCGGCGACATCGCGCAGCAGTTGGTACGCCTCACCGATCAGCTGCATGTCGGCGTACTCGATGCCGTTGTGCACCATCTTCACGAAGTGCCCGGCGCCGTCCGGCCCCACGTGCGTCACGCACGGCGTACCGTCCGCCGCCTTCGCGGAGATCTTCTCCAGCATCGGGCCCAGCGAGTCGTACGACTCCCTGGGGCCGCCCGGCATGATGCTCGGCCCGAGCAGCGCGCCCTCCTCGCCGCCCGAGACGCCCATGCCGACGAAGTGGATGCCCTGCTCTCGCAGTTCGCGCTCGCGGCGCCGGGTGTCCGCGAAGTGCGCGTTGCCGCCGTCGATGATCATGTCGCCCGGCTCCAGGAGCGGGGCGAACTCCTGGATCACCGCGTCGGTCGGGTCGCCGGCCTTCACCATGACGACCAGGCGCCGCGGTCGCTCCAGAGCCGCCACGAACTCCTTGGCGGTCTCGGCCGCCACGAAGTCGCCCTCGCTTCCGAACTCCTCCACCAGCGCGTGCGTACGCGACGCCGTCCGGTTGTGCAACGCGACCGTGTAGCCGTTGCGCGCGAAGTTGCGGGCGAGGTTGCGGCCCATGACCGCGAGTCCCGTGACGCCGATCTGGGCTGAATTGCTCATTCGGTTGGCTCCTCAAGGATCCGGGGATCCGGTTGTCGGTGGTGCCGGTGCCTGCCGGTCGTGCCCGTCAGTATTGCCCCTCGACCATCCTGACGTGCCGGTACGCCGACCGCGCGTCCGGGGTCGGGTGGCGCCTTGCAGGCAGATACGGACGAGAGGCACCACCCATCTCAGCCACCGCGCAACTGGTGGTTGTTCCCGATGGCTTGAACGAAAGCACACGGCCGATTGCCGCCTTGTCATGGCCTGTTCGCGGCGCTTACTTTTGCCCCTCCTGACGCATGCCTAGGGGGGCTCTTCATGGCCGTACGCGGCCGGCACCGCCGGTATCAGCCGAACAGGATCAACCGCGCCTCGCTGACCGTCACGGCGGGCGGTGCCGGGATGGCGATGCCGCTCATCGGGGCCGGGGTCGCGCAGGCCGCCGACGTGGACACCTGGAACAAGGTCGCCGCGTGCGAGTCGAGCAACGACTGGAACATCAACACCGGCAACGGCTACTACGGCGGACTGCAGTTCACCCGGTCCACCTGGGAGGCGTACGGCGGTACGCGGTACGCGCCGCGAGCGGATCTGGCCACCAAGGACCAGCAGATCGCCGTGGCGGAGAAGGTGCTGGACGGGCAGGGGCCCGGGGCCTGGCCGACGTGCTCGGTGCGGGCCGGGCTGACGCGGGGCGGCGACACCCCGGACATCCGTCCCGCCCGGACCGGCGACAGCGCCGCGAAGAAGTCGGGCAGCGCTTCCGTGGCGGACGTACAGCCGCAGACCACGCCCCAGTCCCGGGCCGGGACCGCGGAGATGTACACGGTGGTCCGCGGCGACTCGCTCTCCGAGATCGCCGACGCCGAGCGGGTCAAGGGCGGTTGGCGGGGGCTGTACGCGGCCAACCGGAAGGCCATCGGGCCGGACCCCGACCTGATCGTGCCCGGCCAGCGGCTGAAACTGCGCGGTCAGGACGCCACCATCGCGACGACGGCCACCCGGACCGGTGACAAGTCGGCCACCGAGAAGGCCGCCTCGGCCACCCAGGACACCGAAGAGAAGGCCACGACCGGCCGCTCCCTGGTCTCCCCGGTGAACGCCACCACGGGGACGCCTTACCGCAAGACGGGTTCCTCCTGGTCGAAGGGCTATCACACCGGCGTCGACTTCGCCGTACCCACCGGCACCTCCGTGAAGGCGGTCGGGGCCGGCAAGGTCGTCACCGCCGGGTGGGGCGGATCGTTCGGCTACCAGGTGGTGATCCGGCACTCCGACGGCCGCTTCACCCAGTACGCGCATCTGTCGGCGATCTCCGTGAAGAGCGGGCAGACGGTGGGCGGCGGCCAGCGCATCGGCCGCTCGGGCTCCACCGGCAACAGCACGGGCCCGCATCTGCACTTCGAGGTGCGGACGGGGCCCGGATTCGGGACGGACATCGACCCGGTGGCCTACCTGAAGGCCGGCGGCATCAGGATTTGACGCGGGTGCGGTGCCGGTCGAAGACGGGCAGCGGGACGAACGGGCCGGCGTAGAAGGGGCCGTAGAGGTACGCCGGCACGTCGGACCCCGCCGGCTCCGTGGCCTCGGGGGCGCCCTCCGTCACGGGCGCGCCGTCCAGGGCCGACGGCGACACCGGGGCCGGGACGAGCACGCCGTCGGGCACCGCGGCCGCCGCCGGGGCCGGGGCGAGCACGGCTTCCGGGACCGCGGCGGCGGCCGGGACCGGAAGGAGCGTGGCTTCCTGGATCGCGGCGGTCGTCGGAGTCGGGACGAGTACGCCGTCCCGCACTCCCGCGGCGACCGGATGCCCGGGCACCCTTGGGTCGGGCTCTTCGGCCGCCGGGGCGAGCACGGCTTCCGGGACCGCGGCGGCGGCCGGGGCCGGCACGAGCAGGGCTTCGGGGACGGCCGCAGTCGTCGGAGTCGGGACGAGCACCCCGTCCCGCACTCCCGCGATGACCGGCTGCTCGGGCACCCGTGCCTGGGGAGCGTCGGCCGGGACCGGCTCGGGCAGCGGTGTCACCGGCCGGTCGGCGGGCTCGGGCAGCGGCTCCACGGACTGGGGGTGGGTGCGCTGCAGCCGCTCGGTGGTCAGCAGGATCAGGCCGCCCGCAGCGACCACACCGCAGCTCAGCGCGAGGGCGGTGCCCGTCGTGCCGTAGCGGAAGGTTTCTCCGAACATCGTGATGCCGACCGCGGCCGCCGCCACCGGGTTCACGACCGTCAGCGTGGCCAGCGGAGCCGCGAGCCCCGCGCCGCGGTAGGCGGCCTGGGACAGCAGCATGCCGGTGGTGGCCAGGACGCCGATCACGGCCAGGGAGGGGACGTCGGCCGTGGAGACGCCGCCCGTCCAGTCGACGGCGACGGTCTTGGTGAAGACCGAGGACATGCCGAACGCGATGCCGGACGCGATCGCGAGCAGGATGCTGCGCACCGCCGGGTGCCGGTGGGCGGCCCGGCCGGCGATCATCAGCGCGATCACCGCACCGGCGGTGACGACGGCCACGCCCACCCGCTGGGCGGTGTCCAGCGACTGCGCGTCGGACGCGCCGACCAGGGAGAGCAGACCGGCGAGACCGACCGTCGCCATGATCGCGCCGCGCCACGCGGTCGCCCCGGCCTTGCGGCCCACGAACAGTGCCGCCATGGGCAGGGCGAAGACGATGGTCAGGGCGCCCAGCGGCTGGACGAGGCTCAGCGGGCCGTAGGCGAGCGCCACCACGTGCAGCAGGGCGCCCAGGCCGTTCAGCGCGACCGCCGCCCACCAGACGGGCCGGCGCAGCGGCGCGTACTGCTGACCGGGGGAGGAGACCGCCACCTGCTCCTGGACGATGGCCCCGCCCGCGTACGCCACGGCGGAGACGAACGACAGCAGCACGGACAACGCGAGGGCACTCATGAGCGACTCCTCTGCGTGAGGCGGGGGCCCTGGGCCCGGCGCGGCGTACGGTCGGCTTCCATGACCAACACGATCCCGTGAAAAGTTCTTCCCGTCGTCGTCCCTGAGCAGGCAATGGGTCCTACTGCCGATGGAGTACGAATCGGGCGCCATCATCCCCAGGGTGGGTGACCCCGACCGGACCCCTAGTGGTCGGAGCCCCTAGAGGCCTTGGTACTACTGCTCTTCGTGGACCTCGACCCCGATCTCGCCGCGCTGCGTCCGCTCGGCGACTTCTTCGCACTGCGCACGACAGGAACCCCGCACGCGTCACCGCCGACGCTCGCGCACGTGTACGAGGGTTTTGCGGATGTCCAGGACGATTCTATGACTTTCCGGGTGCGCAAGGTAGGCGCCGCCCTGCGCGTCCCCGAGCCGCGGATCGCGGCCTCGGTGGCCCAGCAGGGGCTCGCCGCCCGGCTGTGGTCGGTGGCCCTCGGCTGCGCCGCCCTCTACGGCCAGGTGCCCGACCTCGACCCGCGAGTGCTGCACTGGGATCCCGACGGCAGCGCCCCCGACGACCTGTGGCTGTCCGCCCTGCGGCCGCTGCCCGCGGACGCGCAGACCCTCGCGGACGTCGTCCTGCACGCCCACCTCCAGCCGGTGACCGGCATCCTGCACGCCCGGTACCGCGTCGCGGAGGGTCTGCTGTGGGGCAACGCCGCCTCCGCGCTGGCGGGCGCCGCCCGGCAGCTGGACGGCTGGGCGCGGCGCCACGGCCGTACGGACGTGGCCACGACGGCCCGCGCCCGCACCGCTCAGCTCCTCACTCACCCCCTCCTCGCGGGCGCCGGCACCCTCACCGGCGCCGCCTTCCGGCGGCGCAGCTGCTGCCTCTACTACCGTGTGCCCGGCGGGGGCGTATGCGGTGACTGTTGCTTCACACGACCCCCGCGGTCTTCCCCGCGCGCCGCATCTGGGTGACCATGAAGACAACCAGCCGCTGAGACAGGGGGTTCCGGGTGCGTGTGGGACTACTGACCCGCGAGTACCCGCCGGATGTGTACGGCGGCGCGGGTGTCCATGTCGAGTTCCTCGCCCGGGAGTTGAGGTCCCTCGTCGATTTGGACGTGCACTGCTGGGGCGAGGGCCGTGCCGACGGCGTGATCCGCCACCGCCCCTGGCCGGTGCTGGACACCGCCAACGACGCGCTGCGCACCTTCTCCGTGGATCTCGCGATGACCGCAGGCCTCGAAGGCCGCGAGCTCGTCCACTCCCACACCTGGTACGCCAACCTCGCCGGCCACCTCGGCAAGCTCCTGTACGGCATCCCGCACGTGATGACCGCCCACTCCCTGGAGCCCCTGCGCCCCTGGAAGGCCGAACAGCTCGGTGGCGGGTACGCCCTCTCCAGCTGGGCGGAGCGCACCGCGATCGAGGCCGCCGACGGGGTGATCGCCGTCTCCGGCGCCATGCGCGAGGACATCCTCGGCTGCTACCCGGCGCTGGATCCGGCCAAGGTCCACATCGTGCACAACGGCATCGACACCAGCCTCTACCGGCCCGACCACGGCACCGACGTCCTGCGCCGCATCGGCCTCGATGTGGACCGCCCGTACGTCCTGTTCGTCGGCCGCATCACCCGCCAGAAGGGCGTGCCCCACCTGCTGCGCGCGGTGCGGGACATCGACCCGGCCGCGCAGGTCGTGCTCTGCGCCGGCGCCCCCGACACCCCCGAGATCGACCAGGAGTTCCGCGAGCTCTTCCAGGAGCTGAGCCGGGTCCGTGAGGGCGTGCACTGGATCCCGCAGATGCTGCCCCGCCCCGAGGTGATCCAACTCCTGACGCACGCGGCAGTGTTCGCCTGCCCCTCGGTGTACGAACCCCTCGGCATCGTCAACCTGGAGGCGATGGCGTGCGGCACTCCCGTCGTGGCCTCCCGGGTGGGCGGCATCCCCGAGGTCGTGGACGATGGAAAGACGGGATTGCTCGTCCCGGTCGACGACGACTTCGAGACGGGCCTCGCGCGGGCGCTGGACTCGGTCCTCGGGGACCCGGTGGCCGCGCGGGAGATGGGCGAGGCAGGACGGGAGCGAGCGGTGGTCGAATTCGGCTGGGATGCGGTCGCCCGGCGCACGGTCCGGCTCTACGAGGAGATCCTCCGACCGGATTAGTGGGACGGGAGTCCTCGAACATGCGTAGTCCGCCCTGCTCGGGGGCAGGCATGGGTGATCAACCAGGGTGAGGGGAGCGGCCATGCGTCGTGGTGGTCCTTCGGTGCTCGGCATCGTGCTGGCGGGCGGAGAGGGCAAACGCTTGATGCCCCTGACCGCGGACCGCGCGAAACCCGCGGTCACGTTCGGCGGCACATACCGCCTCGTCGACTTCGTCCTGTCCAACCTGGTCAACGCCGACGTCCTGCGCATCTGCGTGCTGACGCAGTACAAGTCGCACTCGCTGGACCGGCACATCACCACCACCTGGCGGATGTCGAGCCTGCTCGGCAACTACGTCACCCCGGTCCCGGCCCAGCAGCGCCTGGGCCCGCGCTGGTACCTGGGCAGCGCGGACGCGATCCTGCAGTCCCTGAACCTCATCTACGACGAGCAGCCCGAGTACGTGGCCGTCTTCGGCGCCGACCACGTCTACCGCATGGACCCGCGGCAGATGCTCGCCCAGCACATCGAGAGCGGCGCGGGCGTGACGGTGGCCGGGATACGCGTCCCGCGCGGCGAGTCGTCGTCCTTCGGCGTGATCAGCCCCGGCTCGGACGGCCAGACGGTGGAACGCTTCCTGGAGAAGCCCGCCGACCCGCCCGGCCTGGCCGACGATCCCGAGTGCGTGTTCGCCTCGATGGGCAACTACATCTTCACCACCAAGGCCCTCATCGAGGCGCTGCAGCGGGACGCCGAGGACCTGACCTCGGTGCACGACATGGGCGGCTCGATCCTGCCGCAGCTCACCGACCGCGGCGAGGCCCAGCTGTACGACTTCAGCGCCAACCACGTGCCCGGCGAGACCACCCGCGACCAGGGCTACTGGCGGGACGTCGGCACGCTCGACGCCTACTACGACGCCCACATGGACCTCATCGCCGAACGCCCCGCCTTCAACCTGTACAACCGCAGCTGGCCCGTCTACACCCACTCGGGTCAGCTCTCCCCGGCCCGTTTCAACGCGGGCGGCATCGCGAGCGAGTCCATCATCAGCGCGGGCTGCCTGATCCGTGGCCAGGTCACCCGGTCGGTCCTCTCGCCGGGTGTCGTGGTCGACCCGGGAGCCGTGGTCCAGGGCTCGGTGCTGCACGACAACGTGCACATCGGCCGGGGCGCGGTGGTGCGCGGTGCGGTGCTCGACAAGAACGTTCAGGTGCCACCGGGCGCGACCATCGGCGTGAATCCGGAGCGGGACGCCGAGCTGTACACGGTGTCCAAGGGCGGCGTGATCGCGTTGGGGAAGGGCCAGCAGGTGCCCTGATTTCGCGCCTCGTTGCCCCTGTGGCGGGAGGGGCAAGGAGCGCCGGACTTAATCTGCTGTTAACTGAGCGTAGCCTGATCGTACTTGACCGTAATCGCTTGGGGGCGATTGACTGCTTGCCTCACCCGTCGTCGACGCGAGGCAAGCCATTGACTCCTGACGTGCTCGCACCTCTCGACCTGGCGTTCTGGAACATGGAATCCGCCGAGCACCCCATGCACCTGGGCGCACTCGGCGTCTTCACGGCACAGTCGCCCACGGCGGGCGCCCACGCGGCGGACCTGCTGGCCGCCCGGGCCGCCGCGGTGCCCGGACTGCGGATGCGGATCCGGGACGTGTGGCCCCTGGGGTTCCCGGGGGCCTTCGGCGGCGCGGCGCGCGAGCCCGCTCCGGACTTCGACCCGCTCGACCACGTCACCCTGCACGCCCCCACCGCGGACTTCCAGGCCGAGGCCGGCCGGCTGATGCAGCGGCCGCTGGATCGGGACCGGCCGCCATGGGAGGCGCACGTGCTGCCGGGGGAGGACGGCGTCTCATTCGCGGTCCTCTTCAAGTTCCACCACGCCCTGGCCGACGGCCTGCGCGCACTGACGCTCGCCGCCGCGATCATGGACCCGATGGACGTGCCCGCCCGCAGGCCCCGCCCCGCCGAGCCGGCGCGCCGCCTGCTCCCGGACGTCCGCAGACTGCCCGGACTGGTGCGCGGCGCCCTGTCCGACGTGGGCCGGGCCCTCGACATCGGCACCTCGGTCGCCCGCTCCACCCTGGACGTCCGTACCTCCGCCGCCCTCACCGCCCGGTCCACCGGCACCCGCCGCACCGCCGGGGTGGTCCTCGACATCGACGACGTGCACCGCGTCCGCAAGGCCGTCGGCGGCACCGTCAACGACGTCCTGATCGCCGTCGTCGCCGGCGCCCTGCGCCGCTGGCTGGACGAGCGCGGCGACGGCAGCGAGGGTGTCGCGCCGCGCGCCCTGATCCCCGTCTCCCGGCGCCGCCCGCGCACCGCCCACCCGCAGGGCAACCGGCTCTCCGGGTACCTGATGCGGCTTCCCGTCGCCGACCCGGACCCGCTCGGCCGCCTGGCCACGGTCCGCACGGCCATGGACCGCAACAAGGACGCCGGGCCCAACCGGGGGGCCGGCGCCGTCGCCCTGCTCGCCGACCACGTCCCGGCGCTCGGCCACCGGATCGGCGGACCGGTGATGAGCCAGGCCGCGCGGCTGTGGTTCGACATCCTGGTCACCAGCGTGCCGCTGCCGGGCATCGGCCTGAAGCTCGGGGGCAACCTCGTCACCGAGGTCTATCCCTTCGCCCCGCTGGCCCGCGGGCAGTCCCTCGCGGTCGCCATCTCGACCTACCGCGGGCGCGTGCACTACGGGCTCGTCGCCGACGCCGAGGCCGTACCGGACCTCGACCGGCTGGCCCTCGCCGTGACCGAGGAGGTGGCCGCGCTGATCACCGCCTGCGACCCATGATCACCACGGGTTTGGTGCTATGGCCCGGTGCTCCGTAAAATTCCCGGTTCGAACGCGTCGCCGTCGGAGCGCCGCACGAAACACCCAGGGAACGGCAGCGGCCATGACGGTGACAGACAACGGCTCGGCGACCACGGACGAGATCGTCTACGGTCCCGGCATCGACCCGGACCGGCTCGCCGTCTGCCTCGCCGTGCTCGAGGAACTCGACAAGCTGGACGTCGACCACCCCGACGCGATCACCGTGCGCCGCGCCACCGCGGGGATCTACCGCAGCGTCAAGCAGCGCCGCCGCCAGGAGCGCCGGGCCGCCAAGACCGCGCACGACAAGGCGGTCACGGAGGCCACGGCGACCGGCTCCGCCCAGCGCATCGACGACGAGACGGAGGGCATCCTGCCGTCGTCGGCCACCGGGGAGGGGAAGATCGCGGGGATACTCCAGCGCCCGCGCTCCTGCTACACCTGCAAGGCCCGGTACGTGGAAGTGGACTACTTCTACCACCAGCTCTGTCCCGACTGCGCCGGCCTGAACCGTGCCAAGCGCGACGCCCGCGCCGACCTCACCGGCAAGCGCGCCCTGCTCACCGGTGGCCGCGCCAAGATCGGCATGTACATCGCGCTGCGGCTGCTGCGCGACGGCGCGCACACGACGATCACCACACGCTTCCCGAAGGACGCCATCCGCCGCTTCAAGGCCATGGACGACTCGGGGGACTGGATGCACCGCCTGGAGGTCGTCGGCATCGACCTGCGCGACCCGGCGCAGGCCGTGGCCCTCGCCGACCAGGTCGCCGAGGCGGGCCCCCTCGACATCCTCATCAACAACGCCACGCAGACCGTGCGCCGTCTGCCCTCCGCCTACGCCGCCCTGGTCGAGGGCGAGAGCGCCCCGCTGCCGGCCGGTGAGCTGCCCGCCCACCACGTCATCGGCGCCTTCGGCTCCGGCGCGGTGGACGGTCTGGCCGCGCTGCCCGCCGGGATCTCCGGCCTGGACGCGCAGCAGGTCGCCGACCTCGCCCTGGTCGCGGGCAACGCGAGCGTGGCCCGGCACCTCGACGGCACCGCCATCGACGCGGGCGGCCTCGTCCCCGACGTCGTCGACAGCAACACCTGGGTGCAGACGATCGAGCAGATCTCCCCGGTGGAGCTGCTCGAGACCCAGCTGTGCAACTACACGGCGCCGTTCATCCTGATCAGCAAGCTCCGCCCGATCATGGCCGCCGCCGCCAGGCAGGCGACGAGCGGGCGCGCGCACGTCGTGAACGTCTCGGCGATGGAAGGCGTCTTCGGCCGCGGCTACAAGGGCGCCGGCCACCCGAACACCAACGCGGCCAAGGCCGCGATGAACATGGTGACGCGGACCAGCGCCCAGGAGATGTTCCAGGCCGACGGCATCCTGATGACCTCGGTCGACACCGGTTGGATCACCGACGAGCGCCCCCACTACGACAAGCTGCGCCTCGCCGAGGAGGGCTTCCACGCCCCTCTCGACCTGGTCGACGGAGCGGCCCGCGTCTACGACCCGATCGTGCGCGGCGAGGAGGGCGAGGACGTGTACGGCGTCTTCCTCAAGGACTACGCGCCCGGCAAGTGGTAGGGCGTTAATCGCTGGCTGGTCGGCGCGCCGCGGCCTACGGTGAGGAGCGCACGCCGCGGTGCCCGGTGCGATGGTCACGCGTACTTCCTGGTTCGACTCCAAGCAGGCCCACCCGCGGGCCTGTCGCCCTGAGGGGGCGACCGCGTAGCCGCCTTGATCTCGGGCACACCGCACGATGTCGTGTTCAGCGGTGTCCGGGTGCTCCCGCGTCGGTATCCGGCGGTGCCTGGGACCGCAGCCGCTCGTGCACCGCGTACGACGCCGACCCCGACGCGGCCCGCACCCGCGTGCCCCCGTCCACCAACAGGTCCGCCCCGGTCACCCACCGCGCCGCGTCCGACGCCAGCCACACCACCGCCCGCGCCACGTCCTCGGGTTCTCCGATCCGACCCAGCGGCAGCCCCGCCGCCACGTCCCGCTCGCCCGGCTCCCACACGAAACGCGCCATCTCGGTGCGTACGAGGCCGGGGGAAACGGAGTTGACGCGCACCCTGGGGGCGAGTTCACCGGCGAGTTGCCGGGTCAGGTGCAGCAGGGCCGCCTTGCTGGTGCCGTACGCGCCGACGCCCGGCCCGACGTGGCCGGCGCCCTCCGTGCAGACGTTCACCACCGTGCCGCCGTGCTCGCCCATCCAGGCCCGCCACGCGTACTGCACCAGCCGCAGGGCGGCCTCGACGTTGACGGTGAACGCCTCGCGCCAGGCGTCCGGATCCGCCTCCATGAGCGGCCCGAACGGCCGGTTCGTCGCCGCGTTGTTGACCAGTATGTCGATCCGCCCGAACTCGCGCAGGGTCAGCTCCGTGGCCTCCCGCAGGTGCACCGGGTCGGCCACGCTGCCCGCCAGTCCGATGCCGCCCAGCTCCTCGGCGGTCCGGCGCACGGCGTCGGTGTCGCGGGCGGTCACGCACACCAGCGCCCCGGCCTCGCTCAACTCCCGGGCCACCGCCCGCCCGATGCCGCGCGTGGCGCCGGTGACGATCGCGGCCCTGCCCTGGAGTGCCTGAAGTCCTCGGTGCCCTTGCGGTCCGTACGACGACGTCATCGCCGTACCGTCTCATGACGGGATCCGAACCGCGTCGCCTGTGCGGTGGCGTAGGCCATCCGAGGGATATCAAACCAGGCAGCATGTAACAAACCGGCGCAAACTCTGCCTGGGGAACCACGGGGCGACTTCGGATAGTTACCCTTTGTTTTCAGCCCTATCGAGCGGCGTGCCGCTCATTTGGTTAGTCTGTAGCGGACGGACAGCAGTACCGGGTTCTACCCACACCCAAGGTCCGTCATGGGACACGCCCGTTCACCACGGCCTGCTCTCGTACGAGCAACCGACGCCACCGCGTCCAACTGCATGTAGCCACACCCAAGCGGGCGTCTGGTACCGGGCCGCAGACTGGCAGGTACGCCCCGAGGGTGACCCGACACATAAGGAGTGCGCGGTGACACCGGAGACATCGAATCGCGAGCAACGCCCCAAGGAACGCACGGAGCGTGCGGGCCGCCGAGCCGGAGAGCTCGGCAGCCTCGACGTGTGGGCCCGGTCCGCCCCCATCCGCCTGGCGGGCTACGAGGACGACCTCGCCGAGCCCCACATCCTGCCCAGCGTGGACTGACGCCCGGGCAGAACCCGTCGTCGTGATCGCCGAAAGCATGGGCGTGCGAGACTCACGCCCATGCTGATCAGAGAAGCCGTGGCCCAGGACTGGCCACGGATCTGGCCTTTCTGGCACCGGATCGTCGCCGCCGCCGACACCTACACCTGGGACCCGGACACCTCCGAAGAGGCGGCCCGCGCCCTGTGGATGGCTCCGGCCAAACGCGTCTACGTCGTCGAGGACGACACCGGTGCCCTCGTCGCCTCCGCCTACCTCACCGCCAACTACGGCGGCCCGGCCGCCCGCATCGCCAACGCGGGCTTCATGGTCGACCCCGACCAGGGCGGCCGGGGCATCGGCCGGGCCCTCGCCGAGCACGTCCTGGACGCGGCCCGGGCCGAGGGCTACCGGGGCATGGTGTTCAACGCCGTCGTCGAGACCAACCCGGCCGTGAAGCTGTGGACCTCCTTCGGCTTCACGATCGTCGGCACGGTCCCGGACGCCTACGAACACCCCCGGCACGGCCGGGTGGGCCTGCACGTCATGTACAAGGCCCTCTAGTCATGTACAAGGCGCTCCAGCGGCCCCTCTACTGCAAAGGCGCGGTCCGCTGCCACGGACGCCGCTCCTCCAACTGCTCCGCCACGGCGAGCAGATCCGCCTCCGACCCCGGCCGCCCCACCAGCTGTACGGCGCACGGGGCGCCGGAGGGCAGGGTGCCGAACGGGACCGACATCGCCGGCCAGCCGGTCAGGTTCCACGGCGGCGTCAGAGGCGAGTAGTTGGTGTTGGCCAGGACGTTGCGCAGCCAGCCACGCTCGTGCCAGGCCGCGGCCTTGGGGGAGCGGCGGGCGAGCGCCGGGGTGAGCAGCACGTCGTGCTCGGCGAAGAACGGCTCCAGCCGCCGGCGCAGCGCCTCACGTCCTTCCCCGGATCGCACGGTGTTCACGAAACGGCGGCCCACCCTCGCGTGCACCCGGGTGCGCCGCGTCAGCAGCCGCCGGTCGAGACCCTGCGCGTCCACCGCGGTGCCGGCCGTCCAGTGGGCTAGCGAGGTGAAGCTCAGCGACAGCGGGTAGGGCGGGTCGGCCCGGCGTACCCGGTGACCCGCCTTCATGAGCAGCTCCGCCGCCTCCCGGACCGCTGTCGTGTACGGCCCGGTGACGAGGGTGCCGGCGATCGGGCTGCGCAGGGAGACGGCCACCCTGTGCGTGGCGGACGCGTCCCCTCGGACGAACCCGGCGTCCGCGAGGACCGACAGCATCAGGCGGGCGTCCTCGACCGTGGTCGCCAGGGGCCCGTTCTCGGACATGCCGAACCAGTCACCCTCGCTGATGCCGGCCGGGACCACTCCGGACCCCGGCTTGATGGTGACCAGGCCGCAGTTGGCCGCGGGGATGCGCAGGGAGCCCATGCCGTCGTTGCCCAGTGCGATCGGCACCAGGCCGGCGGCGACCGCGGCCGCGCTGCCCCCGGACGAGCCGCCGGCCGTGCGCGAGGTGTCCCACGGGTTGCGGGCGGTGCCGTGGACGCCCTCCGAGGTGCCGAAGACGCACAGTTCGGGCACGTTGGTCAGCCCCACGACCACCGCACCGGCCGCCCGCAGCCGGGCCACGGTGACATGGTCCTCGCCGGCGGGCGTCTCGGGCGTCGCCGCGGAGCCGATGCGCATGCTCTCGCCGCGCACCGCCAGGTTGTCCTTGACGGCCACCGGCACGCCTGCCAGGGGCAGTTCGCCCAGGTCGCCCCGCGCGGCCACCTCGTCGGCCTCGGCGAGCGCGGCCTCCGTCCGGACCACCCGGAAGGCGCCGACGCGGGCGTCGAGCCGCTCGATCCGGGCGAGGTGCTCGGCCACCACCTCGCGGGGGGTGGCCCGCTTCTCCCGGACGGCGGCGGCGATCTCTGCGGCGGTCCGGCCGACCCAGCTGGTCACGGGGGCTCCTCAGGGCTACTCGCGAGTACGTAGGGAGAACTCTGCCCGGGCGCGGGCGCCGCGTCGAGAGCGCTCGCGCTTGGACATTCCGACCGGTCCTCTTGGACTTTTCGCGGTCCGGCGGTCGACCTCGTCGGCCGACCCGGCAGGTCATCCGATCAATGACCCAACTTCAGTGCCATCGTGCCCCGTTGACAGGTGGATTGACCGAGCCAATCATCAGGCCTCCGATGAATGGGAGTCGCTCATGAGGAAACGGCTGAGACTGATCGGCGTCATGGCGGTGCTGATGGTGCTCCTGGCGCCGGCTTCGGCCCTCGCGCGGCAGGAACCGGGGCCGCCGGTCACCGTCCCCGCCCTGACCGACTGGACCCCCGCTCCCGGCAGCTACGTCTTCCGGCGCGGCACACGTGTGGTGGCGGACAGCCCCGCCGAACGCCGGGTCGCCGGCACCCTGGCCGACGATCTGCGGGCGGCGGGCCACGGCACGGTCCCCGTCGTGCGGGGCGGCGCCCGCGCCGGTGACATCGTCATCGGAGTGCGGCAGTCCCGGGCGGCGCTCGGCGACGAGGGCTACGAACTGCGTGCGGGGGAGCGGCTGTCGGTGACCGGCGGCACCGAGACCGGCGCCTTCTACGGCACCCGGACCCTCCTCCAGCTCCTCGCGCAGGGTGACCGGATCCCCGCCGGACGCACCGTCGACGTGCCGCGCTACAAGGAGCGAGGGGCCGGCGTCTGCGCCTGCTACATCCACGTCTCGCTGCCCTGGCTGGAGAACCTCGTCCGTGAGATGGCGTACCACAAACTCAACCAGCTGCTCCTCGAACTCAAGGTGAAGAGCGACGCCCACCCCGAGGCCAACACCTGGGGCTACTACACCAAGGACGAGATCCGCCGCCTCGTCGCCCTCGGCGACCGGTACCACGTCGAGATCATCCCCGAGATCAACTCCCCGGGACACATGGACCCGTGGATCGAGAACCGGCCGGATCTCCAACTGACCGACTCCGACGGCGCCAAGCAGCCCTCGCGCCTCGACATCACCCAGAAGTCCGCCTTCGACTACTACACGAGCCTGATCGACGAGTACGCCCAGGTCTTCACCGCCGGTTCCTGGCACATGGGGGCCGACGAGTACATGCTCGGCTCCGACTTCGCCAAGTACCCGCAGGTCCTGCGATACGCCCGGGACAGGTACGGCCCGGGCGCCACGCCCCAGGACGCGTTCATCGACTTCGTCAATCGCGTCCACGCCTACGCGGCGGCCAAGGGCAGGACACTGCGCATCTGGAACGACGGCCTCACCGGCGCCAACACCGTGCCGGTGGCCGCGGGCACGACCGTCGAGCACTGGCTGAACGTGGCGACGAAACCGAGCCGACTCCTCGCGCAGGGCTACCCGTTGATGAACGCGGCCTACGCGCTGTACCTCGTCCGCGGCGGCTTCCACAGCGACACCAAGGGGCTGTACGACCAGAGCTGGGACCCGCGCAGCTTCGAGGGCGAGAAACTGGCGTCCGGCGACGGCGTCACCGGTGCGAAGATCAGTCTCTGGCCCGACAACGGCCGTGGTGAGACCGAGAACGAGGTCTCCGTCGCCCTGTGGCCCGCGCTGCGGCACATCGCCCAGGCCACCTGGGGCGACCCGCACCCCGACCCCGACTACGCCGCGTTCACCGCGCGCGGCACCGCCGTCGGGCACGCTCCGGGGTGGCGGGACCTGACCCGGGTGCCGGTGCCGGACGGGACGTACACCTTCGCCTCGGACGGGCTCTCCTTCGACGCCGAGGTGCGGCGCACGGCCGACGGCTACGTGACCCTGCGGACCGCCGAGGGCTGCCTGGAGATACGCGGCGGCAAGCTCACCCTCAACGTGCCGCTGCAGCCGGGCATCGAGGCCGGCCCGCAGACCTGCGACGCCGCGAACACCCTGCAGCGCTGGGAACTGGAGCCCGCCCCGGGCGGCTACCTCCTGACCAACGCGATCACACGGATGGCCGTCACGGTGAGCGGCGACGGCCGGCTCGCGCAGTACCCGCCCGACCAACGGCCGCCCGCCCTCTGGCACCTGACCGCCCACTGACGTGAGGAGCCCCCCATGACCGTCTCCCGACGCCTCTTCGTCACCGCTGCCACCGCACTCGCCGTGACCGGGGTCCCGGCCCTGCCGGCGTCCGCCGCGGAGGAAGACCCCCGCCAACGCATTCCCGTCTCCCCGGACGACACCGAGGCCGACCTGGTCCGCAAGGCATCCCAGGTCCGGCCCACCGCACGGCAGATCGCCTGGCAGCGCCTGGAGCGCACCGCGTTCCTGCACTTCGGCGTGAACACCTTCACCGGCCTCGAATGGGGCACCGGCGACGAGGACCCCGACGTCTTCCAGCCGGCCGGCCTCGACACGGACCAGTGGGCCAGAGCCCTGCGCGACGGCGGCTTCAAGCTCGCCATCCTCACCGTCAAACACCACGACGGCTTCGTCCTCCACCCCTCCCGCTACACCGACCACACCGTGGCGTCCAGCAGTTGGCAGGGCGGGAAGGGCGACGTACTGCGCTCGTTCGCCGACTCCATGCGCCGCCACGGCCTCAAGGTCGGCGTCTACATCTCGCCCGCCGACGAGAACCAGTACCTGCACGGCGTCTACGCCAACGGCAGCGCCCGCACCGAGCACACCATCCCCACCCTCGTCGACGGCGACGACCGCACACCGTCACGGACGTACACCCTCCAGGCCACCGACTACGGCGCCCACATGCTCAACCAGCTCTACGAGGTCCTCACCGAGTACGGCCCGGTCGACGAGGTGTGGTTCGACGGCGCCCAGGGCCACATCCCGCCGGACAAGGTCGAGAAGTACGACTGGGACAGCTGGTACACCCTCGTGCGCACGCTCGCCCCGGAAGCCGCGATCGCCGTGTCCGGACCCGACGTGCGCTGGGTCGGCAACGAGGGCGGGCCGGCCCGCGAGGACGAGTGGAGCGTCGTACCGGTACAGGAGAAGGACTACGGGCGCACCGACTACGCGCTCTCCTACGACGCTCCCGACATGGGCAGCCGCGACGCGCTCGTCCAGGCTCGGCCGGTGGCCGACTACCTGCAGTGGTGGCCGGCCGAGTGCGACGTGTCCATCCGGGACGGCTGGTTCTACCACGCCGACCAACGGCCCAAGACGGTCGAGCAGTTGACGGACATCTACTTCCGGTCCGTGGGCCGCAACGCGGTGCTCCTGCTCAACGTCCCGCCGGACACCGACGGGTTGCTGCCCGCCGCGGACGTGGCCCGGCTGCGGGAGTTCCGCGAGCGGGTGGACCGGGAGCTGCCCGAGGACCTGGCGAGCGGAGCCCGGACCACCGTGTCGTCAGGCCGGGTCACGCTCGACCTCGGCACGGAACACGAGGTGGACCGGATCCGGCTGGCGGAGGACGTGCGGCACGGCCAGCAGGTGGAGAGCTTCGTGGTCGAGGCGTATCGCGACGGCGCCTGGGCGGAGGTGACCCGGGCGGGCACCGTCGGCGCGAGCCGGATCCTGCTGCTGGCGGCCCCGGTGCGGGCGCGGCGGTGGCGGATGCGGGTGACGGGGGCGCGGGCGGCCGTACGGATCGCGGAGTTCGGGCTGTACCGCTCGCGCGTGTGAGCAGCCTCAGCGCAGGTGGCGCTCGAAGAACGCCGTGGTGGCGTCCATCGAGCGCGGCCACTGCGGTCCGAACGTGTGGGCCTCGCCGCTGTACGTGCGCAGCTCGACGTCCTTGCCCGCGGCCTCGAACGCGGCGACCGTCCGCTTCGTCCAGGCGAGGGGGCACGTGTCGTCGGCGGTGCCGTGGTGGATGAGCAGCGGCTCGGTCACGCGGTCGACGTAGGTGACCGGCGAGACCGCGCGCCAGAACGCCGGATTCTCCTCGGGGGTGCCGTGCTCGGCCTCGATCTCGGCGACGACGGGGTCGTCGTCGGGCCGCTGGAAGTGGTCGATGTTCTCGGCCGGGCGCGAGCTGACCGGCGCGAAGGCGACGGCGGCGTCGAACAGCCCTGGAGCCACCACCAGGGCGTTGTAGACGACACCGCCGCCCATCGACCGGCCCAGCAGTCCGATGCGGTCGCCGTCGATCTCCGCACGCCCGGACGAGCGCAGGGCCAGCGCCGCGCCGATGACGTCCTCGGTGTAGCCGAGGCGCAGGTTGACGTCGTTGTCCGGGTCGTCGTCCGACCCGGCGTGGTTGCGGTAGTCGGTGTGCAGGACGACATAGCCCTCGCGGGCCAGCAGGTCCTGTTCGCGGGCGAGGCCCCGGCCGGTGGTGTAGACAGCCGGGTCGATGTAGCCGTGGGCCAGGACCAGCGCCGGGAAGGGTCCCTTGCCCGCCGGGATGTTCATCAGGCCCGAGATCGTCAGTCCGTTCGCCTCGTACGTCACCCGGTAACTGGTGTAGGCGTCGGTGCGGGCGAGGACGGTACCGAGCCGCAGTCCGGAGCCCTGGTGCTTGCGCTGGATCAGGCCCGGGATCGACACCGGGTCGACGGGCGTGCGGGCCGGGGAGGGTGTCACGGTGGGGGCCCGGCTCGCGATGGTGGTCGGCGCGGGCGGGCTGCTGCGGGCGCCGTCCTCGTCACCGCCGCCTTCGGTGCAGCCGACCGCGGCCACCAGCACCGTCGCGGCGGCTGCGCAGAGCGTTCCCCAGGACCGCATACGGCTAGTGTTCCCCGATCGGCGAGGGGGTACCGAAGCGCACCTTCACTCCCGGCGAGTAGAGCACGCTGACCGGCGGGCCCGTCATGCGCGGCAGGCCCGCCGCCGTCACCAGGCCGTCGTCGAGGTCGAGCAGCTCGGCCCGGTACAGCGGCCACGGCGCGTGCTCGTTGGGCAGGTGCAGGGTGCGCCCGTGCCACGAGACATGCAGACCCCACCGTGCCGTCAGGAACCGTTCCAGAGGGGTGGGTTCCGCGATCGGCCGGCCGGTGCGCACCGTCGCACGGCTCACCGGCCCGCCGTCCGCGGGGCGTCCCCGCCGGCAGCTGTAGGTGATCACATCGTGCTCGCGGCGCAGACGCATCGACGACCACGTGTACGGCAGCCGGACCCCGAGCCGGCCGATCAGCACGGGGAGCAGCCGGGCCGCGTCCAGGGATCGGAAGACGACTCCGCGCCGGCCCTGGCCGTCGACCGAGTACAGGCGCACGTTCGTCTCGCAGAACGTGCCGAGATACGGCAGCCCGGGCCCCGGTCCCAGGCCCACCCCGCGCATCAGGAACGGGACCAGCCCGACGTAGGTGACCCCGTCCAGGGTGTCCGGGCGGGTGCCGGCCGGCAACAGCCCCGCCACCCGGTCCGGCTCCACCGGCCAGTGCAGGAAGGTCAGGTCATGCCAGCCCTGCACCAGCGTGGGCCGCCGCACGGGCCGTGGCGTGGACAGGGTGACGGGCTCGGTCTGCATACCGCAGCGTCCCACAGCCCGCGATCGACGGACGTCCGGCCTCTGACCGACGGGCGTCCGGCCTCTGACCTGCGGATGCTCGGCCCTTGGTCAGCGGATGCCGTCGACCACCTGGGAGCGCAGCCACTGCTCCACCTCCCCCACGTGCGCGGCGGCGGCCGCCCGCGCCGCCTCCGGGTCGCGGGCGACCAGCGCGCGGTGGATCGCGGCGTGTTCGCGGCGGGTGCGGGCGAAGGCGCCCTCTTCCTGGTAGCCGCGCCAGACACGGGCACGGAAGGTGCGGGAGGACAGGCCGTCCAGGATGGCGGCCATGGTCTCGTTGCCCGCGGCCATGGCGATCTCACGGTGGAAGGCCAGGTCGTGGGCGAGGATCTCCTCGGGATCATCGGTGGCGTTCATGGCCGTGAGGTGTTTCTCGACCTCGGCGAGCTGGTCCGGGGTGATCCGGGCCGCGGCCAGCGCGGTCGCCGTCGACTCCAGGATGCGGCGCACCTCGAGCAGCTCCACCAGGCGCGGGCCGCGCGAGAGGTCGGCGACCACACCGAAGGTCTCCAGGAGGTCGCCGGCCTCCAACTGCGTCACGTAGATGCCCGAACCGTGCCGGGCCTCCAGCACGCCCAGCACCGTGAGCGCCCGGATCGCCTCGCGCATCGAACTGCGGGAGATGCCGAGCTGGACCGCCAGGTCGCGCTCGGTGGGCAGCCGCTGGCCCGGCTCCAGCCGCCCTTCGCCGATCATCGCCTTGATCCGCTCGATGGCGCGCTGCGTCACGGTGCCCTTCTGCGGGGCCGTCTCGTCCACGCCGTTCCTCCACTCACCGGGTGTGGCGCAGTCTAACCATCAGAGTGGTCAGACCACTACGGCCAAAACTCCGGGAAATGTGCCGTCGAAGACTGTTCCTCCGGCAGAGTGGTCTGATAAGTATGCGGTCATCTGCTCGAACACGCTCAACGAGGAGCCACCAGATGCCCGGCAGAACAGTGGGGAAGCGGAACAGGTTTCGGACGTTCGGTGCGGTGGCCGCGGTCACCGGCGCCTCGGTCGTGCTCGCCGCGTGCGGCAGCACCAAGGACACCGCGGGCACGGCCGGCGACGCGGGAGGGGACGGGACCGGCAAGGTCGGCGTGATCCTGCCCCTGCTGACCTCGCCCTTCTGGCAGTCGTACAACGACTACGTGCCGAAGACGGCGAAGTCCGAGGGGGTGGACGCGATGAAGACGGTCAACTCCAACAGCGATCCCTCGCAGCAGATCACCGACATCAACAACGTGCTCAACCAGGGCGTGAAGGGTCTGGTCGTCGCGCCCCTCGACAGTGCCGCCATCGAGGCCGGCCTCGACCAGGCCGAGCGCAAGGGCGTGCCGGTCGTCGCGGTCGACGTGGCACCGGACAAGGGCAAGGTCGCCATGGTCGTACGCGCCAACAACGTGGCGTACGGCGAGAAGGCATGCCAGTACCTGGGCAAGGAGATCTCCTCGGGCAAGGTCGTGCAGATCATGGGCGACCTCGCCTCGGTCAACGGCCGCGAGCGCTCGGAGGCGTTCCGTGCCTGTGTGAAGAAGGACTTCCCGAAGCTGAAGGTGCTGGAGATCCCCGCCAAGTGGGAGTCCGACACGGCAGCCTCGAAGCTGGACACCCTCCTGAACGCCAACCCCGACATCAAGGGCATCTACATGCAGGCCGGCGGCGTCTACCTCGCCCCGACCCTGCAGACCCTCAAGTCGAAGGGCATGCTGAAGAAGGTCGGTCAGGCGGGCCACATCGCCATCGTCTCCAACGACGGCATCCCGCAGGAGTTCGACGCCATCCGCAAGGGAGAGATCGACGCCACCGTCTCCCAGCCCGCCGACCTGTACGCCAAGTACGGCATGTACTACATCAAGGCGGCGATGCAGGGGAAGACGTTCGAGCCGGGGCCAACCGACCACGACTCGACGATCGTCAAGCTGCCCAGCGGCATCCTCGAGGACCAGCTGCCCGCGCCGCTGGTCACCAAGGAGAACGTCGACGACCCCAAGCTGTGGGGCAACACGGTCGGATGAGTACACCACTTGTGGAAGCGCGGGGAGTGGTCAAGCGCTACGGCCCCACCACCGCCCTCGCCGACGGCAGGCTCACCGTCCTGCCCGGCGAGTCGCACGCCCTGGTCGGCCGCAACGGCGCGGGCAAGTCCACCCTCGTCACCCTCCTCACCGGCCTCCAGGCCCCCGACGAGGGCGCGGTCCGCTTCGACGGCGAACCCGCGCCCCCGCTCACGGACCGGGACGCCTGGCGCCGCAAGGTCGCCTGTGTCTACCAACGGCCCACTGTGGTACCCGAGTTGACGGTCGCCGAGAACCTGTTCATCAACCGGCAGCCGCTCACACGGCGATTCATCAGCTGGCGCAGGCTCAAGGCCGAGGCGGCCGAGCTCCTCGCCGCCTGGGACGTCCACGTCGACCCGGAGGCCCGCACCGCGGACCTCAAGGTCGAGGACCGGCAAATGGTGGAGATCGCCCGCGCGTTGAGCTTCGGCGCCCGTTTCATCGTCCTGGACGAGCCGACCGCCCAGCTCGACAACCGGGAGATCGAGCGGCTCTTCAGCCGCATGCGCGCCCTGCAGAAGTCCGGGGTCACCTTCCTGTTCATCTCGCACCACCTCCAGGAGGTGTACGAGGTGTGCCAGACCGTGACCGTGCTCCGCGACGCCCGCTGGATCACCACGGCACCGGTCGCCGACCTCCCGCGCGCGGCTCTGGTCGAGGCCATGGCGGGGGAGTCGATCGCCGAACAGGGAGCGCACGTCAGGGAGGTCGACGACAGCGCGCCCGTCCTCCTCGACGTGCACGGCCTCACCTCACCGGCGTACGAGAACGTCGACCTGACCGTCCGCCGCGGCGAGGTCGTCGGACTCGCCGGATCCAGCGCCAGCGGCAAGATCGAACTCGCCGAGTCGCTCACGGGACTGCACAAACCCAGCGGCGGCACGGCTCGACTGGACGGCCGGCAGCTTCCCTTCGGCGATGTGCAGGCCACACTGAAAGCCGGCGTCGGCTGCGTGCCCCGCGACCGGCACGCCCAGGGGCTCGTCATCGGCATGACCATCGGCGACAACGCCACCATGAGCGTCCTCGACCGGCTCGGCCGCTTCGGCTTCGTCGCCACCGACCGCAAGCGCGGCTTCGCCACCGAGCTGATCGACCGCCTCGACATCCACGCCGAGGGCCCCGACCAGCCCGTCTCCGACCTGTCCGGCGGCAACGCACAGAAGGTCGTCATGGCCCGCGCCCTCGCCTCCGACCCGCGCCTGCTGGTCCTCATCAACCCCACCGCGGGCGTCGACGTGAAGTCCAAGGAGTCCCTGCTCGCCCGCGTGGACAGCGCCCGCGACGACGGCACCGCCGTCCTCGTCGTCTCCGACGAACTCGACGACCTCAGACGCTGTGACCGCGTCCTCGTCCTCTTCCACGGCCGCGTGGTCGCCGAGCACCCGGCGGGCTGGCGCGACCACGAGCTGATCGCCTCCATCGAAGGAGTGGACCATGGCTGACACCAAGGCGGCCCCGCCGCTCGCGCCGCTCCAGACCCCAGCCGCCCGGTCGGCCAGGACCGTCCTGCTGCGCCGGGCCCGCGAACTCGCCCTCGTTCCCGCCCTGTTGCTGCTCATGGTGCTCGGTGCGGTGGTCAACGACTCGTTCCTCACCGAACGCAACCTGATCTCGATCCTCGGTGCCTCGGCCGCGCTCGCGATGGTCGTGCTGGCCGAGTCGCTGGTTCTGATCACCGGCAAGTTCGACCTGTCCCTGGAATCCGTCGTCGGTATCGCGCCCGCCGTGGGCGCGCTCCTCGTCCTGCCGGTCGCCCAGTCCGGCTGGGGCACGGAGTTCCCGGCCGTGCTCGCCATGCTGGCGGTCCTGGTGGTCGGCGGGGCGATCGGAGCCTTCAACGGCATCCTCGTCGTCAAGTTCAAGCTGAACGCGTTCATCGTGACGCTCGCCATGCTGATCGTCCTGCGCGGTCTGCTCGTCGGCGCCACCAAGGGCAAGACGCTGTTCGGCATGCCCGACAGCTTCTACTCCCTCGCCACCACCACCTTCCTGACCGTCCCCCTGTCGGTGTGGGTCGCCGCGATCGCCTTCGCCCTCGCCGGGTTCATCCTCAAGTACCACCGCATCGGGCGCGCCCTGTACGCCATCGGCGGCAACGCCGACGCGGCGCGCGCGGCCGGCATCCGCGTCGAACGCGTCATGCTCGGCGTGTTCGTCGTCGCGGGCGTCCTCGCCTCCGTCGGCGGCATCATGCAGACCGGCTACGTGGGCGCGATCAGCGCCAACCAGGGCCAGAACATGATCTTCACGGTGTTCGCGGCCGCGGTGATCGGCGGCATCAGCCTCGACGGCGGCAAGGGCACCATGTTCGGCGCCCTGACCGGCGTACTCCTGCTCGGTGTCGTGCAGAACCTGCTCACCCTCGCCCAGGTGCCGTCCTTCTGGATCCAGGCCATCTACGGCGGCATCATCCTGGTCGCCCTCATGATCGCCCGCGTGACGACGGGCCGCGCCCAGGACTAGGACCTGTCCGCCCTGCCCCCGTCACCGACCGAAAGGCCCTCAGTGTCCGCGACGCCCGTCCGCATCACCGCGGTCGACACCTACGACATCCGTTTCCCCACCTCGCGTGAGCTCGACGGCTCCGACGCGATGAACCCGGACCCCGACTACTCGGCCGCGTACGTCGTGCTGCGCACGGACAGCGACGACACGGACGGGCCGGAGGGGCACGGGTTCACCTTCACCATCGGGCGGGGCAACGAGGTCCAGGTCGCCGCGATCCACGCGCTGCGCCACCATGTGGTCGGGCGGTCCGTCGACGAGGTGTGCGCGGACCCCGGTTCCCTGTTCCGGGACCTGATCGGCGACAGCCAGCTGCGCTGGCTCGGGCCCGAGAAGGGGGTGATGCACATGGCGATCGGCGCGGTCACCAACGCCGTGTGGGACCTGGCGGCCAAGCGCGCCGGCAAGCCGCTGTGGCGGCTGCTCGCCGAGGCCGACCCCGAGTGGCTGGTCGGCCAGATCGACTTCCGCTACCTCACCGACGCGCTCACCCCCGAGGAGGCGCTGAAGCTGCTGCGCAAGGGCCGGGAGGGCGCCGCCGAGCGCACCACCCACCTGCTCGCCCGAGGCTTCCCCGCCTACACCACCTCCCCGGGGTGGCTCGGCTACGACGACGAGAAGCTCACCCGGCTCGCCGCCGAGGCCGTCGCCGCCGGCTTCCGGCAGATCAAGCTGAAGGTCGGCGCCGACCTCGCCGACGACGTACGGCGCTGCCGGGTCGCCCGCCGGGTCGTCGGCCCGGACATCCGCGTGGCCATCGACGCCAACCAGCGCTGGGACGTCGACGACGCGATCCGCTGGACGAAGGCGCTCGCCGAGTTCGACCCGTACTGGATCGAGGAGCCCACCAGCCCCGACGACATCCTCGGCCACGCGGCGATCCGCAAGGCGGTGGCCCCGGTGAAGGTCGCCACCGGCGAGCACGTGCAGAACCGGGTCGTCTTCAAGCAGCTCCTCCAGGCCGGCGCCCTCGACGTCGTGCAGATCGACGCGGCCCGGGTCGCCGGCGTCAACGAGAACCTGGCCGTCCTGCTCCTCGCGGCCAAGTTCGGTGTGCCGGTCTGCCCCCACGCGGGCGGTGTCGGCCTGTGCGAACTCGTCCAGCACCTGTCGATGTTCGACTACGTGGCCCTCTCCGGCACCACGGAGGACCGGGTCATCGAGTACGTCGACCATCTGCACGACCACTTCCTCGACCCGGTGGTGATCCGCGAGGGGCACTACACGGCACCCACCACGCCGGGTTTCTCGGCCGCCATGCGACCGGAGTCCATCGCGCGGTACACCTTCCCCGACGGCGCCTTCTGGGCCGCCGACCTCAAGACGCACAACGACGAGAACAAGAAGGGACAGGCGGTATGAGCGACTTCGAGGGCCTCAAGGCCCTGGTGACCGGCGGCGCCTCCGGCATCGGCAGGGCGACGGCGGAACTCCTGGCGGCGCGCGGCGCCCGGGTCGCCGTACTCGACCTGGACCCGTCGTCGGTGGAGAAGCCGCTGCTCGCCTACCGGGCCGACGTCGCCGACGACTCCTCCGTACGCACGGCCGTCGCGGCCGCGGTGGCCGACCTCGGCGGACTCGACGTCCTGGTCAACAACGCGGGCATCGGCGCGCAGGGCACCGTCGAGGACAACGACGACGAGGAGTGGCACCGCGTCCTGGACGTCAACGTCGTCGGCATGGTCCGCGTCGCCCGCGCCGCCCTGCCGCACCTGCGGGAGTCCGCGCACGCGGCGATCGTCAACACGTCGTCCATCGCTGCCACCGCGGGCCTGCCGCAGCGGGTGCTGTACAGCGCGACCAAGGGCGCCGTGCACTCCCTCACCCTCGCCATGGCCGCCGACCACGTCCGCGAGGGCATCCGTGTGAACTGCGTCAACCCCGGCACCGCGGACACTCCGTGGATCGGCCGCCTGCTGTCCAAGGCCGCCGACCCGGCCGCCGAACGCGCCGCTCTGGAGGCCCGCCAGCCCACCGGCCGCCTGGTTACGGCCGACGAGGTCGCGGGCGCCGTCGCCTACCTCGCGAGCCCCCTGTCCGGAGCGACCACGGGCACCTCACTCGCCGTCGACGGCGGCATGCAGGGGCTGCGACCGCGGCCGGCGGGCCGGTGAGACAGCTGGGCCGGAGCGGCGTTCAGGTCAGCGAGTTCGCCTTCGGTGCCGCCGCGATCGGCAACCTCTTCACCGAGGTCGGCGAGGAGCAGGCCCACGAGGCCGTGTCCGCCGCCTGGCAGCGGGGCGTCCGCTACTTCGACACCGCCCCGCACTACGGCATCGGCCTGTCCGAACGCCGCCTCGGCGCGGCCCTGCGCGAGCACCCCCGCGCGCAGTTCACGGTGTCGACGAAGGTGGGCCGCCGTCTGGAACCCACCGAGACGGGCGGCGACGATCTGGCGAACGGCTTCGCGGTCCCCGCCACCCACCGCCGCGTGTGGGACTTCAGTGCCGACGGCGTACGACGCACCCTGGAGGCCAGCCTGCGGCGGCTCGGCCTCGACCGCGTCGACGTCGTCTACCTCCACGACCCCGACGACCACGCCGAGCAGGCCTTCCGGGAGGGCTACCCGGCCCTGGAGAAGCTCCGCTCGGAGGGCCTGGTCGGCGCGATCGGCGCCGGCATGAACCAGTCCGCGATGCTCACCCGCTTCGTCCGTGACACCGACGTCGACGTGGTGCTGTGCGCCGGCCGCTACACCCTGCTCGACCAGGACGCGCTCACCGGACTCCTCCCGGCGGCCGTCGAACGCGGTACCTCCGTCGTCATCGGCGGCGCCTTCAACTCCGGCCTGCTGGCCGACCCGCGGCCGGGGGCGACGTACGACTACGCCCGGGCGCCGGCCGACGTGCTGGACCGTGCCCTGCGGCTGAAGTCCCTCGCCGACCGCCACGGCACCACCCTGCGGGCCGCCGCGCTGGCGTTCTGCGCGGCCCATCCGGCGGTCGCGAGCGTCCTCGTCGGCGTCCGTTCCGCGGCCGAGGCGCACGACTGCGCCGACCAGTTCGCGGCATCCGTTCCCGGCGCCTTCTGGCAGGAGGCGCGCGCCGCCGGCCTCCTGCCCGTCGACGCCCCCGTCCCCACCGAGGAGCCGTCATGAGAGTGGCCCTGCACACCAAGGTCCGCGCCGACCGGATCGACGCGTACGAGGCCGCCCACCGTGAGGTCCCGGCCGAGCTCACCGACGCCATCCACGCCGCCGGTGCCACCTCCTGGACGATCTGGCGCAGCGGCACCGACCTCTTCCACGTCCTGGAGTGCGAGGACTACGCCCGCCTCCTCGCCGAACTGGAGAAGCTGCCGGTCAACGTCGCCTGGCAGGCCCGCATGGCCGAGTTGCTGGACGTGGTGCACGACTACTCCGGGGAGGGCACGGACGCCGGCCTGCCCGTCGTGTGGGAGCTGCCGTGACCGTGGACGCGCACCACCACGTGTGGGACCTGTCCGTCCGGGACCAGGACTGGATCGACGAACACAGCCCGCTCAGACGGGACTTCACACTCGCGGACCTCGTACCGGAAGCCCGCGCGGCCGGTGTCGAGCGCACCGTGCTCGTCCAGACGGTCACGGTCGCCGAGGAGACCCCGGAGTTCCTCGCCCTCGCGGCCGGTCACGAGCTGATCGCGGGCGTGGTCGGCTGGACCGACCTCACCCGCCCCGGCGTCGCCGACGAGCTGGCCCGGCTGCGGGAACTCCCCGGCGGGCAGTACCTCAAGGGTGTTCGGCACCAGGTCCAGGGCGAGCCCGACCCGCAGTGGCTGCTGCGTGCGGACGTCCGGCGCTCACTCGCCGCCGTCGCCGACGCCGGACTCGTCTACGACCTGGTCGTTCTGCCCCATCAGCTGCCGGCCTGCGCCAAGGCGGCGGCATCCCTGCCCGAACTCACCTTCGTCCTGGACCACTTGGGCAAGCCCCCCATCGCCTCCGGCGCCCTGGAACCCTGGGCGTCCGACGTCCGCGCCCTCGCCGCCCTGCCCAACACGGTCTGCAAGCTGTCCGGCCTGGTCACCGAGGCGGCCCCCGGCTCCTGGACCGTCGACGACCTGCGCCCTTACGCCGACACGGTTCGGGACGCCTTCGGACCGGACCGGCTGATGTTCGGCTCGGACTGGCCGGTGTGCACGACTGAGGCGACGTACGGCGAAGTGCTCGATCTGGCACGGCAGTTGGTCGGCGCCGAGGAGCGAACGCGGGTCTTCGAAACCACCGCCATCCGCGTCTACGACCTCTGAGCCACCTCCGCCAGCCGCGTCGGCGGCAGGTACTCCCGCACGTAGGTCCGCTCCCAGCACGCGCCCGTCTCCCGCAGCTCACGCCATGTCGTGTACCGGTAGCGGAAGAGGCGGGCGCGGACGTAGCGGGGCGGGGCGTCGGGCGGGAAGGGGGAGCGGCGCAGCAGCTTCAGCGTGGCCCGGTCGTTCTCCAGGAGCCGCTCCACCAGGGCGCCGAACCAGGATCCGGCGTACGCGGGCGACAGGGCGGCGAACCACATCATCCAGTCCAGGCGCAGATGGTAGGGCGCGAACTGGCGCGGCCAGTGCCGGGGATCGCCGGGCTTGCCCTTGAACTCGTACTCCCGCCAGTCGGAGTCCTCGCGCGGCACGTCGTCGGCCGTGCCCTCCACGACCACCTCGTAGCGGACCCGGCTGACGCTGCCGAAGGCGCCGTAGGTGTTGACCAGGTGCAGCGGGTCGAAGGAGCGGTTCATGACCTGGCGGCGGGAGAGCATGTTGCGGACCGGGTGGTAGCTGAGTCCGACCAGCAGCGCGGCGACCGCGAGGACCAGCACCTCGTACCAGAGCGGGGTGCCGGGCACCGACGGCGGATCGGCCGGGAGCTCCACCGCCGGCACGGCGAGCACGATGGTGATCCAGTTCAGCCAGGAGAAGTTGCCCGAGAGCACCAGCCACAACTGGGTGAGGATCATCAGCGAGGCCGCCGCCGTGGCGACCGGCTGCGGGGTGAACAGAAGGAAGGGCACCACGAGTTGGGTGACGTGGTTGGCGGCCACCTCCACCCGGTGCAGGGGCCTGGGCAGATGGTGGAAGTACCAGCTCAGCGGGCCCGGCATGGGCTGTGTCTCGTGATGGTGGTCCAGGCATGTCAGCTTCCGCCAGCACTCGTCGCCGCGCATCTTGATCAGACCCGCCCCGAACTCGACGCGGAACAGGATCCAGCGCAGCAGGAACAGCACCAGGACCGGCGGGGCCACCTCGTCGTTGCCGAGGAAGACGGCGAGGAAGCCGACCTCCAGCAGCAGGGACTCCCAGCCGAAGCCGTACCAGGTCTGCCCGACGTTCACGATCGACAGGTACAGCACCCACGGCACCAGCCACAGCGCCATCCCGCCCCACAGGGGCAGGAGCGAGTCCAGTCCCGCGACGAGCGCCGCCGACACCGCGCAGCCCGTCCAGGCGCAGCCCGCGAAGAACCGGTCCGAGTAGTGGAGTTGGAACAGGCTCGGGGCGCGCTTGAAGGGCATCCGCTCGACGAAGCGGGGCACCGGCAGCATGCCGCGCTCGCCCATCAGCGCCCGGAACTGCAGGGCCGCCGTCAGGAACGCCACGAGGTACAGGACGGCCAGAGCCCGCTGGAAGACCAGCCGGCTCATCCAGTACTCGGATGCGGTGAACCATTCCACGGCCGTGTGCTCCTCCTCTCCATGCTCCCGCTCTCCGCGCTCTCACCAAACCCGGGTGACTCTCCGTGTACCTCGGCTCCGCTTGCGTAACCCAAGTGAGTGAAGCAGACAATAGTGACGAACTGCCCGGGATGGACGGGAGAGTGTGGTGCGCATACCCACCGGAACGCTCGTCACGGCCTGCGCGCTCTCGGCGGCGCTCCTCGTCGCCGGGTGCGGCGGCGGTGCGGACAAGGACGCGAGGGCGGGCGGAGAGCTCTTCCTGCAGCCGGCCGCGGCCCAGGGACCCGACCCCTTCACGGACTCCACGGCGACCGCGTCGGCCACGCCGTCCCCGGTCACCCGAACGCCGCAACCGGACCGGTCGGGTTCGACCGCGGCACGGTCCGTGTCCGGCGGGACGCCCGGGCTCTACAGCGGCACCGCACGGGTCGGCAGCTGCGATGTCGAACGGCAGATCGACCACCTGGCCCGCGACCTGCCCAGGGCCCGCGCCTTCGCCCGGGCCCAGGGCATCGCCCCGGCCTCGATCCCGGAGCACCTGCGCGCACTGGCGCCGGTCGCCCTGCGCGCCGACACGGGGGTCACCAACCACGGCTACCGCGACGGGCGGGCGACGAGCTACCAGTCCGTCCTGCAGGCCGGCACCGCCGTCCTCGTCGACAACCGGGGCGTGCCCCGCGTGCGCTGCGCCTGCGGCAACCCCCTCGGGCCGCCCGTGGCGATGCCGGGCGGTCCCGGCGCCAGCGGCCGCCCCTGGGCCGGATACCGGCCCGCCCAGGTGATCGTGGTGGCCCCGACCACTCGGGTCATCAGCAACGTCACGATCATCGACGTCGTCGACAACACCTGGATCGAGCGGCGTATCGGCCACGACGTCCGCCACGACCGTGTCGTGCCCGCGCCGGACCCGGTGCCGCCGTCCCCGCTCCCCTCCCCGGGCGAGAGCGCGCCCAGCGCCTTGCCGGACGGGAGCGCGTCCTCGAGCGCGGAGGGCTCCTCCCCGGAGACGACCGACTGCGCGACCCCCACCGTGACCGCGACCCCGGGCACCTCCGACGGCGTACCGGTCGACGAACCCACGGACCCGCGCACGGGCCTGCCCACCGGCACGCCCACGGGCCTGCCCACCGGCACGCCCACGGGCCTGCCCACCGGCACGCCCACGGACCTGCCCGTGGACACGCCCACGGACCTGCCCGTGGGCACCCCCGCGGACCTGCCCGTGGACACGCCCACGGACCTGCCCGTGGGCACCCCCACGGGCGCGCCCGCGGACGTGCCGGTGGGGCAACCCACGGAAGCGCCCGCGCGCACGACTACGAACTGCCCCACGGCCACCGCCCCGGCCGTGCCCCGCACGAGCGAGCCGGCGAGCCCGCTGGTCCCGTCGGACGGCGCGAGCGTGCCCGGCTCCGGGGCGACGATCCCGCAGGAGCCGACCGTCGAGGGCCCACCCCTCGACGCCCCCGACTCCCTCGACTCCCTCGACTCCGCGGAGGAGACCGGCCCCCAGAGCGTGCCGGACACCCCCGACCCGCCCGACGGAGGCGGACTGATCCCCGACGACCCGGCCGGCACGGACAGCGTCTTCGGCAGTCCCACCGACGTCTTCGACAGTTGACCGAGCGCGCTGACCGGCCCGTCTCCCCGGTCGAAGAATCGGACAAACCCTGGCAAGGTGGCCACATGGTTGATCGGGGAGCGAGCGCCCTGTCACTCCCGGACGACTGGCCCGCCCACCCGGATCCGATCCTGGCGCTCAACCGCATGGGCAGTTTCGACTGGGACCTGGACACCGGTCTGTTCCACATGGACGCCCAGGCCCACGAGGTCTTCGACGTGCGCCCGGACGAGTTCGACGGGAACCCGGCGACCCTCGCCGTCCGGTTCCTGCAGGCCGAGGCCCACCGCCTGGACGCGCTGGTCGCCCGGGCCATGAAGGACGGCAGCGAGAACTACGGCACCTACTTCCGCCTCCGGTGCCGCGACGGCAGCCTGCGCTGGGCCCACACCCAGGGCTACATCCGGCGCGACGAGACGGGCCGGCCACGCCGGATCATCGGCATCGTCCGCGACGCCACCCAGGAACTCGACGACCTCGCGTCCCGGCGGGAGCAGGCAGCCCAGGACGAGGCGAGGCGTCGGCAGACCAACGTCGTTCAGCTCACCACGGCCGCCCTCGCCCATGCCCGCACCGTCCAGGACGTCATCGATGTCCTCAAGGACACCCAGGGCATCACCCACCTCGGCGCCACCAGTCTGGTCTTCGGCCTGGTCGAGGCCGGCCGCATCCGGCTGGTCGCCGAGGGCCCGGAGGGCAGCTTCGTCCCCGGCACCGACGTCACCCGGATCGACGAGCCCTACCCGATGAGCGAGGCCGTGCGGACCCTCAGCCCCCGCTTCATCGAGTCGCCCGAGGAGTTCGCGGACCGGTACCCGGTGCTGTGGCCGCACATCACCGACCTGAACATCACCTCGGCCGCCTATCTCCCGCTCATCGCCGAGGCCCGCCCGATCGGCGCCATGGGCCTGCTCTACAGCGACCGGCGCGGCTTCTCGCCGGAGGACCGCAACGTCCTGGTCGCGCTCGGCAGCAGCATCGCCCAGAGCCTCATGCGGGCCATGCTCTACGAGCAGGACAAGGACCTGGCCACCGGTCTTCAGCAGGCCATGCTGCCGCGCACCATCCCCAGCGTCCCCGGCGCCGACATCGCCGTCCGCTACCGCGCCGGCAGCGCCGCGGGTTCCCTCGGCCGGGACATCGGCGGTGACTGGTACGACGTGATTTCGCTGCCGGGCGGACGGGTCGGCGCCGTCATCGGTGACGTCCAGGGCCACGACACGCACGCCGCCGCCGTCATGGGCCAGTTGCGCATCGTCCTGCGGGCGTACGCCGCCGAGGGCCACCCTCCGGCCACGGTGATGGCCCGCGCCTCCGTCTTCCTCCACGAACTCGACACCGACCGCTTCGCGACCTGTCTGTACGCGGAGGCCGACCTGACCACCGGCGTGGTCCAGGTGGTCCGGGCCGGCCACATCGACCCCCTCGTCCGCCGGCCCGACGGCAGCTGCCGGCGCGTCTTCGTGGAGGGCGGCCTGCCGCTTGGTCTGTCCGCCGAGTTCGGCAGCCTCGAATACCCCGTCGCCACCCTCGAACTGGACCCCGGCGACACCCTGCTGCTGTGCACCGACGGCCTGGTCGAACAGCCCGGCGCCGACCTCGACGACGGCATGCGGACCCTGACGGCCCTCATCGCCACCGGCCCGGACGACGTCCGCGACCTCGCCGACCGCCTCATCGACGTGGCCGAGGAGCGCGGCGGCGACGACGACGTCGCCCTGCTCCTGCTGCGCCGCCGCGGCCTGGACACCCCGCGGTCCCAGGGCCGTCTCCAGCAACACGTGGCGCCGGGCGACCCCGAGGCCCTCACGGAGGCCCGGCACATGATCCGTGTCGCGGTCGGCGCCTGGGAGGCCCGTGACCTCTCCGACGAGATCGAACTGGCCGCCGACGAACTGATCACCAACGCCCTGATGCACACCGAGGGCTCCGCCATCGTGACCCTGCGGGTCCTCACCGGCGGCCGCGACCGCCGGCTGCGCGTCGAGGTCGAGGACTCCTCCAGCGCCCTCCCACGCCGCCGTGAGGCCGGGGAGTCGGGCGTGTCGGGCCGGGGCCTTCTCCTCGTAGACCTGCTCACCGACGCGTGGGGCGTGGAGGCGCGGGGCAGCGGCAAGTGCGTGTGGTGCGAGTTCGTGGTGCCCGACCGCGGCTGACCTGAGCGCGACGGCCGGCGGTGGCACTCTGGACGTATGCCGGAACTGCCCGAGGTCGAAGCGCTCAAGGACTTCCTGACCGACAACCTCGTCGGCCACGAGATCGTCCGGGTGCTGCCCGTCGCGATCAGCGTCCTGAAGACGTACGACCCTCCGCTCACCGCCCTCGAGGGACGCGAGGTCACCGCCGTGCACCGGCACGGCAAGTTCCTCGACCTGGAGACGGACGGCGGCCCGCACTTGGTGACCCACCTGGCCCGCGCCGGCTGGCTCCACTGGAAGGACAGGCTCCCCGACGGCCCGCCCCGGCCCGGCAAGGGCCCCCTCGCGCTGCGGGTGGCCCTGGAGACCGGGGCTGGCTTCGACCTGACGGAGGCGGGAACGCAAAAACGCCTCGCGGTGTACGTCGTCCAGGACCCGCAGCAGGTACCGGGCGTGGCCCGGCTGGGCCCGGACCCGCTCGCCGACGACTTCGACGAGGCACGCCTCGCCGCCCTGCTCAAGGGCGAACGCCGGCAGATCAAGGGCGCCCTGCGCGACCAGAGCCTCATCGCGGGCGTGGGCAACGCCTACAGCGACGAGATCCTGCACGCGGCGAAGATGTCCCCGTTCAAGCCCACGTCGTCCCTCACGCCCGAGGAGACCGGACGTCTGTACGAGGCCCTGCGCACCACCCTCACGGAGGCGGTCGAGCGTTCCCGAGGGGTGGCGGCCGGTCGGCTCAAGGCCGAGAAGAAGAGCGGTCTGCGCGTCCACGGCCGCACCGGCGAGCCCTGCCCGGTGTGCGGCGACACCGTCCGCGAGGTCTCCTTCAGCGACCGCTCGCTCCAGTACTGCCCGACCTGCCAGACGGGCGGGAAGCCGCTGGCGGACCGGAGGTTGTCGAGGCTGCTGAAGTGAGTCACCAGTGCTTGCTGCCCACTTGGTAGGTGATCAGGGCGAGCGCGGCCAGGATCAGGGCCGGAATGGCCAGACCCTTCGCCAGGGAGGTGAGGGTACTTGCCCAGCTCGACGCCGAGGTCGTGTAGCGGTCGTGCCGCGCACGAAGGTCGTGCCGGGCGAACGCACCCAGGACGAGCGCGGCTGCGGCGGTGATCAGGCAGATGGTGAGCGACGTGTCCACACCGAACTCGCGGACGTGGTCCTTGACGGGGGGTCCCTCGTCGATCCTCTTGGTCACGGCTTGCGCCGCTCCCACGGCGGCGAGAACGACCGTGATCACCGCGGTGACGGCAAGGGCGAGGGCGGCGCCGGCGAGGGCGGGGGCCCAGTGGGACTTGGGGGACCCGGGGGAGGTCCGGCTTCCGACGGGTTCCCGGGGAATCTCGCGCGGCTGCCCGGGAGGGCGGCCTGCCTGCCCGGTGTCGATGATCACCGTGTCCCGGTCGGCTCGCGGTGGATCGTCCGGAGGTTTGGGGACGCCCTGCCCGGGTCCGGGTGCGGGGGCCACCACCGCCTCCACGTGGACGACCGCGTCGTCGGCAACTCCCTTGAGCACGATGTCACCGGACAGTTGGCCCTCCGCGGAGGTGTCCAGCCGGACGGTCAGGCCGTTCACCACCGGCTCGACCCTCAGCCACGACTGGGTGGACTGGGCCACGCAGTGCCGGGCGAGGGGCGGGCCGCCCAGGGTCAGCGACTGCTGCCGAGGGGCCGAGCCCTGCAGTACCCGGCCGAAGTCCAGATGGTCCGGGGAGGGCGTCAGGCGGACCTCGCGCAGAGCGCCGCGCGCCAGGTCGGCGATCTGCTGGATGTCGTCGCGGGCGATCTCCTCCAGGTCCTGACGTGCCCCTTCGGCGATGGGGAGGGACTCGTTCTGCAGCCGGGACCTCAGTTCCAGGACGGCGCCCTGCCGGGTGAAGGCGTTGTCGCTGTGGATGGCGGCCATCAGGGACGGCGGTGAGGAGACCTTGACGATCTTGATGCGCCCGCGCCGGCTGTGGGCCAGGGTCAGTTCCCCCTCCATCTCCACGTCCTTGCTCGGCGTCTGGTGCGGGTTGACCTCGCGGACGCGGTCGTAGACGTAGTCGTACAGCTCGTCGAGGGTGACGTCGCCGTCCCCGTCGCGATCCGCCTCGCCGCTCTCCAGTCCCTGCACCACCGCGTGGGTGAACACCGACGGCCGCGGCGCGGAGTTCTCGGCCAGGTCCGGGCCCTCGAAGGCGTACTCCATGGAGTTGGACGCCGTGATGACGGCCCTGCCCCGCCCGCCGGGGGGCTTCTCGCCCCGGAAGGATTCGAGGACGTTCACGTCGCCGGTGGCGCGTACGGAGCCCGACCCGCGGGAGAAGGCGCCGCCGTAGCAGCAGTCGAGGAAGAGGACGGTGCTGCCCGCCCGGGTGCGGGACATGCACCGGCGCACGAAAAGCGCGGGGACGGCCGTGGCGTCCAGCAGCCGGGGGTCGGTGTCCTTGGCGGCGAAGTAGAGTTCGCCGGACTCGCTCTTGAGGCCGTGGCAGGAGAAGTGCAGGAGCAGCGTGTCGTCGCGCCGGCGGTCGTTGAAGAAGGCCTGGATGTGCCGGTTGGTGACGTGGGCGGGTTCGTTGCGGATGACCTCGACCTCGAAGTCGCCGACCTCGGGATCGTGCAGGACCTCGGCGAGGGCCGTGGCGTCCTGTGCGGGCGCCCGGAGACTCTTGAGTCCTTGGTCGTCGTAACGATCGTTGGCGATGATCAGCGCGTGCCGGGCTTCCGTCATGGCGGGGCTCCTGCCGTCGCGTGGCGCCGCACGAAGACCTCGAAGGCCTCGGCGACCTGCTCGTCGGTCGCCTTGGAGACCTCCAGGACGTCGTCGTCCAACTGCAGGCGCAGCGACGGGCGCGCGTCGTGGCACCGGCCAAGCCAGCCCCGGACCACGGTCACCACCTGGCTCAGGGCGGTGGCCGAGCCGCCCAGGGCGACCAGCAGGGAGCCGATCTGGGAGACGTCCACGGCACGTGCTCCGGGCGGAATCGCCTCCCCGGGAACGGCCGTCACGTCGTCCACGTCGAGCTGAAGCAGTTCTTCGCGCAGGTAGCCGGTCAGCTCCGCCACGCGTTCGGCTTCCGCTCCCTCCTCGGAGAGGAGGATCATCAATTGGTCGCCCACCGGTTCAGCCCCTTCGCTCGTGCTCCCAGGGGGCGCGGAGCGGGCCTGCCATCGGCTCCACGTCGGTACGTCCAGTTTCCGTCCGTGACCGTGGACCGGCAAATCAGGCGACGTGCGTGCCCGTCAGCCGGGTTGGAGCGTCACCAGGTGGTCGCCCCCCGTCGTCCGCACCTCGAAGCGGGCGATCTGGTCGGGGTGCATCGACGCGCCGCCGCGCATGGTGTTGGGGCGGGCGTCGTGGTCGGGGACGGTCCAGTTGGTGATCGTCTGTTCGGAGCCGTCGTGGCCGACGGCGACGAGGAGACAGGCACGGGGACCGGCGCCGTCCTTGACCTTGAGCTGCACCTGGCTGCCCCAGACCTCGTCCTCGGTCGTCACCTCGGCCCACACGCCCGAGCGTTCGTCGGTCGCGGTGACCCGCGCGGCCGCCGCCCCGCTGCTGTCGCTCGCCAACAGCACGATGCCGGGCCCGGCCACCGCGAGGACGACCGACGCGGCCAGGGCGAACCACAGCCGCCTGCGGCGGCCCCGCTGCCGTACCGCCACCTCGCCGAGGAGCCGCTCCAGCATCCGGGGGCCGGGCTGCGCCGTGGGGTGCACGACGCGTGGGGTCGCGCGCCGGTACAGCATCAACTGCCGGGTCGCGGGCCCGAATTCGGTCACGTGTGCCGCACAGCGGGGGCACTCCATGAGGTGGTCCTCGAAGCGGAAGGCGTCCGCCTCGTCCAGCACGCCGAGCGCGTACGCGCCGACGTCGCGATGCCTCTCCAGGGACCTCATGACGAATCCTCGTGCCGTTGAGTGGGTGGGGGGTTACTCCTTGCTCCCACCGGTACGCACCGGACCGCCGAATCACTCAAGGCACACACAGAATCGCAACCAACGATTCGGAGCGGCCGGACCCGCGGATTGGTCCGAGTCGAACGAATCTAAAAAAGGTGGATGGCGAGGTGTCCCAGAGGCAACCCGAGCTGCCATGCAGGCGTCCATACCTTGGGCCCTTCGTCCTCGCCGATCACCGGGCCGCCGCCCGGCACGGCGTTCAGATCGGGCGCGAGCAGCTCGGTCTCCTCCAGCCAGCGCCAGGCCGCCCGGGCCAGGTCCAGGTCGGGGGAGGGGCCGTCGGTGGCGGCCTCGGCGGCGGTGAGCGCGGTCATCCGCTCGCTCACCCAGTCCTGCCACGGCTGGTCGTATGCCGTCAGCGACAGCCAGTTCTCCAACTGGGAGACGACCTGGATGCCGGACAGTTCACCGTCGGTGTCGGACAGGAAGATGGTCAGCGCCAGGGCGTCCCGCCCGGCGCGGAACTCGAACGACGTCGGTGGCATCAACTCCCCGGACCGCAGCAGTTCGTCGGCGATGTACTCGGCGTAGAACCACGCCATGGGGACGGTCAGTTCGCCGCCGCCGGCGCCGTCCGTGCTCTCTTGACCTCTGTGCAGCATTCCTTCCTGCCTTCCTCCGGTGCGTGCGCGTCGCCCGTCGCCGGGCCCCAGTGCGGAACACGGATGAGGACAGCCGATTACTCAACCGGGGTCAGAGGCAAGGCGCTTTACGGAGGCTTGACTCGGCCATGGGTTTCACCGCAGGTCGGCCGCGTATCCGGGAAGCACCCGGCGCAGGGCGCGCAGCGCGTAGTACGCGCGGGACTTCACGGTACCGGGAGGAATGCCGAGGCTTTCCGCGGCCTCCGCCACACTCGCCCCTTGGAAATACACCAGCACCAGGACTTCACGGTGCTGCGGAGTGAGTGTCTTCACAGCCTCGCGCACATCGAGGGCGGCGGCCGCCCGCTCGGCGTGGTCGCCGCACACCCGGGCGTTCTCCAGGATCGCGTCGCCGACCTCCGCCGGCCGCGCCTGCCGGGCCCGTCGCGCGTCTATGGCGAGCCGCCTGCCCACGGTCAGCAGCCAGGGCCGTACGGACTCGAAGTCGTCGGCGCGCAGGGCCTCGGGGTGCTGCCAGGCGCGTACGAGCGTCTCCTGGACGAGGTCCTCGGCGCGCTGCCGGTCGCCGTCGCAGAGCCGGAGCAGGAGCGCGAAGAGGGGCCGGCCGTGCTCGCGCTGCAGTGCGGCGAGCTCGTGCTCGGCGGTCGTCCCGTTCGTGAGAGTGGTTCCGGCCGTCATGGCTGCATGGCACAACAGGGGGCCGTTTCTGGACAGGGCGGGCGCACAGGTCTGCGGCGGACGGTCGATCGCGTCGGCGAACGGTTCGACGAACGGTCCGCGTCCGGTCGTTCGCGGGCTCCGGACGGCCTAAAGAGGGCGGGAAGGTTGTTTGCGGTCGTCGTCAAGGTCGTACCTATTTGTGCGTAAATATGACCACAATGGGGTGAGCCGATGATTGCACGCAGACGGCAGGTGGCCCTGGCCCTCACGGCCCTCCTCGCCGCGGGCGCCGCCTGCCAGGCCCAGGACCAGGACACGCCCACCCGGCCGGGACGTCCCGCGCCGGCCAAGGACAAAGGCTTCACGCTGGTCGCCTCCGGCGACGTCCTCCCGCACAGCTCCATCATCGACCGCGCCCGCTTCGACGCGGGCGGCACCGGCTACGACTTCCGTCCGATGCTCGCCGGGATCGAACCCGTCGTCTCCCGCGCCGACCTGGCGCTGTGTCACATGGAGACCGTCTACGGCGAGAACGGCGACTACACCGGCTATCCCACCTTCAAGTCCCCGCCCGAAGTGGCGCCGGCCCTCGCCGCCACCGGCTACGACGGCTGCTCCACCGCCTCCAACCACAGCCTCGACGACGGCGCCGACGGTATCCGCCGCACTCTGGACGCCCTGGACCGGGCGGGCGTACGGCACGCCGGTTCGGCCCGCACCGAGTCCGAGGCAGGCGCGGTCACGATCCTGCGCGCGGGTCCCGCGAAGGTCGCGCACCTCGCCTACACCTACGACACGAACGGCTTCCCGCTCCCGCAAGGGCAGCCCTGGGCCGTCGGCCTGATCGACGAGAACAAGATCGTCGCGGACGCGCGGGCGGCCCGGAAGGCCGGTGCCGACGTGGTCCTCGTGTCCCTGCACTGGGGCACCGAATGGCAGGACGCCCCCGACGAGCGGCAACTGACCCTGGCCCGCTCGCTCACCGCCGCCCGTACCGGCGGCCGCCCCGACATCGACCTGATCCTCGGCACCCACGCCCACGTCCCGCAGGCCTACGAGAAGGTCAACGGCACCTGGGTGATCTACGGCATGGGCGACCAGATCGCCGGCGAGATGTTCAACCACGAGGGCGCCCAGGACCCGCGCGGCAACCAGTCCACCCTGGGCCGCTTCACCTTCGCCCCGCCCGCCCGGCCCGGGGAGCGCTGGCGGGTGACCAGGGCCGAGTTCGTGCCGCAGGTGTTCGACGTCGACGCGGGCCGCGTGCTGAACCTGAACGAGGCGCTCGCCCAGGGCGCCGACGTGCGGGGTGTGCGCGACCGCATCCGGGACGTCGTCCTGAGCCGGGGCGCGGCGAAGGACGGGCTGGTGATGGGGAAGTAGCCCGGCTCAGTCCACGTCCACGTCGTCGAAGGTGCGCACCATCTCGGTCAGCACCCGCACGCAGGCCCGGACCTCGGCGTCGGTCAGATCGCCGCCCACCTGGCGGTTGAGGGTGTGTTCCCGTGCCAGGACGGCGACGATGGTGGCCTGCCCCGCCTCGGTGAGCCGGATCAGCGAGGACCGCTGGTGCGCGGGGTTGGGCGTGATCTCCACCCAGCCCCGGGCCGCCGCCTCGTTGACCATGCGCTGGACGAACTGCCGGCTCAGGGCCTGCGCCCTGCCCATCTGGGGCACCGTCATGGCCCCGTTCCGGCGCAGCAGGTTCAGCACGGCGCGTACACCGGCGGACGCGCCCTCGATCGGTTCGCCCTGCTCCACCTTGCGCGCGGCGCGCCGGTAGAGCGGGCCCACGAGGTCGAACACCTCGGTGAGGCGGTCGCCGAGTTCGTCGGGGGCCAGGGGTGTGCCGGTGTCGTCCATACGGCCATCATGACACTTCGGTTGTCAAAACTCCCCGATGATGACACCTTGGTTGTCATGACTGCTGCTTCGGAGCTTCGCTTCTTCCCCTCTGGCGACGGCGACCTCGCCTACCTCGACGCCGGCTTTGGGGATCTCGTGGTCCTGATCCACGCGGGGTACGTCGACCACCGGTTCTGGGACGACCAGATCGCGGCCCTCGCCGCCGGACACCGCGTGATCGCCCCGGACGTACGCGGCCACGGATCCTCCGCCAACGCGAGCGAACCGTTCCGCTGGGCCGACGACCTCGCCGGTCTGCTGCGCCACCTCGACGCGGGCCCCGCCGTCCTCGTCGGCCTGTCGATGGGCGGGGTCATCGCCACCGACACCGTGCTGGAGCATCCGGAGCTCGTCCGCGCGGTCGTCACCTGTGGCGCCGCGACCGGCGACTTCCAGTACACGGATCCCTGGCACCGGGAGATCCAGGCCGAGTACGCGCGCACGCTGGGCGCCGGTGACATCGAGGGCTGGCTCGCGGCCTTCCTGCGTGTCGTGCCGGGCGAGCATCGCGGCGCCGACGAGATCGACCCGCGGATCCCGCGCCGGTTGCGGGAGATGGCGCTCAACACCATCTCGAAGCACACGCCCGACGAGAAGGACTGGCTCGTGCGGGTGACCGACTCGTGGTCCCGCCTGCCGAAGATCGACGTCCCGGTGCTCACCGTCAACGGCGGCCTCGAACCGGCCGACCTGATCGACGCGGCACAGCGCCTCGCCGGCACCGTCCCGGACGGCCGCTCCCGGGCCATCGAGGGTGTCGGCCACTACCCGAACCTGGAGAAGCCGGAGCTCTTCAACGAGATCCTGCTCGACTTCCTCCGCACCCTGTAGGGCTTGTCCGGCGGATCATGCCGCAGGCGCGGGGCCCGCATCGCGGATCTGCGGCGTTGTCGTCGGCTGCCGACGCTCCGCGTCGAGGCGCCCGCCGATTTCATGCGACCTGATCCGCCGACAGGCCTTGGTGGCGCGCCGGTCGTGAAGGGCGGCCAGCGTGGCGGCGGGCGCACCCCCGGCAGGCACAGGCGCGCCTACGGCACCACCGTCACCGGCCACCGTCCCGCCTTCACCAGCCGTACCGCCACCGAGCCGACGATCCGGTGGCCGGCCTGCTCCGAGGCGCCCACCACCACCGCGTCCGCCTTGAGGTCGTCCGCCGCCCTCACCAGTCCGTTGTAGGGGTCGCCCCGGAAGGTGTGGAACTCCCAGCGCACGTCGAATATCCCCTTGCTGTGCTCGGCCGCGTCCCGGATCTGCGTCACCAGGTCCTCGGCGATCTCGTCGGTCGTGTCGGTGACCGGCGCCCCGAGCGCCGCGCCCGCCGCGAGCACCGGCTGCACATAGACGACCGCGAGCAGAGCGTGCTGTCGCCGGGCCAGGCCACCGGCGTACGCCGCGGCGCGGAGCGAGGAGTCGGAACCGTCCACCCCGACCACGATGACCTTGGGGCCGTCCGTGCCCCGCTCGAACCCTTGCGATCGCTGCTGTTCCGTCACGGCTGCGAGGCTATCGGAAACCGCAGGTCCCGCCCCCGTCAGGGACGTCTCGACGGGCGAGGCGGCGGGGCCGTCAGCACCGATCTCGCCCACGCCGTCTCCGCTCGCCGCCGCTGCCCGCATGAAGATCGCCTGGTGGCGGGCGGTCGTCTGTCCCGGCCCGCTGGTCCTGGCCGGCCGCGCACTGCTCGCCCCGCTCTCCTTCGTGCCCTGGGGCGGGGCCGGCGCCCTACTCGACCTGATGCGCCGTGACCCAAGCGCCCCCGACCGCGTCATGGGGACCAAGGCCGCCGAACTGGGCGCGGCCGCACTGGGCCTACCCCGGGTCTCCCTCGCCTTCGCCGAACGCTCCGTCTCCGTACCTTCCTTGCACGAACTCCGGGGAAGAGGGCACCCGAAGGGCGGGCACCGGCCGGCCACGACCGAAGGCCTGCCGCCGCTCCCGGCGCTCGGCCTCGACGGAGGGGACGAAGCCAGGCCCGGCGAACCGGATGCGGACCTGCCCGACAGGTCCGCATCCGGCACCGCGCCCTCGCCCGGCTGCGCGCCGGCAGCACCGACCTCTGCCCGGTGGGCGCTCTCGCATACCGCCACCTCCCCATCGGCGGCCTCCGGCTCGGCATCGACCGACTTGTCGTGTTCCGCCCCTGACCATCCGTGAGACCTTGCCACGTCCGCTGTGCGCCGACGCTGACGATCCCCACGGTGCTTCGCTGCACCGGTCGGGTGAGGTCGGCACCGCCCCGGTTGGACCGGGCGGGTGGAATCGTGCGGCCGCCCCGGTGTTGCTGTGGTGCGCCGGGTCCACTCCGGGCGACTGATGAGTCATGACGAAGGATCAGTTGCTCACACGGCTGCTCACGCGGCGCCGGGCGTTGCTCTTCGGGGCCGGGGCCTGCGGGGCGGCCGGGACGGCCGGCGTGCTGGCGGCGGTCACCGGCCCACAGCCGGTCCGGTCCGCCGCCCCCGCGGCCGGCCCCCGGACACACCTCGCACTCAAGCCCTCCGCCTACCGTCTCCAGCCCCTGACCGGATACGGCCCGCCCCCGGCCGTTCCCGCCAGGCCCCTCGTCCGGCGCGAGCCGCTCCTGCGCATGTCCGGGCGCGGCCGCTCCATGGTGCTGACCTTCGACGACGGGCCCGACCCCCGCTACACCCCGGACATCCTGGACATCCTGGCGCAGTACGACGTCCGCGCGATGTTCTTCGTGTGCGGGGAGACGGCCGCCGACAACCGGGACCTGCTGGCCCGCATGGCCGACGAGGGACACGTCGTCGGCAACCACACGTGGTCCCACCCGCTGCTGACCCGCCTGAGCCGCGGGCGGATCCGCTCGGAGATGGAACGCACCTGCGAGGTGATCGAGGAGGCGTACGGCGAGCCGCCCGTGTGGTTCCGCGCGCCCTACGGAGCCTGGAACCGCGCCACCTTCCAACTCGGCGCCGAACTCGGCATGGAACCGCTGGCCTGGACCGTCGACACCCTCGACTGGACCACTCCCGGCACCCGGACCATCGTCGGACGGGTGGAGAACGGCGCCGCCCCCGGCGTCGTGGTGCTCTCGCACGACGCCGGGGGCGACCGCACCCAGAGTGTCAGGGCGCTGCGCGAATATCTCCCGCAACTGCTCGACTCCGGCTATCACATCACCGTCCCGCGACGGCAGTACGCGTAACCGCAAACCACCGCCCGCCGGGTCGGGGAACGCTCAGCGGACCTCGACCATGCGGGCGAAGGCGACGACGTTCCCCTCGTAACCGTTCTGCTGGGAGAAACCGCCCCCGCAGGTGATGACCCGCAGTTCGGGATGGCCCTTGGAACCGTAGACACGGTCGCCGGGGAAGTTGTTCTTCTCGAAGACCTCGACGCCGTAGATCTCGAATACGGCCGTCTTTTGGTCCTTGCGCGTGATCTCGACGCGATTGCCCTTCTTCAGGGCCCCCAGCCCGTAGAACACGGCGGGGCCCTGTTTGTTGTCGACGTGGCCGACGACGACCGCGGTGCCCTTCTCGCCGGGGGAGACCGCACCGGTGAACCAGCCGGCCAGGTTCGGGTCCTCCGGTGGCGGTGCGGCGACCCAGCCGTCCATGTCCAGGCCCACCGGGATGACCGGCGCGTCGACGTTGATCGCCGGGAGCCTGACGCGGTCGGGAAGGGAGTACGGCAGGGGATCGGCCCTGGCGAAGGTGGAGCCGGACAGACGGCTGTCCGCCGCGGCCGCCGAGGCGGGCTGCGGCGGCCCGATGTCGAACTCTCCCGAACCGTTGCGAATGAGCGCGAGGCCGGTCAGCAGAACAAGCGCTATCACGCCCCAAGGAGCGCGCTTCTTCCGCCGCTCCTCCTCTTCGGCCAGCTCGGCCAGTACGGACGCAGACATTCGACTTCCCCTCTCGACGCGGCCGTCGCCACGTCATTCGCGCATACGAGAACGCTAAGTCTCACGAGGGAAACCGGCGACGGGGCGGATGCGAACGGGTGGCCCGCGCCGCCGCCGGTGCGCCATCCGAGTTGCCGCCCGCAAATATTTTCTGACGGTCCGTGACCTGCGGTGATATCCGATTGTGTGCTTTTTCTTCGGCGTGTCCTCTCACCAGGACGGACCATTCCCGAAATGCGGGTCGCCGCAAGGCATCTGAGGGTCTGTCTGGGAGGCACTTTCTCGCCGATCGACCGGGGACGGTTCCCGGGGTGTCTCCCGCGGAGGAACACATGCGTACTACTCGTGCCCTGGCGGTCACCGGCGCCGCGATCGCCGCTCTCGGGCTCGCCGCCCCCGCGGCCGTCGCCCGGGACGGCATGGGCGTCAGCCCGACCAACATCGTCGCCCAGCCAAGCGTCATCGCCCGCGGTGGGCAGCTGACCGTCACTGTCGACAACTGCCCCACCGGCGGCACCATGACCTCGGACGCGTTCCCGAGCACACCGCTGACGCCGATCCACGGCGCCAACCAGACGGCGAAGGGCACCGCGACGATCAACCGCAACGCGCGTCCGGGTTCGCACAGCATCACGGTCAACTGCAACGGCCGCATCCTGACGAACCCGGCGGCCTTCACCGTCATCGGAGGCGTCCAGGGCGGTATCGGCGGCAGCAGCTCCACCGGGGCGACGCCGGCCGACATCGCCATCGGCGGCGGGCTCGTGGCCGCGGCCGTCGTCGGCGGAGCCGTGTTCTGGATGCGCCGCCGGTCCGAGAACCGGATCTGACGGTCCCGGATCCTGATCCGGCCTCCCCCTTCGAAGCAACGGATCGCACGTGCACAGGACTTCGCCCCGGTCCCGTCAGGGAGCCGGGGCGAAGTGGCCCGTGCGGTCGGCGACGCGGTCGGTCAGGCGTCGTCGTCGCCGGTGCGGCGACGGGAGAAGTGGTACGCCGCCCCGACCGATCCGGTGATGAGCGCCAGCCCCAGGCCGATCTCCTTGAGGTCGAAGCCGGCGATGGTGCCACCCTCACCGGCGTGCACGCCCCGGCTCGGGTGCACCGGCGCCGGCGTCGGGTCGATCGGCACCGGTGTCGGGTGGCCGCCGGCGATGGTGAGGCTCGCGTTCTGCCAGAAGGTGCCGCAGTGGAAGGTCACCTCGTAGATGGCGCCCGGTTTGGCGTCCCAGTCGACCATGGCGGTGGCCGAGGTCTGGCCCCGGTGGATGGTGAGGTCGTCGAAGACGCCGGAGGTGACGAACACGGCCTGGTCGCAGCCGGTCGCGCGCAGGGTCACCTGTCCGCCGGCCGCGATGGTCTCGGGCAGGACGGCGACCCGGAAGCCTGAGGTCTCGGCGCTCGCCTGGGCGACGCAGGCGGTGAGGGTCAGGGCGCTCACGCCCAGCAGTGCGGCCGAAGCGACGCGTATCGCGCGCATGATGAGTCCTCCGGGTCCCCGAGGAGCAGCCGCGGACCTTTTCCGCTTGCGCCAGAAATGCACCTCGATGACCGAAACGCTAGGAACATGTGTGCGTCCGCGCGATCGCAGTAGTGCGAATGGGGTAAGCGCCTGGGCCGCACGGGGGACCGCGTGCCCGCGTCCGGGGGACACCGGCGGTGTGGCGGGCGGCCCCCGGACCGCCTCTGTGGTGAGGACCTGTCAGCGGCCGTCCGATGCCGCGCCGTCAGCCCTTGATGTCCGGGAAGAGACTCAGGAACGGGTCGGCCGACGCCGTGATGCCTCGGCTGTACGGGGCGTCGAAGTCCCAGATCAGGAAGAGCAGGAAGGCAATCAGCGCGGAGAACAGCCCGGCGAGGATCAGTTCCCGGGTCGTACGCCGGATCTGCAGCGCGAAGATCATTCCGATGGTGGCCGCGCCACCGCCGATGAGGCCGAACCACACCACGCCCGGCATGGTGGGCGCCGCCGAGTCCGCCCGGGCGTTGCGCGCCTGGTCGGCGGTGGCCATCTGGTCGAGGACCGGTTGGTAGGCCTGGGCCTCGAAGTCGGTCCTCGGCTCGTAGTCGGTGACGTCGACGCGGACCTGCTCGAGAAGCTCGGTGCCCCGCTCGGTGATCTGGCCGGTGTCGGCCATCGTCTTCCACTCTTTGGTGACGACGTGTCCGACATAGGCGTTGACATCGCCCCGAATGCGGTCACGGACGTCGGCCGGGTAGACCCTGACCCGCTCCGAGATCTCGTGCAGCGCCTGCGCCTCCGCCTGGACGTGGTCCTGGGCCGCGCTGCGCGCCTCCCAGACACCGGCGATGGCCAGGCCCAGGACGATGGCGTACACGACGCCGATCCACATCGTCATGTACTCGATGACGTCCGGCGTCTCGTTGGGGTCCTCGTCCTCGGGTGCCCTGCGGTGCCGTACGAGGGTGATGACGACCACCACGACGCAGGCGGCCAGCATCGCGAGGGTGAGAACAAGCCATTCCGGCAAGGGGTGCCTCCAGGATCAGCACTAGCGCGGCCGCAGCGCGGCGACGGCGATCACCGCGGGGGCGGTGATGAGCAGGACGTAGGTGACCGGCGACGTGGCGCCGTGGGCCGGTCGTTTGCGGGGGTGTGCCTTGTAGCGCGGATACGTCACCGGCGTGACGGACGGGCGCGGGGTGGGCTTCACCGACGGCGTCGGGGTGGGGGCCGGCGGTGGAGGTGGTGGGGGCGGAGTCGGCGTGGGCGTCGGCTGCGGACGGGGCGGGGCCGGCCGCGCTGCCGGAGGAGGCGGAGGCGGAGGCGGCTCGGGCGTCGGCGTGGGCCGCGGTTTCGGCGACGGAGGGGATGGGGGCGGTTCCGGAGTCGGCGGCGGTGGGGGAGTCGGTGTCGGCGTGGGTGTGGGCGTGGGTGTCGGGCACGGCGGCGGGGGAGGCGGCGGCGGGCAGGCCGGAGGAGTCGGCCAGGTGAAGCTGCCGGCGACCGCCACCGCCTGCGTGCCGCCCGGCCCCGTCGAGGCGGATGCGCAGGCGGTGGCCTCGGCCACCTCGGCCGGCGCGCCCACGAGCATCCACGTCAGTGTCAACAGGGCGAACACCCGTATGGCGACGGCGGATCGGGTCGGTTCGGGTCGATGCACGACGGAGATCATGAGGCCTTGCGGGCCCTCGCACGTCAGGTCAGGAGGGCATTGCCCCGAAAGAGGGAACGGCCGTGTCACAGGTTTCGGAAAGAAATGTGCGGGGCGGTTGAACACAACGATGGCCCCGCCGCGTATTCATGGTCGTGCGGCGGCGCAGCAGGGCGTTGCAACACCTTTGAAAGTATGGGGAGTTGACGATGAAGACCTCCTGGCGGAGCGCATCACTCGTGGCGAGCGCTGCGGCGGTGCTGGCGCTGACGACGGCGTGCGGCCAGGAAAGCGGCACGCCGTCGGCCGGCAGCCAGAACGTCGGCGCGACGGCCGCGGCGGGCGACTACACCGTCGGCGGCATCGGTACCGGTTCCAGCACGGACACGAGCACCGCCGAGGCCGGAGGACAGGGCCCCGCGGCCCAGACGTCCACCGCGGGCGAGCTGAACGTGTCCACCAACGCGGAACTCGGCAACGTGCTGACCGACAGCGCGGGCCTCACTCTCTACCGCTTCGACCAGGACACGGCCGAACCGCCGAAGTCCAACTGCGACGGCGACTGTGCCAAGGCCTGGCCGCCCGTTCCCGCGGACGACGCCGAGGCGGGCGCCGGTGTCGACGAGTCGCTGCTCGGCGAGGTCACCCGCGCCGACGGCACCAAGCAGCTGACCATCGGCGGCTGGCCGGCGTACCGCTACGCGAAGGACACCAAGGCCGGCGACGTCACCGGTCAGGGCGTGGGCGGCAAGTGGTACGCGCTGGCGCCCGACGGCAAGAAGGCCAAGATCACCGACCTGCCCGGGCTGTCCACCCGCAAGGACCCCGAGCTCGGCGAGATCGTCGTCGACAAGAACGGCATGACGGTCTACCGCTTCATGAAGGACGAGGCCTGGCCCAAGCCGGTGTCCAACTGCACCGGAGCCTGCCTGGAGAAGTGGCCGGCCGTCGCCCCCGTGGCGACGAACGACACCAAGGACGTCCAGAAGAAGGGCCTGATGAGCTTCACCCGCTCCGACGGCGTCAAGCAGATGACGGTGAACTGCTCGCCCATCTACACGTTCGCAGGCGACAAGGCCGCCGGCGACACCAACGGCCAGGGCGTCGGCGGCACGTGGTACGCCGTGGCACCCGACGGAAAGCCGGTCGGAGCGCCCGAGCAGTAGAGACGGCGTCCCGATCCACCGGTCCGCCCCCTCCGCGCCGCACGGAGGGGGCGGACCGGTTTGCCGTCATTCCCCGCAACTCCCCGCGAGTCGCCCGCCCGATTCCGGATACGGGCGAAACGCGCCGGAGTGTCGCGGGCACTTTTCGTGCAGGATGCGGCGGGGCATCAATTCGGCACGTGCCGCAGGCAGTGACCGGGAACGGATGGTCAATTTCCGTTTCTGCTCGCTCCATTGGCGGGCGATCAGTAGCCTCTGCTCTCGAACACCGGATCGCCTACGCCTTGGAGAGATAGATGGAGCGTCCCGCCTGGGCCCCACGAAGCATCGACATCTCGGTGCCGAGCGTTTCGCGCATCTACGACTACTACCTGGGCGGTTCGCACAACTTCGAGGTCGACCGGCAAGCGGCCCGCAAGGCCATGGAGTTCATGCCGGGACTTCCGAAGATCATGCAGGCGAACCGGGCGTTCATGCGCCGCGCGGTGCGCTTCGCCGTGGACGAGGGCGTCACCCAGTTCCTCGACATCGGCTCGGGCATCCCGACCTTCGGAAACGTCCACGAGGTGGCCCGGGCGACCTGCCCCGACGCCCACGTGATGTACGTCGACCACGACCCGGTGGCGGTGGCGCACAGCGAGGCGGTCCTCGCCGGCGTCGACGGGGCCGCGGTGGTCGCGGCCGACCTGCGCAAGCCCCGGGAGATCCTCGCGAGCCCCGAGGTACAGCGGTTGATCGACCTGAACCGGCCGGTGGCGCTGCTGCTCGTTGCCATACTGCACTTCGTGGAAGACGCGGACGACCCGTACGGAGCGGTGGCCGAACTGCGCGACGCGCTCGCGCCCGGCAGCATGCTGATCCTGACGCATGCCTCGTACGAGGGAATCCCGCTGCCACCGGAGCGAGCCGAGGGCGCGGTGGACGTGTACAAGGACATCCGCAACCCGCTGATCATGCGCTCGCGCGAGGAGATCGCGCGGTTCTTCGAGGGGTACGACATGGTGGAACCCGGACTCGTGCCGCCGCCGCACTGGCGGCCGGACACCGCACCGGAGGACGAGGATCCGTATGCGTTCTCCGGGTTCGCGGGCGTGGGGCGTACGGCGTGAGCGCGGAACCGGACGGGCCCGAGGACAGACTCCGGCGGTTCGCGACGATCTGGAGCCGGGCCGTGTTCCCGGTCACCTCGACGTCCGCGACCCGGCCCGAGTTCGAGAAACAACTGCTCCCGCTGGCACGGCGGTTGAGCGACGCGCTGCGGGCGCGGATCTTCGACGCCGACGAGGCCAAGGCGCTGGGCGCGGCCCTGGTCGGCGCGCACTGCACCGACCCGGACGCGCTGAGCCGCACGCTCGACTGCGTCGACGCCTACCTGGTGCTCTACTGCGGCGAGGGAGGCGACCAGGAGGACCTGCGGGCGCGTGCCGCGCGGCTGCAGCACGCCATGGCCGCCGGGTTCGCCCAGGCGCTGCGCGAGCGGACGCTGGCCGAACAGGAGGCCATCGCGCAGGCGGCGCTGCAGGCGCAGGGCGTGGTCGCCCAGGCGCTGCACGCGACCGAGGCCCGCTTCCGCGCGGTCTTCGAGGGCGCGGCCATAGGTATCGGCATGGCCGACCTCGAAGGCAACATCCTCCAGGTCAACGGAGCGCTGCTGCGCATGTTCGGCATCTCCGAACAGACCATGCGCGGCCGCAACGTCATGGAGTGGACCCATGCCGAGGACGCGCCCCAGACCTGGAAGCTCTACGACGAACTCGTCCGCGGCGAGCGCGAGCACTACCACACGGAGAAGGCCTTCTACCGCCCTGACGGAACGGTCCTGTGGACCAATCTGACGGTCTCCCTGCTGCGTGACGCCGACGGCAACCCGCAGTACCAGCTGGCCCTCATGGAGGACACCACCGAGCGTCGCCTGCTCAACCTGCGGCTGCGTTACGAGGCCACCCACGACGCGCTCACCGGCCTGCCCAACCGCACCTTCTTCTTCGAGCGCCTGGAGAAGGCACTGGGCGCCGGGAAGGGCCAGCGCTTCGGGCTGTGCTACCTCGACCTCGACGGCTTCAAGACCATCAACGACAGCCTCGGGCACGCGGCCGGCGACCGGCTGCTCGTCGAGGTCGCCGACCGGCTGCAGTCCTGCGCGACCGCACCCGGCGAGATGGTCGCCCGGCTCGGCGGTGACGAGTTCGTGGCGCTGACCACCGGGCCGGACACCGAGCGCGAGGTCGACGAGCTCGCCGCGCGCATCATGAACGCGATGATCGCCCCCATCAGCGTCGACGGCCGTGAGCTGACCGTGCGCGGCAGCATCGGCATCGTGGAGGGCCCGGTGGGAGAGCGCAGCCCGGCGGAGGTGCTGCGCAGCGCCGACATCACCATGTACCGGGCCAAGTCGGCGGGCGGCAACCGCTTCGAGCTCGCCGATCCGGAGGCCGACGCCCGCGCGATCACCCGGCACGGACTGACCACGGCACTGCCGGCGGCGTTGGACCGGGGCGAGTTCTTCATCGAGTACCAGCCGCTGGTCCACCTCGGCGACGGCAGCGTACGCGGCGCCGAGGCCCTGGTGCGCTGGCTGCACCCGCAGCACGGCGTCCTCGGCCCCGACCGGTTCATCCCGCTCGCCGAGCACACCGGGCTGATCGTGCCGCTGGGGCGCTGGGTCCTCGAACAGTCGGTACGCCAGGCGCGCGAGTGGGCCGAACGGCACACCGGCGCGGGGCCGTTGCGGATCAACGTCAATCTCTCGCCCTGCCAGCTCACGCACCCCGGTCTGGTGCAGGACACCGTCGACATCCTGGAACGTATGGGCGTCGCACCCGAGGCGCTGTGCCTGGAGGTCACCGAGTCGGCCCTGATCGGGGCCGACGACGACCTGCTGAAGCCGCTGCGGCGCCTGGCCGAGATGGGCGTCGACATCGCCCTGGACGACTTCGGCACCGGCTACTCGAACCTGGCCAACCTGCGCCGCCTTCCGGTGAGCATCCTCAAGCTGGACCGCTCCTTCACCCAGAGCATGCAGCAGTTCCCGGCGGACCCGGTCGACCTCAAGATCGTCGAGGGGATCGTTTCGCTTGCCCACAGCCTGAACCTCGCGGTGACGGTGGAGGGCGTGGAGACCGGCGCCCAGGCCGAGCAACTGCGGATACTGGGCTGCGACACCGCCCAGGGCTGGTACTACGCCCGCCCCGGCCCACCGGAGCGGCTGCACGAGCTGGCCCTGGTGGACGCGACGGGCTGAGCGGGGCCGGATGGTGATCCGTGCGGCGGCCGACTCGGATGTGTACCGAGCCGGGATCGTCTCCAGTAGCCCGCGCCGTGGTCGGCCTTGGCGGCCGCGCCCGGCGTCGGCTCCGGGGCCGTCTCGCGCCGGGCCTGTCGTCCCGTGGTCTGCGCTGCCCCGCCGGGTCAGGGTTCGGGGCGCCGCGCCCGGGTCCCTCGGTCGGCGGTCGCCTCGGCTTCAGGGCGACCGCGCCTCGTCGAGGAGCACCGCATCGCCGGGGCTGAGCGGCGCCGCTGAAGCCGGCGGTCCGGAACCGGCCACCCTCAGCGCTCCAGCAGCATCCGTTGCAGTTCGCGTGCCGCTCGTGGCGGGGCCACGTCGCTGCGGTGTGCGAGGGCGATCGCGCGGTGGAGGCCGGGGCGGGCCAGCGGGGTGACGCGCAGGCCGCGCCCGGAGCGGGCCGCGACCATGCGGGGTACGACGGCCATGCCGAGGCCCGCCCGGACGAAACCGAGTACCGCGTCCATCTCGCCGCCCTCCACCGCGAAGTCCGGCTCGAAGCCCTCGGCGCGGCACGCGGCCACGGTCAGCTCCCGCAGGTCGTAGCCGTGCCGGAACATCACCAGGCGCTCGCCCTCCAGGTCGGCGACGCGCACGGTGCGCCGGCCCCGGCCCGGCTTGGGGGCGTCCGGGGAGGACACCACGACGAGGTCCTCGCGCAGCAGTTCCACCGTGGTCAGCGCCGGGGAGGGCGTCGGCAGCGGGAGGACGACGAGGGCCAGGTCGAGGGCACCGCGGGCGAGTTCCCGTACGAGATCGTGGGAGCCGCCCTCCTCGATCAGCAGCCGGATCCCGGGATAGCGGTCGTGGAAGGCGCGCAGCACGTCCGGCAGCAGGCCGGTGCACAGACTCGGTGTCGCGCCCAGCCGGACGCGGCCGCTGCGCAGCTGCACCAGCTCCTGCACCTCGTGCCGGGCGGTGTCCGCGTCCGCGAGGATGCGCCGGGCCAGCGGCAGCAGCGCCTCGCCCGCGTCGGTGAGGGTGATGTTGCCGCGCGCCCGCAGGAACAGGTCCGCGCCCAACTCCCGCTCCAGCGCCTTGATCTGCTGTGACAGGGACGGCTGGGCGACATGGACCACCTCGGCGGCCCGGGTGAAGTGCCGGGTCTCGGCGACCGCCACGAAGTACTGGAGCTGCTGGAACTGCATGCCCTCACGATAGCCCCAGGCTATGGAATCAAGCCGGACCATGTCTTGGACCGATCGGCGGCACGCCCGTAGCGTGCTGTGACATGGCTCTGGCAACGCGGACGGACCGACGGTCGTCCATGGCACGCACCGTGTGGGACTCCTCCGTCGGCAAGAAGAGCGTGATGGCCGTCAGCGGCCTGATCATGCTGCTGTATCTGGTCGTCCACATGATCGGCAACCTGAAGATCTTCTTCGGGTCCGGCGAGTTCAACCACTACGCGCACTGGCTGCGCACCGTCGGCGAGCCGTTCATGCACTACGAGTGGACGCTCTGGCTCGTCCGCGTGGTGCTGGTGGTCGCCGTCGTCGCCCACGCCACCTCGGCGTACCAGCTCAGCCGCCGCGACATCCGGGCGCGTCCGAGCAAGTACGTCCACAAGAAGCCGCGGGCGAGCTACGCGACCCGCACGATGCGCTGGGGCGGGATCATCCTCGGCCTGTTCATCGTCTGGCACATCCTCGACCTGACGACCGGCACCGTGCACTCCGGTGGCTTCCAGGAGGGTCACCCGTACCAGAACGTCGTGGACACCTTCTCCACCTGGTACGGCAACGTGATCTACATCGTCGCGATGCTCGCGCTCGGCCTGCACGTCCGGCACGGCTTCTGGAGCGCCGCCCAGACCCTCGGCGTCGGCAGCAAGGCCCGCGACCGCGCCCTGAAGACCGTCGCCAACTTTCTCGCGCTGCTGCTCACGGCCGGTTTCATCGCCGTACCCGTGGGCGTCATGACCAAAGTGGTGAGCTGAAGATGAACTCTTCCGCCGAATACACGCAATACACGGAATTCGCGACTGGCGAGCCGGTCCTCGACAGCAAGGCCCCCGCCGGCCCGATCGGCGAGCGCTGGGACAAGCGCCGCTTCGAGGCCAAGCTGGTCAACCCCGCCAACCGGCGCAAGCACACGGTGATCGTCGTCGGGACGGGCCTGGCGGGCGGCTCGGCCGGCGCCACCCTCGCCGAACAGGGCTACCACGTGGTCCAGTTCTGCTACCAGGACTCGCCGCGCCGCGCCCACTCCATCGCCGCGCAGGGCGGCATCAACGCGGCGAAGAACTACCGCAACGACGGCGACTCGATCCACCGGCTGTTCTACGACACCGTCAAGGGCGGCGACTTCCGGGCGCGCGAGTCGAACGTCCACCGGCTGGCGCAGATCTCCGTCGAGATCATCGACCAGTGCGTCGCGCAGGGCGTGCCGTTCGCCCGCGAGTACGGCGGTCTGCTCGACACCCGCTCCTTCGGCGGCGTCCAGGTGTCCCGGACCTTCTACGCCCGCGGCCAGACGGGGCAGCAACTGCTGCTCGGTGCCTATCAGGCGCTCTCCCGGCAGATCGCGGCGGGGAACATCGAGATGCACCCGCGTACCGAGATGCTCGACCTGATCGTCATCGACGGGAAGGCACGCGGCATCGTGGCCCGCGATCTCGTCACCGGTCGCATCGACACGTACTTCGCGGACGCCGTCGTCCTGGCGAGCGGCGGCTACGGCAACGTCTTCTACCTGTCGACGAACGCCATGAACTCCAATGCCACCGCCGTCTGGCGGGCGCACCGGCGCGGCGCCTACTTCGCCAACCCCTGCTTCACGCAGATCCACCCCACCTGCATCCCGCGCACCGGCGACCACCAGTCCAAGCTGACGCTGATGAGCGAGTCGCTGCGCAACGACGGCCGGATCTGGGTGCCGAAGGCCAAGGGCGACGACCGGCCGCCGAACAAGATCCCCGAGGACGAGCGCGACTACTACCTGGAGCGCATCTACCCGTCCTTCGGCAATCTGGTCCCGCGTGACATCGCCTCCCGCGCCGCGAAGAACGTCTGCGACGAGGGCAGGGGCGTCGGGCCCGGCGGGCAGGGCGTGTACCTCGACTTCGCCGACGCGATCGAGCGCATGGGGCGCAAGGCCGTCGAGGCCAAGTACGGCAACCTCTTCGACATGTACCAGCGGATCACCGACGAGGATCCGTACGAGGTGCCGATGCGGATCTATCCCGCCGTGCACTACACCATGGGCGGGTTGTGGGTGGACTACGACCTCCAGACCACGATCCCGGGCCTGTTCGCCGTCGGCGAGGCCAACTTCTCCGACCACGGGGCGAACCGGCTGGGCGCGTCCGCCCTCATGCAGGGTCTCGCCGACGGCTACTTCGTCCTGCCGGCGACCATCAACGACTACCTCGCCCGCAACCCGCACCACGAGGCCGTCACCGCCGGACATCCCGCCGTGCAGGAGGTGTTGGCGGAGACCGAGGACCGGCTGAACCTGCTGCTGTCCGTCGACGGCGACCGCACCCCCGACTCCTTCCACCGCGAGGTCGGCGAACTCATGTGGGAGTTCTGCGGCATGGCCCGCACCGACAGCGGACTGCGCAAGGCGCTGGAGCGGATCCCGCAGATCCGCGAGGAGTTCTGGCGGCGGATCAAGGTCCCCGGCACCGGCGAGGAGTTCAACCAGTCGCTGGAGAAGGCCAACCGGGTCGTCGACTACCTGGAGCTCGCCGAGCTGATGTGTCTCGACGCGCTGCACCGGGCCGAGTCCTGCGGCGGCCACTTCCGGGAGGAGTCCCAGACCCCGGACGGCGAGGCCGCCCGCAGGGACGACGAGTTCGCCTACGCGGCCGCCTGGGAGTTCACCGGTACCGGTGACGCCCCCGTCCTGCACAAGGAAGACCTGGTCTTCGAGTACGTCCACCCCACTCAGCGGAGCTACGCATGAAGCTCACCCTGCGCGTCTGGCGGCAGAAGAACGCCGACGCCGAAGGCGCCATGTCCACGTACGAGGTGGACGGGATCTCCCGCGACATGTCCTTCCTGGAGATGCTCGACACCCTCAACGAGCAGCTCATCCTGGGCGGCGAGGACCCCGTCGCCTTCGACCACGACTGCCGGGAGGGCATCTGCGGGGCGTGTTCGCTCGTCATCAACGGTGACGCGCACGGGCCCGAGCGCACCACGACCTGTCAGCTGCACATGCGGTCCTTCGAGGACGGCGACACGGTCGACATCGAGCCGTGGCGGGCGTCGGCGTTCCCGGTGATCAAGGATCTGGTCGTCGACCGGACCGCCTTCGACCGGATCATCCAGGCCGGCGGGTACATCACCGTGCCGACCGGTGCGGCGCCCGAGGCGCATGCGACGCCGGTACCGAAGCCGGACGCGGACTTCGCGTTCGAGCACGCGGAGTGCATCGGGTGCGGGGCGTGTGTGGCGGCCTGTCCCAACGGGGCGGCGATGTTGTTCACCTCGGCCAAGGTGAACCACCTGAACGTACTGCCGCAGGGGGCGCCGGAGCGGGAGACGCGGGTGCTGGACATGGTCGCGCAGATGGATGACGAGGGGTTCGGGGGCTGCACGTTGGCGGGGGAGTGTGCCACTGCCTGCCCCAAGGGGATTCCGCTCGTGTCCATCACCGGGATGAACAAGGAGTGGCTGCGGGCCGCGCGGAAGGCGGGCAAGCGGTAACGCCGTGGGGGCCGGCTGTCACAGGAAGCGTTCGCCGAAAGGTGCGGACGGGCGGGGCCGGGAGTGGTGCTCATCCCCGGTCCCGTCTCGCTTTTCGGGGGCGCCCCTGGCATTTCAGCATCCCCACATCCGCGCTCCTGGCACTCGTCACGCGCCGGTCAGCCGGGGTCGGAAGAACAGGAGCGGCGGCACCGCTCGCCGCCCCGGCCCGACCAGGAGAGTGCCATGACCGGCGTTTCCACGCTCGACCGTCCCCCGCAGCCGACCGCCCCCGCCCGCTACACCGTCACCCTGGCCCGCGACGAGGCCGACGTGCGGGCCGCACAGCGGCTGCGGCACGAGGTGTTCGCCGGGGAGATGGGCGCCCTCCTGAACTCCCCGCAGCCGGGCCTCGACACAGACCCCTTCGACGCCCACTGCGACCACCTGCTCGTGCGGGACACGGCGACGGGCCAGGTCGTCGGGACGTACCGGCTGCTGCCGCCGGAACGGGCCGCCGTCGCCGGACGCCTGTACGCGGAGGGCGAGTTCGACCTCACCCGGCTCGACCCGATCCGCCCGGGACTCGTCGAGGTCGGCCGTTCCTGCGTCCACCCCGGCCACCGGGACGGCGCGGTCATCGGGCTCATCTGGGCCGGTCTGGCCCGCTACATGGTGGACCGCGGTCACGAGTGGCTCGCCGGCTGCTGCTCGATCCCGCTGGCGGACGGCGGCGCCCTAGCGGCCGGGACCTGGGACCGGGTGCGGGGCAAACACCTCGCCCCCGAGGAGTTCCGGGTACGGCCGCTGCTGCCCTGGGTCCCGAGCAGCGCGCCGCCCGCCGCCCGCACCGAGCTGCCCGCCCTCCTGCGTGGCTACCTCCGCCTGGGCGCCTGGGTCTGCGCGGAGCCCGCCCACGACCCGGACTTCAAGGTCGCCGACCTGTACGTGCTGCTGTCGATGCGCCGGGTCGACCCGCGCTACCTGCGGCACTTCCTCTCCCTCGCCCCCGCCTGATGAGCGTCTGGCTGCCGGGCGCTCCCTGCACCCCCGCGGCGTGCGTGGACTCGTCGTCGGGGTCCGCCGTCGCCGTACCGCTTGCCGTGCTGCGGCTGCTGGCGGTCACGGTCCTGGTGGCCGCCGGGGTCCTCCTGTCGCCGCTCGGCGCTCTCGTGCCCGCCGCCGTGGTCAGCAGGTGGTGCCGGGCGGTCGTACGAGCGGCGGGGCTACGGGTCCGGGTGACCGGGGTCGCAGCGCCAACCGGCGGACTCCTCCTGGTCGCCCACCACATCTCGTGGCTGGACATCCCGCTGCTGGGTGCCGTACGCCCGGCCAGGACGCTCGCCAAGGCCGAGATCCGCCGGTGGCCCGTGGCGGGGCCGCTGGCCGCCCGGGGCGCGCTATTCATCGAGCGGGACCGGCTGCGCGCGCTCCCCGCCACGGTCGCCGGCGTCGCCGAGGTGCTGCGGAACGGCTCGGCGGTCGTCGCCTTCCCCGAGGGAAGCACCTGGTGCGGCCGCGCCCAGGGGCCCTTCCGCCGGGCCGTCTTCCAGGCCGCGCTCGACGCGGGGGTTCCCGTCCAGCCCGTGCGCATCCGCTACCGCACCGCCCGGGGAGCGGCCAGCACGGCGCCCGCCTTCGTCGGCGAGGACACCCTGCTCGCCTCTCTGTGGCGGGTGGCCTCGGCACGAGGGCTGGTGGCCGAGGTGGAGGTCCGGGCCGCCATCCCGCCGGGCCGCCACCTCGACCGTCGCGCCCTGGCCCGGGCGGCGCAGTGGGACGCGCTGCCGGAGCCGGCGCGTGCCCGCACGACCTTGCTGTCCTAACGCCCGTCGTCGGCGCCGGCCCCGTGAAGGAGTTCGGCCGCCCGGTCGCGCGCGTGGCCGATCGGGTCGGGAAAGACCCGCAGGCCGTGGGCGACCATCGCACCCTCGTGGAACAGCATGAGCGTGCGGGCCAGTTCGTCGGCTCTGCTCGGGACGATGTCGCGGATGTCGCGGACCAGGTCGGCGAAGAGCGCCAGCATCCACTCCTTCTGGCCGGTGATGATCGCGTAGGCCGGATGGGAGGGATCGCTGATCTCGGCATGCGCGTTGACCATGCTGCATCCCTTGGGGCTGCTCTCGGTCATCCACGCCTGCGAGGCGTCGAAGACCGCGCGGACGCGGTCGACGGATCCCGGCTCCGTCCGCTCCAGCCACTCCGTGACGAACGCCCGCCAGCGTTCGTCACGGTCGGCCAGGTACTCGACGACGATCTGCTCCTTGGAGCCGAACCGGTCGTACAGCGTCTTCTTCGTGACCCCGGCCTCGGCGGCGATCAGGTCCACCCCGACCGCGTGGATGCCCTGGTCGTAGAAGAGCCGTGACGCGGCGGCGAGAACACGGCGCGCGCCCGGGGTCATCGTGATCCGTCTGGTGCCCATGACGGAAAGTATACCGATCTGTATAGTGGGAACCCTGACAGGTATACCGATCTGTTTAGTGGTGTTGGTGGGTGATCAGCCGTGAACCTCCTCCTCTCCGTCGCCTTCGTGCTGTGCTGGAGCTCGGGCTTCGTGGGCGCCAAGCTGGGCACGGAGGACGCCGGTGCACTGACGATCCTGATGTGGCGGTTCCTGCCACTGGCCCTCGTCCTCGCCGCGGCGGCCCCCACCCGCCACAGGGCCTCCTGGCGCGGGCTGACCACGCGCGACGTCGGACGGCAGACCGTGATCGGGCTCCTCTCCCAGAGCGGCTACCTGCTCACCGTCTACTGGGCGATCCAGCTCGGCGTCTCCACCGGCACGACCGCCCTGATCGACGGCACCCAGCCCCTCGTCGCCGGAGCGCTCGCCGGCCCGCTCCTGCGCCAGTACGTCTCCAGCCGGCAGTGGCTCGGCCTGTGCCTGGGGCTCGTCGGCGTCGCCCTGGTCGCCACCGCCGACGCCGGAGCCAACGGCGGTGTGGCCTGGTGGTCCTATCTGGTGCCGTTCACGGGGATGCTGTCCCTGGTGGCGGCCACCTTCATCGAACAGCGTTCCCGTACGCACGTCACGCCCGCGGTGTCGATGACCGTCCACTGCGTCACCAGTGCGCTCGTCTTCTCCGGCGCCGCCCTCGCGGTCGGGTCGGCCGCGCCCCCCTCGGCGCCGTCGTTCTGGATCGCGATCGTGTGGCTCGTGACACTGTCGACATTCGGCGGCTACGGGCTCTACTGGATCGTGCTGCGGCGCTTCGGTGTCACCAAGGTCAACACGCTCATGTTCCTGATGGCTCCCGTCACGGCCGTCTGGGGCGCGCTCATGTTCGGCGAACCGTTCACCGCGCGGACCGCCGTCGGCCTGGCGGTCGCCCTCTCGGCAGTCGCCGTCGTGCACGCGGCGAGCCCTCGTGCGGCACAGTCGTCACGCGAGGGCGAGGGCGAGGGCGAGGGCGAGGGCGACAGCGACGGTCAGGGCGAGCGACGCGACGGCCGGCGCCAGGATGGCCCCGGGCCGGACGGCGTCCTGGAGCACGCGTGCACGAACGGGCAGGCCCGGCGCATCTACCCAGAAGCCGACCAGCCCGGTCGCGGCCGCGAGGCCGACGACCGCAGCACCCGGTAGCTCCAGCGCCGGCCCGTCCGCACCGGCGGCCCGCCAGACGTCCGCCAGGGCGCCCCCACCTCAGAGGCCGCGACCGTCCCGTCGACTACCGGAGCACCCGCTCCAGATATGCCGCCGTGGCGCTCCCCTCCGCCCGCGCCACCTCCGCCGGCACCCCCGCCGCCACGATCCGCCCGCCCTCGTCGCCGCCGCCCGGCCCCAGGTCGATCACCCAGTCCGCGCCCGCGACGACCGCCATGTCGTGCTCGACGACGATCACGGTGTGCCCGGCGTCGACCAGGCCGTGTAGCTGACGCATCAGGACCTCGACGTCGGCCGGGTGGAGACCGGCCGTCGGCTCGTCGAGGAGGTAGAGGGTGTGACCGCGTCGCGCGCGCTGCAACTCGCTCGCCAGCTTGATGCGCTGGGCCTCGCCGCCGGAGAGTTCGGTCGCGGGCTGCCCGAGACGCAGATAGCCGAGACCGACGTCGAGGAGCGTCGTCAGACTGCGCGCCACGGCCGGAGTGTCCGCGAAGAACTCGGCCGCCGACTCCACCGTGAGGTCCAGGACCTGCGCGATGTTCCGCCCCCGGTACGTCACTTCGAGGGTCTCGGGGTTGTAGCGCGCCCCGCCGCAGTCGGGGCACGGCGTGTAGGTGCTCGGCAGGAACAGCAGCTCGACGGTCACGTACCCCTCGCCCTGGCAGGTCTCGCAGCGCCCTCCCGCGACGTTGAAGGAGAAGCGGCCCACGCCGTAACTCCGCGAGCGGGCCTCGTCGGTGGCCGCGAACACCTTGCGTACGACGTCGAAGAGGCCCGTGTACGTCGCCAGGTTGGAGCGCGGGGTGCGTCCGATGGGCTTCTGGTCGACCGAGACCAGCCGCCGCACGCCCGGCAGGTCCTCGGTGATCTCCCCGATCAGCGTGGACTTCCCGGATCCCGAGACGCCGGTGACCGCGGTGAACACCCCGAGGGGGAACTCGGCGGTCACCGCGCGCAGGTTGTGCCGGGTGACCGGGCCGACCCGCAACCGGCCGCGCGCCGGGCGGACTTCGCGTACGGGTGCGGGGGAGCGGTCGAAGAGGAAGCGGGCGGTGGCCGACTCGGTGACACCGGCCAGCCCGGCCACGGGCCCGCTGTGCAGCACCCGACCGCCGTGCTCACCGGCCAGCGGTCCCACGTCCACGAGCCAGTCGGCACCGCGCATGACGTCGAGGTGGTGCTCCACCACGAACACCGAGTTCCCGGCCGCCTTCAGCCGCGCCAGCACGGTCAGCAGCGCCTCGGTGTCGGCGGGATGCAGTCCTGCGGACGGTTCGTCGAGGACGTACACCACTCCGAACAGGCCGGACCGCAGCTGGGTCGCCAGGCGCAGCCGCTGGAGTTCGCCCGCCGAGAGGGTGGGTGTCGCACGGTCGAGGCCCAGGTAGCCGAGGCCGAGTTCGACCACCGGCGCGATCCGGGACCTGAGGTCGGCGGTGAGGACGCGGGCGGCCTCCGACGTGCCGGCGTCGAGGATCGCGGCCAGCTCCACCAGGGGCAGGGCGGCCAGTTCGGCGATCGTCCGGCCCGCGAAGGTCACCGCCAGTGCTTCGGGGCGCAGCCTGCTGCCGCCGCAGACCGGGCAGGGAGCGCTGGTGAGGAAGCGTTCCGCCCGCGCGCGCAGCGCCGGGCTCTTGGAGTCCGCGAACGTCTTCATGACGTACCGCCGGGCGCTCATGTACGTGCCCTGGTACGGCCGTTGGATGCGCTCCGCCTCCCGGACCGGATGCACGGTGACGACCGGCTGCTCGTCCGTGAACAGGATCCACTCCCGCTGCTCGGCGGGCAGGTCGCGCCACGGGCGGTCCACGTCGTGGCCCAGGGCGTCGAGGATGTCCCGCAGGTTCTTGCCCTGCCAGGCTCCCGGCCACGCGGCGATCGCACCGTCGCGGATCGACAGCGACGGATCGGGGACCAGCGACTCCTCGGTCGTCCGGTGCACTCGCCCGAGTCCGTGACACTGCGGGCACGCCCCGACCGCCGTGTTGGGGGAGAAGGAGTCCGAGTCGAGCCGCTCGGCGCCCGGCGGGTAGTCGCCGGCCCGGGAGAACAGCATCCGCAGGGAGTTGGAGAGGTTGGTGACCGTGCCCACGGACGAGCGGGACGTCGGCGCCGAGCGGCGCTGCTGCAGCGAGACCGCGGGCGGCAGACCGGTGATCTCACCCACCTTCGGTGCCCCCACCTGGTGGATCAGCCGGCGCGCGTACGGCGCGACCGACTCGAAGTAGCGCCGCTGTGCCTCGGCGTAGATCGTGCCGAACGCCAGCGACGACTTCCCCGAACCGGACACGCCGGTGAACACGGCCAGCACGTCCCGCGGGACGTCGACGTCCACGCCCTTGAGGTTGTGCTCACGGGCGCCGCGAACGCGGACGTACGGGTCGTGCGGATCGTGCATGGCGGGAGCTCCGTACGGGTATTCAGCCTGGCTGAGGGTGGACAAACCCCGCGATCCTATGCGAGCGGGGCGCCGGTGGTGATCCGGGCCAGCCGGCGGTAGGAGTCCAGCAGGGCCTCGCGGTCGTAGGTGCTCGTCGTCACCAGCACCTCCTGGGCCCCTGTCTCCTTCAGCACGGTCTCCAGCTCGTGGGCGACCTGCTCCTCGGTGCCGACGAGGTGCCCGGCGAGCCCCGACTCGTACAGGCCGCGTTCCTTGGCGCTCATCGTCAGCGCCTCCACGCGCTCGGCCGGCGGCAGGGGAGGGAAGGTGCCGTGCGTGCGCGAGTACGCCATCGACCAGGCCTCGGGGACCAGCAGCCGCCGGGCCTCCTCGGGCGTGGCGGCCACCGCGATCGTGCCGGAGATGACGACGTAGGGCTCCGGCGCCCATGAGGAGGGGCGGAAGTGGGTGCGGTAGTGGTCGATGCCGCGCCGCATCTTGTCGCGGTTGCGCAGGTCGCCGATGACCATCGGCAGCCCGGCGCGGGCCGCGATCGTCGCGCCCTCGCCCATGGCCAGCACGAACGGCGTCACGGTCAGACCCTCCGCGGGGCGCGCGTGCACGCCCGTCGGGGACGTGCCCCGGAACCAGCCGAGCAGCTCCTCCAGCTGCCCCGCGAAGTCCTCTGCGACGTCCTTGTCACGCCCCAGCGCCTTGCGCACCCCGTCCGTGAAGCCCACCGAGCGGCCGAGCCCCATGTCGATCCGCCCGGGGAAGAGGGACTCCAGCACGCCGAACTGCTCGGCCACGACGAGGGGTTGGTGGTTGGGCAGCATCACGCCGCCGGTGCCGACCCGGATCGTCCGCGTCGCGGCGGCCACGGCGGCGGCCAGCACGGTCGGCGCCGAACCGGCGACCCCGGGCACCCCGTGGTGCTCCGAGACCCAGAAGCGGTGATAGCCGAGCCCCTCCAGCTCCCGCGCGAGGCGCACGGTGTCGCGCAGCGCCTCGGCGTCCGTGCGGCCCTCCCGGGTGCGGGAGCGGTCGAGGACGGAGAAGGGGGTGGCGGCGATCAGGGGGCTCACACGGGGTTCAACGCCTGGCGGGCGGTGACATTCCCGCCGTCGGTGTCCGTCGGTCCGCGGAAAACCGGATGACCGCGACGTCGCAGGTCATCACAATGGAGCACGTCTCAGCGGCGGCCGCACGTCCGCACAGCCACATACCCGAAAGGCGGCCGACCGTGACCGTCCCGAACATCCTGCTGTCCGGCATCGTCGGTTCCACCGCGTACGGCCTCGCCCACGCCGGTTCCGACGTCGACCGGCTCGGCCTCTTCGCCGCGCCCACCGTCGAGCTGCACGGCCTGCGCGGGCCGAAGGAGTCCCACGTCACCACCGCACCGGACCGCACCCTGCATGAGGCCGCCAAGTGGTGCCGGCTCGCCCTGGGCGGCAACCCGACGGCCATGGAGCTGGTGTGGCTCCCGGAGGACCTGTACGAGGTCCGCACCCCTCTCGGTGAGGAACTGATAGGCATCCGCACGTCGTTCCTGAGTGCCAAGCGCGTCCGGGACGCCTACCTCGGCTACGCCACCCAGCAGTTCCGGCGGCTGGAGGGCCGCGGTGACGGCTCGTTCCCCGCGGACAGCCGCAGGCGCACCGCGAAGCACGCCCGGCACCTGAAGCGGCTGTGCCACCAGGGTCTGGTGCTGTACACGACCGGCCGACTGGAGATCCGCGTCGAGGACCCCGAGGAGTACCACGCCTTCGGCGAGCGCGTCGCCGCCGACCCGTCGGCCGCGCTGCCCCTGCTCCGGCACTACGAGGCGGCCTTCGACGAGACGCCCACCGTGCTGCCCGAGCAGCCCGGGGAGGCGGCCGTCGAGGCGTGGCTGCGCAAGGTACGCGGCCTCCTCTACACCTCGGAGTGGTCGCAGGCCTCGTCGATGCCGTAGGTGTCCCAGGCGGGGAACGGATCCGCCCGGGGGGCGGATTCGGCCGGGCGCAGGAGGCAGCCGGTGAGGGCGGCTCGGAGTGCGTCGGCGTCCAACCCGGTGCCGATGAAGACCAGTTCCTGCGCGTGGGGGGCGTCGTGGTCGCGGGCGGCGGAGGGCTCGAACCGGGCCACCGAGCCGGCCTGCGACCACAGGCCCGTCACGTGCGGGCGGCTGGAGAGGGTGAAGAACCCCTTGGACCGCAGGATCCTCCCGTACGTGCCGCTGTCCAGCTCCTGGACCACGAAGTCCCACAACCGGGCGGGGTGGAAGGGGAGTTCGGAGCGGAACACGGTGGAGGACACCCCGTACTCCTCGGTCTCCGGAACGTGCTCGCCGTTGAGCTCCCGCACCCAGCCCGGCGCCTGCTGGGCCCGCTCCAGGTCGAACAGGCCGGTGCCCAGGACCTCCCCCAGGTCGACCCGCCCGTCCGTCGCCGGGACGATCCGGGCGACCGGGTTGAGGCGGCCGAGCGCCGCCCTGAGCCGGGCCACGGACTCCTCGTCGACGAGGTCGAGCTTGTTGAGCACGATGACGTCGGCGAACTCGACCTGGTCCACCAGCAGGTCGCTGACCGTGCGCTCGTCGTCCTCGAAGGGGGCGAGTCCGCGCTCGGCGAGTTCGTCGCCCCTCGCCAGCTCGGGCAGGAAGCCCGCCGCGTCCACGACCGTGACCATCGTGTCCAGGCGGGCGACCTCCCCGAGGGTGGCACCGTCGTCGCGGGCGAAGGCGAAGGTGGCCGCCACCGGCATGGGTTCGGAGATCCCGCTTGACTCGATCAGCAGGTGGTCGAAGCGGCCCTCGCGGGCCAGCCGGTCGACCTCCTCCAGCAGGTCGTCGCGCAGGGTGCAGCAGATGCAGCCGTTGGTCATCTCGACCAGGCGTTCCTCGGTCCGTGAGAGCGCCGCCTGACCGCCGCGCACCAGGGCCGCGTCGATGTTGACCTCGCTCATGTCGTTCACGATGACGGCGACGCGCAGGCCCTGGCGATTGGTGAGCACGTGGTTGAGGAGCGTGGTCTTGCCCGCGCCGAGGAACCCGGACAGCACGGTGACGGGCAGCAGGTCGTTCCACACCGGCACTCAGCCCTCGGGGCGCAGCAGCCCGCGCTCGTACGCCTTGACCAGGTTCTGCGGTACGAGGTGACGCGCGCCGTCGATCGTGACGGGCACCAGCGTCGGCGTGGCGGCCTTCCACTGCGAGCGGCGGTGGCGGGTGTTGCTGCGGGACATCTTCCGCTTGGGTACGGCCATGACGGTCCTCCTCGATGGGGTGAGCACCGAGGACGCTACATGAAAATGGATCCCATTAACAATTGCGGGATGTCAGCGCCGGGACCGCACGCGCGCGTCCCGCGGCGGCCGGATGAACTGCATCTCCAGCGTGGCCGGCGGCTCGGCGACGCCGGGCCCGCCGGCGGCGGCCCACCGCACGACCTCCTCGGTGCTGTCGTCGTCCATGACGAACCCGATCCAGGCGGCCCGCCCCCCGGCCCGGCGTCCGGCGGCCGAGGGGCGGACCACGATCACGTTGGCCTGGTCGCAGGGGCCCAGGCAGTCGGTCGTACGCACCTGGAAGCCGTGCTCGGCCGCACCGGCGCGCAGCAGGTCCAGCTGCCATGCCGGGTCGGTGCCGGGCTGCTTGCGGGCGTTTCCGCAGCAGCAGCCCCGGCAGACGACGAGGGTGCAGGAACCGGATCCGGAGCCGGTCAGGCGCGTACGGGGCGTCGAAGGCATGGGACAAGCATGCGGCCTGCGGTGATCACCCGGCGCCGCCGGGGTGCCCTTCGCGTCAGAACCGTGCCCCGATGGCCGCCCCGCTCCGCGGGACGAGGAACGACGGTGCCGACGGCAGGGAACCGTCCGCCGCTCGCGCGCCCGTGAGGGGAGCCGAATCCGTGCTCAGGACCGAGGCCGCGTTCCAGGTACCGCCCAGGTTCCAGGAGTTGCCGCTGGACACGGTGGCCGAGCCGAGCGCCACGGCACGTGCGTCGGCCACCGAAAGGTTGGCGGTGAGGACTGCCTTGCCGCCCGAGACGTCGACGTCGAAGCCCGTCCCCGTGTTGCCGTAGGTCGAGTTGCGGGTCAGGGCGAGCGCGCCGGTGTTGCCGTTGTCCGTGATGCCGTGCGCCGCGTTCTTGAAGGCCACACTGTTGCGGAGGGTGTGGGCCACCGCCGGGGCCGGGCTGCCGCCGCCGAGCTTGAAGCCGTTGCCGTCCCCCGCGAAGTCCGGGAAACCCCAGCGGTTGAAGCCGTTGCCGTACGCGACCGTGTTCTCGACAACGACCGGCGAGGTGAACTTCCAGTTGTCGAAGCCGTCGTCGACGTTGTTCCACAGCCGGGCGCCCCGCACCACGTTGCCCGTCCCGGTGCCCTCCTTGATGGCGAGACCGTCCGCGCTCTCGCCGTTCTTGCGCGGGTCGCGGTTGGCGTAACTGTCGAGGTTCAGGATCTGGTTGTTGCTGGAGGCGCCCTGGAGCTGGAAGCCGGACTCGTAGTTGTCGTGGGTCTTCAGGCGCGCGAAGACATTGCCGTTGCAGCCGTCGCAGTACACGCCGTACGGCCCGTTCACGATCTCCAGGTCCGAGATCCGCCAGTACGACGCCTCCTGATGGATCGCCCCGCGGTCGGCGCGCGCGATGCTGCCGCCGACGGGCGTGTGGCTGGCGGGCAGCTGATCGCCGTCGACGACGACTCGCTCGCCCTGGTAGGAGCCCAGGGTGATGGGCAGGGACGCGGTGCCCGACGTGGTGATGGTGATGTTGTCGGTGAGGGCGTAGGTGCCCCCGCGTACGGCGATGGAGTCGCCCGGCCTGGCCAGGTCGACGGCCCGCTGGATCGTCCGCAGGGGCTGGGCGAGGGTCCCCGGCGCGGTGTCGCTGCCGTTGGGCGCCACGATCAGCGTCGCCGCGGCGGACGCCTCGCCCACCGGCCCTAATCCCGTCCACAGCGCCGCGCTCACCAGTGCCGCCGTCCAGACAGACGTCTTGCGCATGAGGTCTCCCGCCTTTGCCGTGCATGCCATGTCGCACAGCAGTGGCCGCCCGGAGCGCGAAGGTTGCCGGGGTGCGCCGTCCGTTTAGGGTGGGCGGTGTGACCGACAGCAGCACACGCCCGCTCGCCGTGTTCGACCTGGACAACACCCTCGCCGACACGGCCCACCGGCAGCGGTTCCTGGAGAGCAAACCCCGCGACTGGGACGCCTTCTTCGCGGCCGCGCCCGAGGATCCGCCCCTCGCCGAGGGCATCGCACTGGTCCTGGAGAACGCCCGGGAGTGCGAGGTCGTCTACCTCACCGGGCGGCCCGAGCGCTGCCGGCGGGACACGCTCGAGTGGCTCGCCGCGCACGAACTGCCCGAGGGGCGCGTGTACATGAGGCGCAACCACGACCGCCGGCCCGCCCGGCGCACCAAGCTGGAGATCCTCGGCCGGCTCGCCCGCACCCGTGAGATCAGGGTGCTCGTGGACGACGACGAGCTGGTGTGCCAGGACGCCGAACGGGCGGGATTCACCGTCGTACGGGCACGCTGGGCGGCCGACTCGGCCGCGCTGAAGGTGGCGCAGGAGGGGGAGGGCCGGACCTGAGGCCCCGACGGGACGCGGGGGCCGTCAGTCCTACTCCTCCAGGCGGAAGCCGACCTTCAGGCCGACCTGCCAGTGCGCGACCTGCCCGTCCTCGATCTGGCCCCGCACCTGGGTGATCTCGAACCAGTCGAGGTTGCGAAGGGTCTGCGAGGCGCGGGAGATTCCGTTGCGGACGGCCTGGTCGACACCGTCGGGCGAGGTGCCGACGATCTCCGTGACCCGGTAGGTGTGGTTCGACATGCGGGGCTCCTCTCCGCGGTGACGGCGGTGTCACCGGTGACGGGCGTGTCCGGGCGCGTCCGGGCGCGCGTCACTCCACCGTGCCCCAAGCCGTGGCGGAGCGCGAGACGGCCCGTGGCACGCTGTCACCGCGCCACGCTCAGCGACAGGGCGAACCGGCCCTCCTCGTCCGTCCACCAGTGGGCCAGATCGAGACCCGCCGTGGACAGTTCGGCGCGTACGCCTTCCTTGCGGAACTTGGCCGACACCTCGGTGCGCAGCTCCTCGCCCGCCGCGAAGTCGACCGCCAGGTCGAGCGCGGGGATCTTCACGGTCTGTGCCGTACGGGAGCGCAGCCGCATCTCGATCCACTCGTTCTCGGCGTCCCACAGGGCCACGTGGTCGAAGGCCGCGGGATCGAAGTCGGCGCCCAGCTCACGGTCGACGACGCTCAGCACGTTCTTGTTGAACGCGGCCGTCACCCCGGCCCCGTCGTCGTACGCCCTGACCAGGACCTTCTCGTCCTTGACCAGGTCCGTGCCGAGCAGCAGCGCGTCACCGGGGGAGAGCAGGGCGCGGACCGAGGCGAGGAACGCGGCCCGCTCGGCGGGCAGCAGGTTGCCGATCGTGCCGCCGAGGAACGCCAGCAGCCGGGGGCCGGGCGTGTCCGGCAGGGCCAGCCGCGCGGTGAAGTCGGCGATGAGGGCGTGGACCTGGAGGGCGGGGCGCTCGGAGATGAGCGCGTGCCCGGCCTGGGTGAGCGCGCTCTCGCTGACGTCGACAGGGACGTACGTGTGCAGTTCGGCGAGGGCGTCGAGAAGGTGGCGGGTCTTGTCCGAGGAGCCGGAGCCCAGCTCGATCAGGGTGCGGGCGCCCGTCGCGGCGGCGATCTCCCCGGAACGGGCGACCAGGATCTCCCGTTCGGCGCGGGTCGGGTAGTACTCGGGCAGTTCGGTGATCTGCTCGAACAGCTCGCTGCCGTGGGCGTCGTAGAACCACTTCGGCGGCAGTGTCTTCGGGGTGCGGGTCAGGCCCTGGAGGACGTCGGCGCGCAGGGCGGCCTCGGTGGCGTCCTCGGGCAGGGTGCGGGTGAGAAGGAACGGACTCACGTGCGGGGCTCCTTCGCGGGTGCGGGTGGCAGGGCGGCGCTCGGTTCCTTCAGCGGGGTGAGCAGCACGTCCGTGCGGCTCGCCGCGAGCAGGGTGCGGTCGGGGACCTCCTGCCAGTGCGGGTCGTCGTCGTAGGGCTCGGAGGCCACGACGGTGCGGCGGCCGGGCTCCGAGAGGTACCAGAGGGTGTCGCCCCAGGCCGTCGCGGTGATGCTCTCCCCGTTGGTGAGCAGCAGGTTGAGCCGGGAGTCGGGGGCCGCCGCGGCGACCTCCAGGACCGTGTCGGCCAGCGCCTGACCCTCCTGGTCGCCGCCGTGCAGCCGGGCGAGGACCAGGGCCCACACGAGCGCCGAGTCGTTGCGCGCCTCCAGGGACAGCAGGTCGGCGGCGGGCAGGGTCCGGGTGAGGGGCGCGAGGGAGTGCGGCCAGCCCTTGACCGCGCCGTTGTGGCTGAACAGCCAGGGGCCCGCGGCGAACGGCGCCGCCGCGGCCTCCGCGTCCGCACCCGCCAGGGTCGCGTCCCGTACGGCGGCGAGCACGGCCCCCGAGCGGACCACCCGGGCCAGGTCGGCGAGCGACTGGTCCGCCCAGATGGGCCCGGCCCGCCGGTACCGGGCCGGTGCCGGATCCCCCTCGGCGTACCAGCCGACGCCGAAACCGTCGGCGTTGACCGTGCCGTACCGCTGCCGCCTCGGCGCCCACGACTGCCGGTACAGACTGTGCGGCGGCTCGACGAGGATCCGGCCGAGCGGCTCCTCGGGGCCCAGATAGGCCAGGTGACGGCACATCAGACGGCCTCCGAGCGGGCCGTGCGGAACCCGGAGAAGATCTGCCGCCGGATCGGGAGGTCCCAGTTGCGGAACGTGCCCCGGCAGGCCACCGCGTCCACGGCGAACGAACCGCCGCGCAGCACCTTGTGGTCGGGGCCGAAGAAGACCTCCGAGTACTCCTTGTACGGGAACGCCGTGAAGCCCGGGTACGGCAGGAAGTCGCTGGCCGTCCACTCCCACACGTCACCGATCAACTGCCGTACCCCGAGGGGGGACTCGCCCTCCGGATAGCTGCCGGACGGCGCCGGGCGCAGATGCCGCTGTCCCAGGTTGGCGTGCTCGGGCGCGGGGTCCGCGTCGCCCCACGGGTAACGCGTCGAACGGTCGCCGGCGGGGTCATGCCGTGCGGCCTTCTCCCACTCGGCCTCGGTGGGCAGCCTGCGCCCGGCCCAGCGGGCGTACGCGTCGGCCTCGTACCAGCACACGTGCAGCACCGGCTCGTGGGGCGGGACGACCTCGGTCACGCCGAAGCGGCGCCGCAGCCACTGCCTGCCGTCGCGGCTCCAGTACAGCGGCGCGTGGATGGAGTTGCGGCGGATGTGCGCCCAGCCGGCCGCCGTCCACCAGCGCTCGTCGTCGTAGCCGCCGTCCTCGATGAACGCCTGGTACGCGCCGTTCGTCACCGGAGTCGTGTCGATGGAGAACGGCGCCACCTCACGCCGGTGCGCCGGGCGTTCGTTGTCCAGTGCCCACGGCTCGGTGGAGGTGCCCATCGTGAACGGGCCGCCGGGGACGAGGACTTCGGCCGGTCCGGTGAACAGCGGTACCGGGTCCGGGTCGGGGGCGGTCAGGGCCTGTGGGCCCTTGCGGAGCTGATGGGTGATCAGCATGGTCTCGTCGTGCTGCTGTTCGTGCTGCGCGATCATCCCGAAGGCGAAGCCCGCCTCCGTCAGCCGCGTCCCGTGGAACGCGGTGCGCTCCAGCACGCCCGTCACCCTGCCGCGCACCTCGGCCGCGTACGCGCGGGCCTCGGCGGGCGCCAGCAGCGGCAGCGAGGGCCGCTCCGAGCGCGGGTGCTCGAAGGCGTCGTAGAGGCTGTCGATCTCGGGCCGTATCGCCTCCTGCCCGGCGACGGCCCGCAGCAGCCACTGCTCCTCCTGGTTGCCTATGTGGGCGAGGTCCCACACCAGCGGCGACATCAGCGGGGAGTGCTGCGCGGTCAGGTCCGGCTCCTCCACGCAGCTGGTCAGCAGCGTCGTACGGTCGCGGGCGGTGGTCAGGGTGGTCAGCGCCCGGTCGCGGAGCGCATCGGCATCGACGGCCTCGTCGACGACGGGTTCGGTGTCGAGGGCGGGGTCGCTCATGTGCGGATGTCCTTCCCGTGGGCGGTGGAGGTCCCCTCGGCCGAGCCGAGCCGGGACGTGGGGCGATCCGTGCCGCGCAGGTGTTCGAGCAGGTCGTCGGCGGGGCAGCGGCCGGGGACGACGTACCGGTCCCGGTACGCCGCGACGGCCGCGGTGACCTCGGCGGTGGCGCCGAGCCGGGGCAGGGCCTGAAGGGCCGCCTCGAAGCACGCGACGGCCGCCTCGTGGAGCTCGGGGTCGGTCAGGCCGTGGCGGGCCGCGTCGATCCACAGCGGATTGTGCGGCGCGGGCAGCGACAGGGCCCGTTCGGCCAGCGGCTTCACGACCCGGTAGGCGGTCTCGGCTGCCTCGGGGTCGTCGAAGAGCGCCGTCGTCACCGCCAGCGGCACGATCCAGCCGTCGTCGCCGGGCTGGGCGTCGATCATGCGCAGTTCGAGATGGCCGCGCGGTCTGACCGGCGGGAACAGTGTGCTGACGTGGTAGTCGAGGTCCTCCCGGGTCGGCGGCCTCGGCGCCGACGACCTGGTCCACTCCCGGAAGGTCAGCTCCTCGGGCACGTCCCACGGGCCGCCGTCCCGCCGTACGCACATCACCGGGGCGTCCAGCACGTGCCGGGCCCAGGCGGTCCGCGGATCGACGTCGAGCGGGGGTGCGCCTGCGCGGCCGGGGCCGATGTCCATCCACAGCAGTTGGCGGCTGGAGAGCCAGCCGGTGGGCTCGTGCCCGGCCGCCGGGGAGTTCGCGAACGCGGCCACCAGGACCGCCCCCAGCTGGTGCGCCAGCCACCAGCGCCGCCCGAGACCGAGCGGCCCGGGCTCCTCGTGACCGGCGTCCAGGCACACCTGGACGGAGGCGGAGGTGCACATCATGGCGCGGCCGGCCGGGCCGGTGCGGTCGAGGCAGGTCTCCATGGCGTCGTAGCGCGGCTCCCGCAGGAACCGGCGGGGCGTGTGCCAGGGGTCCTGGCCGATGCCCACGAGGCCCAGGCCGTCCTCGGCCAGCACCGCGCGGACGGCGGTCAGGTCGGCGGAGACGGTACCGATGCACTCCATCAGGGAGGCGGCGGGCGGCGAGCTCAGTTCCAGCTGGCCGCCGGGCTCAATGGTGAGCGCCGACCTCAGGGGCACGGTACGCAGTGCGGCGTAGGCCGCTTCGAGCCGTTCGGGTGTCACGGGGAGCTGCGGTGTACGCAGCTCATGGACGAGCCATTCCACTTCGACCCCGACGGTGCGGGGTGGTCCGGTCTTGAAGCAGATGCCCCGGACCAGGGCCTCCACCTCGGCTTCGGTGACAGCGGTACGGGGCTCCGTACAGTCACTCGGCGTATGGGACATGTCGGGATCCTCCTGAGATTCCACCATGTCACCGGCCCGCGGTCTGATGGGGCGGGCCGGCGTCACTCGTCCCACCCAAGACCCTCGCGTGCGATCGCACAAGGGTACACATCGTCGCAATAGGGGCCGAGAATCTCCGTTTCCGGGGTGTTTTCGAGTTGTTTTCCGGGCACGTCCGGCCCGGAAAACTCCGTTGCACGGCAAGACCAGAATCGCTCAGGATGCGTGTGTCAGCACGACGGGGGAGGTCGCGCGGTCACAGAGCGCACGGGGGTCGTGCTGTGACCGCGCGACCGCGCGCCTCACGTCGTTCGAGGGGATCGGTTTGTTCGAGGCGATCGGCGAGAGCGGCCCGGCGGCTTCCCGGACCGCCGGCCGTCAGCTCCAGCCGTAGCGCTCCCGTAGCCGGTGCCGGACGAGGTTGAAGCGCATCCGGTCCAGGGCGCACGCCTCGCGGCGCATGCCGGCCTCGTGCAGCCGCAGTACGCGGTCCACGTCGACCCACGAGTCCCGCCCCGACCGGTCCCAGGGCCCGCTGCCGATCGGCACCCACTCCCGGTCGCCGTCGTGCCGCTTGCTCGACAGCTGGACGGCCAGGAAGGTGCCGCCGGCCTCGCGGGCGACGACCAGCAGGGGGCGGTCCTTGCCCCGGCCGTCGTTCTCCTCGTAGGGGACCCAGGTCCAGACGATCTCGCCGGGATCCGGGTCCCCGTCGTGCGCGGGCGAGTACTCCGTGCGCACCCGGCCCACCTCGCGGGGGTCGGCCTCGGTCGTGGCGGAGGGGCCGAACCGGCCGGGGACGTTCTCTTCGGTAGACGCAGTCACGGACGCAACGTTAGAGCCCGCGCCTCCGAGCCGGTTCTCGCACCCCTCGCCGTCATCCCCCGTCCTTCTCCACCGGCACCTTCTGGAGGGGCGGCGGCACGACTCCGTTGAGGGACGAAGTCCCGTTCACGGCCTGCCCGTTCTGGTTCATCGAGGCCAGCAGCTGGCGGGCAAGGCCAAGGCCCGTGCCGCCCATGGTGAGCGCCTTGGTGAGCATCTCCGCCATGCCGTCGGCGCCGTTGAGCACCACCATGTTGTCGACGCTGCCGAAGGCGGACGCGCCGGCCCTGACGATCTCCGGCCAGTTCTCGGCGAGTTGCTGGGCGACGACGGCCTCCTGGTTCTCGGCGAGGGCGGCGGCGCGGGCCTTGATGGCGTCCGCCTCCGCGAGCCCCTTGGCCTTGGCCGCCTCGGCCTCCGCGAGGCCCCTGGCCTGTGCCGCGGCCGCCTCGGCCTCGCCGGTGGCACGGGTGGCCGCCGCCATGGCGGTGCCCCGGGCCCTGGTCGCCTCGGCCTCGGCGCCCGCGGCCGTCTTGACCCGGGTGGCTTCGGCCGCGGCCGCCAGCTCCGTCTCCTTCGCCTTGGCCTGGGCCGCGGAGATGCGTGCGTCGCGCTCCGCCTCGGCCATCGTGCGCTTCTCGTAGGCCTGCGCGTCGGCCGGCTTGCGGACGTCCGCCTGGAGCTGCTGCTCACGCCGCTGCACCTCCAGCTCGGAGACCCTCGTCTCCTGGACGACGACTTCCTGCCGGGCGGCGGCGTCGGCGAGCGGTCCGGCCTGGCGGGCCTTGGCCCCCGCCTTGTCCCGCTCGGCCTGGTAGCCGGCCTGGAGGATCTCGCTGTCCCGGGTCGCCTCGGCCATCCGCGCGTACGACTGCTGCTCGGCCTCGGTGGCCAGCCGGTTCGCCTCCGCCTGCGCGATCCGCGCGTCCCGCTGGACGGCCGCCGCGTGCGGCATCGCCAGGTTCTGGATGTACCCGGTCGGGTCCTCGATCTCGTGGATCTGCAGCGAGTCGACGATCAGGCCCAGCTTCTCCATCTCGGTGCCGCAGGCCGCCCGGGTCTGCCCGGTGAGCTTCTCCCGGTCGCGGATCATGTCCTCGACCGTCAACCCGCCCACGATGGAGCGCAGATGACCGGCGAAGACGTTGTGCACCCGCTCGGACATCAGCTTCTGCTGGTCGAGGAAACGGCGGCCCGCGTTCGCGATCGACACGAAGTCGTCGCCCACCTTGAAGATGACCACGCCCCGCACCTTGAGCGGAATGCCCTGGTGGGTCACGCAGTCCACATGCAGTTCGGTCTCGTTCAGGTCGAGCGAGAGCTTGCGCACCGCCTGCACTCCGGGCAGCACGAGCGTGCCGCGTCCGGTGACGATACGGAAGCCCATGCCCGCCTCGAGGCCCTCCGTCTTGTGCTTGGAGCCGGAGATGATCAGTGCCTCGTTCGGTTCCGCGACACGCCACATCATCTTGAACAGACCGATCAGAACGAGGACGGCGGCAACCGCCACCCCCGCAACGACGCCGACAACCATCGGCATACGCCCCCTTTGGATGGTGCCCTTTCGGCACCGAACGAAGGGAGTGTGCGCCTGTGCGACGCCCTGGGTACAGGCGCTGACCCATCCTTGTCGAAACCTTGATACAAACCCGGTCTCACCTGCGGGGGAGCGGGCTCAACTGTCGTACGCCGCCTGGACGTAGACCGTTCTCGGCGGCAGGTACTCCACGACCATGACCACGGTGCCCCGCTCGATGCGGTCCGTGCCGGTGGCGGGGTAGGCGAGGAAGTGTTCGGCGCCGCCGCGCACCCGGACGATCACCTCGCCGACCAGCCCGGGCCCGATCGCCCCCGTGACCCGCCCCATCAGCCCGACCATCGACGCGTCGTCCATGGTCACAGGGTACGGGCCGAACGCCGTTACGCGGCCGGGGAGTCCGTGACCGCGTGCTCCGAAGGCCACGCCGAGTGCCAGCGCAGTTCCGCCTCCAGCTGCGCGGCGAGGCAGAGCAGCAGCGGTTCACTGTTCGCCGGTCCGAGCAACTGGGCGCCGACCGGCAGGCCGCCGCCCACGAAACCGGCGGGGACGTTCACCCCGGGCCAGCCCAGCACGTTCCACGGCCAGGCGTACGGGCAGGCCGCGATCATCGCGCGGTCGGTGGCCAGGCCCCCCAGGCTCAGCAGCGCGCCGATGCGGGGCGGGGGAGCGGCCGTGGTCGGCGCGAGGATCACGTCGTACGTCGTGAAGAACGCGCCGATACGCCGGTGCAGGACCGCCTCCGCGCGTCGCGCCGCCCGCAGCGGCACCCCGCCGAGCAGCCCGCCCAGCCGGGCGGCGTCGCGGGTGCGGCGGTCGAGCAGGGTGGGGAAGGGCGCCTCGCGGACGCGCTCGGCGATACCGGCGGTGGCGCGGGGCACGAAGGTCAGGCCGATCTGGCCGTAGGGCGGATCGGCCTCCTCGACGTCGTGCCCCAAGTCACTCAGCTTCTCGGCGAGTTGGACGACCCGGGCGCGCACCTCCGGCCGGAGCCGGGCGGGCAGGGCGGTGAACGGCGGCTTCAGGGAGAGCGCGACGCGCAGCCGGCCGGGGTCGCGCTTCGTCGCTCGCAGGGCGTCGACGGCCGGCGGCCGGTGCGGGTCCCGTTCGTGGTTGCCGGCCGCCGCGTCCAGCAGCAGGGCCGCGTCGGCGATCGTACGGGCCAGCGTGCCGTTGACCGTGATGCCCTGGAAGGACTCGCCGCGCGGCCAGGTGGAGATCCGGCCGCGCTGCGGTTTGATGCCGACGAGATGGGTCCAGGAGGCCGGAATCCGCACGGAACCGGCTCCGTCCGAGCCGAGCGCGGCGGGCACCAGACCGGCGGCGACGGCGGCGGCCGAACCGCCCGAGGAGCCGCCCGGCGTGTGCTCCGTGCTCCACGGGTTGCGGGTCGCGCCGAAGGCGGGCCCTTCGGTGAACGGCCACTGCCCGAACTCGCAGGTGTTGGTCTTGCCGACGATCACGGCTCCGGCCGCGCGCAGCCGCCGTACCGCCTCGCCGTCCTCGGTGACCGGCGGGAACTCGCCCCGGCAGCCGAACGCGGTCGGCTCGCCCGCCACGTCCATGTCGTCCTTGACCGCCACGGGCACCCCGAGGAGCGGCTTGCGCACGCCGGCGGCCAGTTCCCTGTCCGCGGCCTCCGCCTCGGCGAGCGCCGCCTCGGTCCGGACGATCCTGAAGGCGTTCAGCGTCGTCTGCGTCGCCTCGATCCGCGCCAGCGCCCGCTCCACGAGCGACCGGGACGTCACCTCCCCGCCGGCGAGCGCACGGGCCGACTCCGCGAGGCCTTCGGAACGATCGAGCGTCATGCGGGACACCTCCGGGAGGGCGTTGTCTACCGAACGGTAACGTCCGGCGGGGGTGCGGCGGAATGCCCGGGCGGACAGCACTCGACCCGTGCGCCGCATCGGTGCACACCACAGCTTTCCCACAGGCCTCAGAAGTCCTGCGCGAACCATTGACGCGCCCCACCCTCGGCCCTACCTTTCGATCGACTTTCCGAACCTGGTTCGGAATATCGAACGTCAGAGCCGCATGTGTTTGTGTCCGAGGGAGAGCCGCCCGTGTCCACACGACCCCCCGCGCCGTCGCGCCGCACCCTGCTGCGGGCGATGGCCGTCCTGCCCGCCTCGGCGCTCGTCCTGGGCGAGATGCCCGGACTGCTCGGCACCGCCTCGGCCGCCGCGCCGCCGAGCGGCTCCGCGACCCGCTACACCATCGTGCCGTTCCTCAACAGCAACGACGGCACCGTGAACGTGTACCAGTCCGACGACGCCACCGACTTCCGGCTGGCCAAGTCGTCCGCCTACACCCCGCCCAGCAACCGCATCCGCGACGCGAGCGTGTTCAAGCACACCGACGGCTACTACTACATCACCTACACGACCCACACCTGGCAGGACCCGAGCACCACGATCGGCTTCGCCCGCAGCTCCGACCGGCTCAACTGGACCTTCCTGTACGACTACACGGTGCCGATCACCAACCTGTCCCGGGCCTGGGCGCCGGAGTGGTTCGTCGACAGCGACGGCAGTGTGAACGTCATCGTGTCCTGCTCGACGGCCAACGACGAGTGGATCTTCACCCCGTACCTGCTGAAGGCCACCAACTCCGCCCTCACCGCGTGGAGTTCACCGGTCGCCCTGTCCGGCATCGGCGCCAACCACATCGACACGTACATCGTGAAGATCGGCTCGACCTACCACGCCTTCACGAAGAACGAGACGGCGAAGTACATCGAGTACGCGACGGCGTCCAAGCTCACCGGCCCCTACACGATCAGCCGCACCGGCGACTGGGCGGGCTGGGGCAGCTACCGCGAGGGCCCGGCGCTGGTGCAGCTCGACAACGGCGACTGGCGGATCTTCTTCGACGGCTACGGCGACGGCACCTACTACTACAGCGACAGCTACGACACCTTCGCCACCTGGTCCGCCCCGGCCGCACTGCCCGTCGTCTCCGGTACGGCGCGCCACTTCACGGTCATCAAGGAGACGGTGTCGGGCGGCCCGGCCCTGGCGAAGAACGTCACCCGCTCCTTCCGCTCCGCCAACTTCTCCACCCGCTACTGGCAGACCCAGTCGTCCCTGCTCAACCTCCCCGTGGTGAGCACCTCCAGCACCACGGCCGAGAAGCAGGCGTCCACCTTCACGGTCGTCGCCGGCCTCGCCGACGCGAACGCCTACTCGTTCCGGGACGCCTCCGGCAAATACCTGCGCCACTGGGACTTCCGCGGCCGCTTCGACGCGAACGACGGGACGTCGACCTTCGCCAAGGACGCCACGTTCATGGCCCGCACCGGTACGGCGAGCGGCTCACTGCGCTTCGAGTCGTACAACTACCCGGGCTACTACCTGCGCCACTACAACTACCAACTGCGCGTGGACCGCACCGACGGGACGGACCTGTTCCGGCAGGACAGTTCGTTCCTGCCGGTGACCGCCTGGGCCTGAGCCGTGCACCTGCCCACCCGGTGGCGGGGGGTCATGCCCCTCGCAGCGCTGGAGCCGGCCGCTCCCCCGAGCCCCGGACGATCAGCCGGGTGGGCACGGTGATCGTGCGGGCGCGGGAGCGGTCGCCGTCCAGGCGGGCCAGGGCGGTGGTCGCCGCCGTTCTGCCGATCTCCTCGGCGTCCTGGGCGACGACGGTCAGGGCCGGCTCGAGTGCCTCGGCGAGCTCCACGTCGTCGAAGGCGACGACGGCGACGTCCTTGCGCTTGCTGCGGGCGAGTTCGGCGATGATCCCCAGCGCGACGATGTTGTTGCCGGCGAACAGGGCGGTGGGGGGATCCGCCAGGTCGAGGAGCTGGGCGGTCGTGGCGGAGGCGCCGTGCTGGTCATGGGCGTTGGTGACCAGGGAGCGGTCGGCGGGGAGGCCGGCCTCCTGCAGCGCGGTGCGGTAGCCGGCCAGTCGCTCGCGGCGTGTGTAGAGCTTGGTGGGCAGGTCGCCGATGAAGCCGATGCGCCGGTGCCCGTGCGCGATCAGATGGGCCACGCCGTCGTGGGCGCCCGCGCGGTTGGAGCTGACGACGCTGTCCGTGGCCAGACCCACACCGGGCCGGTCGACGAAGACGACGGGCAGGCCCGTGGCGCGGTGGGTCTTGAGGTAGGAGTGGTCGGCGCCGACGGACGGCACGACCAGCAGGATGCTGATGCGGCGGGCGAGGAACTTGTCCGTCAGCGCGCGTTCGCGGTCCGGGTCGTCCGCGGAGGAGCCCATGAGCAGGGTCAGGCCGCGGTCGCGGACGGTGTCCTCGATGCTGCGGGCCACGGCTCCGAAGAACGGGTTGCCGAGGTCCGGGATGACCAGTCCGATGGTGGTGTCGGGTCCACCGACACGGATGTTGCGGGCCATGAGGTTCGGCTGGAAGCCGAGCTTGGCCACGGCGGCGAGAACCTGCTGCCGGGTCTGCGCCGAGGCGGGGCCGTCCTCGTTGAGGACGCGGGACACGGTCTTGGCGCTGACGCCCACTTCGCGGGCGACGTCTGCCAGGGTGGGGCGGCGGTTCGCTGCCATGGAGGAAACGGTCTCCTGTGCTCGTCGGTTCCGGCCGCGGCCTCGGCCGGAATCGGTGAGTGCTTCAGTCCTACGTCAGGTGGCCTGGACGCCCGCGGCCTTGGCCGCCTTGGAATCCGCTACGACAGTATCTCCGGCCTCGTCGACGGTGAGTGCGCCGGTCATGATGGCGACGACCTCCGCCATGGAGTAGTCGGAGGGCTTGATCACGGCGGCCCGCCGGCCCAGCCGGTGGACGTGGATCCGGTCGGCGATCTCGAAGACGTGCGGCATGTTGTGGCTGATCAGGACGACCGGCATGCCCTTGTCCCGGACGCGGCGGATGAGGTCCAGGACCTGACCGGACTCCTTGACGCCGAGGGCGGCGGTGGGTTCGTCCATGACGACGACGCTGCGGGCCCAGGCGACGGAGCGGGCGACCGCGACGGCCTGCCGCTGTCCGCCGGAGAGCGTCTCCACGGCCTGCGTCAGCGAGCGCAGACCGATCTTCAGGTCGGCCATGTGCTCGGCGGCCTCCTGGCGCATGCGCTTCTTGTCCAGCATGCGGAAGACACTGCCGAGGGCGCCGGGGCGGCGCAGCTCGCGTCCGAGGAACATGTTCGAGGCGATGTCCATGGAGGCGGCCACGGCGAGGTCCTGATAGACCGTCTCGATGCCGTGGGCGCGTGCGCTCTGCGGCCCGGAGAAGGTGATGGGCTCGCCGTGGAGACGGATCTCGCCCGCGTCGGGGGTGACCGCGCCGGTGAGCGCCTTGATCAGGCTGGTCTTGCCCGCTCCGTTGTCGCCGATGACGGCGAGGACCTCGCCGGGCAGCAGGTCGAAGTCGGCGCCGTCGATGGCGGTGACATGGCCGTAGCGCTTGACCAGACCGCGGGCCTGCAGCACGGGGGTGGGGGAGGTGGCAGTCATCGGGCCTTCTTCCGGGAGAGCTGGTCGACGGTCACCGCGAGGATCACCAGGACTCCGGTGATCAGGGTCTGGTAGATGGAGGCGACGCCCATCAGCTGCAGGCCGTTGCGGAAGACACCGACGATGAGGACGCCGATGAAGGTGCCCAGGACCGATCCGCGTCCGCCGAAGAGGCTGGTGCCGCCGAGGACCACGGCGGTGATGCTGTCGAGGTTGTCGGTCTGTCCCGCCTGGGGGTCGCCGACTCCGGTGCGGGAGATGAGCAGCAGGGCGGCGATGCCGTAGAGGAGACCGGCCACGGTGTAGACGCCGATGGCCAGCCGGGAGGTGCGGATGCCGTTCAGCCGCGCCGCCTCCGGGCTGTCGCCCAGCGCGTGGACGTGCCGGCCCCAGCCGGTGCTGCTGAGGGTGTAGGCGAGCAGGAGGAACAGGGCGATGGTGACCAGGGAGCCGTACGTGATGTCGGTGTGGCCGAGCGGGAAGGTCTGCCCGAGGGCCGTGAGCGGGCCGGGCAGGTTGGTGACCGTCTGCTCCTCGGAGTAGATGTGGGTCAGCGCGAACGCCACGTTGAGCATGCCGAGGGTGACGATGAACGGCGGCAGCGGGATCTTCTGCACCAGCAGCCCGTTGAGCAGCCCGAACCCGCCGCAGACCACCAGGCCCAGGGCGATGGCGACGAGCGGGGGCAGGGAGCCCTCGGCGGCCATCTTGGCGATCACGATGCTGCCGAACGCCATCACGGCACCGCACGACAGGTCGATGCCCGCCGTGAGGATGATCAGGGTCTGTCCGATGGCGAGGGTGCCGACGACCATGACCTGCTGCACGATCAGCGAGAAGTTGCCGCCCGTGAGGAACTGGTCGGTCGAGAGGGAGAAGAAGGCGCAGGCCAGGAGGAGAGCGACCAGCGGGCCGGTGGTCGGTGCCGTGAGCAGTCTGCGGGCCGTGGTGGGTGCGGTGATCTCGGCGTACGGCGAGGTCGTGGCTGTCATGCGAAATCCTTGTCGGAAGACGTCAAGTCGTTGCCCGCCCTGGTCGGCGGACAAGAGGACGAGCGGGCGGCCGCCCCGGTCAGGGAGGAAGGGGCGGCCGCCCCGCTGAGGGGAGAGGCTCAGGCCTGCCGGCCTCGGGGGCGGCTCAGCCCCAGCAGTTCTCCAGGCCGTAACCGGTGTCCTTCGACGTGACTCCGGCCTGCGCCTTGTCGGAGATCAGGGTGACGCCCGTGTCGGTGTAACCGGACGCCTTCTTGCCGTCCTTGGCGTACGTCACGACGGCCTTGACGCCCTCGGCGGCCATCTTCAGCGGGTACTGCTGCGAGGTGGCGGCGATCTTGCCGTCCTTGACGGCCTGGGTTCCGGTGCAGCCGCCGTCGACGGACACGATCAGGACGTCCTTCTCCCGGCCCTTGGCCTTGAGCGCGGTGAACGCGCCCAGGGCGGCCGGCTCGTTGATCGTGTAGACGACGTTGATGCCGGGCTCCTTCTGGAGGCAGTTCTCCATCGCCGTCTGGCCCTTGGCCTGGTCGCCTCCGGTGTCCTGGGAACAGACGACCGCCGGGTCCTTCTCCGCGATGCCGAAGCCCTTGAGGAAGCCGTCGTGCCGCTGGACGCCGACGGACACACCCGGAGCCAGGTCGAGGGTGGCTATCTTGGCGGTCTTGCCCTTCATGGCGGCCTTGGCGTACTGGCCGATCAGCTCGCCGGCCTTGAGGTTGTCGGTGGCGAAGAGGGCGTCGACCGCGCTCTCCGGCTCGGTCGGGGTGTCCAGGGCGATGACCAGGACGCCCTTGGCGCGGGCCTTGGCGATCGCGGGCACGATGGCCTTGGAGTCGCTCGGGGTGATCAGGATGCCCTTCACCCCGGAGGCGACCATGTTCTCGATGGCGGTGATCTGACCGGCGTTGTCGCCGTCGAACTTGCCGGCCGCGGTCATGAGCGTGACGCCCTCGGCCTTCGCGGACTTCTCCGCGCCCTCCTTCATCTTCACGAAGAACGGGTTGGTGTCGGTCTTGGTGATCAGGCCGACCTTGACCTCGCCCGAGCCGGTGCCGGTGGAGCTCGATCCGGAGCCGGATCCGCAGGCCGTCAGGGTGAGGGCCGCGATGCCCGTGCACGCAGCGGCTCTGAGGAGGGACATGGGCAGACGAGCGGTGCGAGGCATGAACGACTCCTGCGGGATTGCGAGCGGCGCGGTCGGCATCGGAGCATGCCGTCCCCGTGGTGTCATCGTTGACTTATGTCATCGTTGACACCGCATGGCGAGGATGATGGACTCCGTCTCCCGGAAACGTCAATGCCCTGTGCTCGTCACAAATCGGCAACGCCCCGAGGCCGTTGCCCGCTCGTAGCCGTCCGGCGGCCGCGCCACGACGCGTCCGGCCTGCCCGCACGTTCGTCAGCGTTCGTCAGAGAAGAGCAGCCCATGAGCCCGCGTGAGATCACCGTCCTGGGGGAGTGCGTCGCGGACGCGTTCGCCGAATCCGCAAGCGCGTCGAACGAACTAGCCCTGCGGGTACTGCCCGGAGGCGGACCGGCGAACACGGCCGTGGCCCTGGCCCGGCTCGGCACTCCGGCCCGTTTCCTCGCGCGTCTGTCCGGCGACGTGTTCGGCCGCCTGTTCCGGGCCCACCTGGAGGCGTCCGGAGTGGACCTGTCGAGTGCCGTCCGGGCCGCCGAGCCCAGCACACTGGCCGTGGCGGAACTGGACGCCGAGGGACAGGCCGCGTTCTCCTTCCATGCCCAGAACACGGCCGACTGGCAGTGGACGGCACAGGAGTTGGCGCCGGTGGACCTTGCCGAAACCGCCTGCGTGCACACCGGATCCCTGGCCCTGGTCCAGCAGCCCGGGGCGGCGGTGGTGGAGGACTTCCTGGCGGCGGCCGCCCCCCGGGCGACCATCAGCATCGACCCGAATGTCCGGCCACTGCTCGTCCATCCCGATGTCTACCGTGCGCGGCTGGCGCACTGGTGCGCCCTCGCCGATGTGCTCCGGCTGAGCGAGGACGACCTGGGGCTCCTGCTGCCGGGGACGCCGCCCGAGCAGGCATGCGACATCTGGCACGAGGCCGGGGCGCGGCTCGTCGTGATCACGCGCGGTGCCGACGGCGCCCTGGCCTCACTCGACGGCGAACGGATTCAGGTGCCCGCGGTGACGACGACCGTCGTCGACACGGTCGGGGCGGGGGACTCCTTCACCGCCGGGCTGCTGCATCACCTCGGCATACGCGGCCTCCTCGGCGGCCGGCTGACGGAACTCCGCATCGGTGATGTCGAGGACGCCTGCCGGTTCGCCACCCAGGTCGCGGGTCTGACCTGCTCGGTCGCCGGTCCCAATCCGCCGTGGCAGAGCCGGTTGGCGCAGCTCGCCGCGGCCGACGGGGCCTGACAGCCGGCGAACCGCGTGGGGGTGCCTCACGGGGGCACATCGCGTCCGGACCGGTTGACGCGTCGGCCGGGTTGCCTCCATCATCGGGCCACTCGATGTCATCGATGACACAAGTCAACGATGACGCTCCTTGTCGACGCCGCGGACGACGGCGTCGGCGAGGAGTCACTTGTACGGTCGGTCCGCGCCCGGCAGCAGGCTCCGCGGTGTGGACGGCCGCGGCACAGGAGATCCCATGAGCTCTGGACGTGTATCCCGGCATGCCCGCACCCGGATGATCGCGGCGGTGGCGACCGTCTGCGCCCTGTCCGCAGCGCCGCTGGCTCCTTCAGCCGTCGCTGCCGACACCCCGCCGTACTCCGAGACCTACCGGCCCCAGTTCCACTTCACGCCGGAGAAGAACTGGATGA